>NZ_JAMYME010000003.1:0-332434 GCF_040318345.1 Mesorhizobium sp. M1169 | reverse complement strand
CCGTCAGCTTCGTGCGCACCAAGTCGCGCGCGTGGATCGACAGCGGCGTCGATCATGCCTGGCAGGATCCCTACACGATCCAGGCCGTCGGTGACCTTCGCCTGCGGGCCAATGCGGCGCAGGCCGTTCTGGACAAGGCAGGGCTGGCGGTCGACCGCGCCGTGGCCGATCCGAACGATAAGACCGTCGCGGAAGCGCAGATCGCGGTTGCCGAATCCAAGATCCTCACCACCGAGATCGCCATCAACGCCACCAACAAACTGTTCGAACTCGCCGGCACGCGATCCACACTGGCCGAGCACAATCTCGACCGGCACTGGCGCAACGCCCGAACCCACACGCTGCACGATCCGGTGCGCTGGAAATACGCGATCCTCGGCAACTATTACCTGAACGACGTCAATCCGCCGCTACACGCCTGGAGCTGAGCGAGAACGCCGTAAAGTCATAGAGGACTGTTCATGAGCACTGCCATCCCCGACAGGATCAAGGTCCTGTGGTTTCTTCCGACCCATGGCGACAGCCGCTATCTCGGCACCTCCGAGGGGGGCAGGGCGGTCGACCTGCCCTATCTGACCCAGGTCGCCAAGGCCGCCGACGCCATCGGCTATTACGGCGCGCTGCTGCCGACCGGCCGAAGTTGCGAGGACAGCTGGGTCGTGGCGTCGGCGCTGGCGCCGTTGACGCAGCGGCTCCGCTTCCTCGTTGCCGTCCGTCCCGGGCTGCAGTCGCCGACGCTCGCGGCGCGGATGACCTCGACGCTCGACCGCATTTCGGGCGGGCGCCTGCTCATCAACGTCGTCACCGGCGGCGACCCGGTCGAGAACAAGGGCGACGGCATCTTCCTCAGCCATGACGAGCGCTATGAGGTGACGCGGGAATTCCTCGATATCTACAAGGCCGTGCTCAGCGGCGAGACCATTGCCTTCGAAGGCAAGCACTTCCGCATCGAGGACGGAAGGCTGCTGTTCCCGCCTGTGCAGACGCCGCATCCGCCGCTCTATTTCGGTGGTTCGTCGGAGGCGGCGAATGCAGTCGCCGCCGAGCAGATCGACAAATATCTGACCTGGGGCGAACCACCGGTCGATGTCGCCGCAAAGGTCGACCATGTGCGCGGCCTTGCCGAGAAGGCGGGACGCGCGGTGAGCTTTGGCATCCGATTGCATGTCATCGTCCGTGAAACCAATGACGAAGCCTGGGCCGATGCCGATCGGCTGATCAGCCGTCTGGACGACAAGACGATCGCCGAGGCGCAGAAGGTGTTCGCGCGCATGGACTCGGTTGGCCAGTCGCGTATGAGCCGGTTGCATGGCGGCCGCCGCGACAAGCTGGAAATCAGCCCGAACCTGTGGGCTGGCGTCGGCCTGGTGCGCGGCGGTGCGGGCACCGCACTGGTCGGCGATGCGGCTACGGTGGCGGCACGGATCGATGAATACCGGCGCATAGGCATCGATACATTCATCCTGTCCGGTTACCCGCATCTGGAGGAAGCCTATCGCTTCGGCGAACTTGTGTTGCCGCAGTTGCCACTCGATCACGAGATCTCAACGCGGCCGACGGCCGTCAACATGGGCCCCTTCGGCGAAACCGTGGCCGGCGACCATCGCCCGTCGGCGCTGCGCGCGAGCCAGTCTTGAGCGCCAGCGCACCGATCATAGCGATTGTCGGCGGCGGCTTTTCAGGTGCGGCGACTGCGTTTCATCTGGCGCGACTGCTCCCGGCCGGTGCATCCGATATCGTGGTCGTCGAGCCCCGCGAGGGGCTCGGCTATGGTCTGGCTTATTCCACGGCCGATCCGGCACATCGCATCAATGTGCCGGCGTCGAGAATGACGCTGATCTCCGGGCAGGACAGCCACTTTGCCGACTGGCTGGAGCAGACCAGAGCCATTGTAGACGATGCCGAGGCTATTGCCGCCTACGGAGCACTCTACCCGCAGCGTCGCGTTTTCGGGCGCTATGTGGGATCTCATCTCCGGCCCTTCCTTCTCAGCAAAACGATCCGCCATGTCAGGTCCGCCGTCGCATCGGTCGAGCGCACCGGCGAGGGCTACCGTCTGATCCTCGCTGATGGCGGGACGCTCGCTGCCGACGCCGTGGTGATTGCGACGACGCATCCGCCGCCGGCCTTGCCGATGCCCCTGAAGTCCGTGGCTGGCACAGCCGGGCTGGTGGCCAATCCCTATGATCTCGAGAGGCTGGAAGCGATCGGCCGCGACGACCGTGTCCTGGTCGTGGGCACCGGACTGACGTCGGCGGACGTGATTGCAACGCTCGACCGCAAGGGGCATCGTGGCCACATCGTCGCGCTGTCACGCCACGGCTATCGCTCGCGCGGCCAAGCCGCGATGCTGGCCGATCCAATTGGCGATTTCACGACCCTTCCTTCACGCAGCGCAACGGCACTATTCAGGCGCATCCGGGTAACGATCCTTGATGCCAAGCGTCGGGGCGAAGACTGGCATCCGGTGCTCGATGCCGTCCGACGTCAGGGACAAACCATCTGGCAGGCCTTGCCGCTGGCCGAGCAGCGACGTGTGGCACGCCATCTTCGTGCGCTCTGGGACGTGCATCGCTTCCGCCTCGCGCCGCAAGTTGCGGACGTGCTCGATCGATGCGTCGCCGAGGGTAAGCTTGCCTATCGCGCCGCAACGATTGTCGGCGCCGAACAGGTCGACGGACGCATTCGCGTCAGGCAGCGGCTGCGTGGCCAACGCAGCCTCGTTGTCGAGGCTTTCGACAGTGTGGTCGTGACGACCGGACCGGCGCACGCCGATATCTTGCGGACCAACACGGCGATTGCGGCGCTCGAGCGGATGGGATTGGTCCGGCTCGACCCGATTGGTCTTGGTTTGGAGACCGACAGCCAAGGCCGTGCGGTCGGCACATCCGGGCGCCCGACCGACAGCGTTTTCGTCAGCGGGCCATTGGCGCGAGGCAGCGTCGGCGAACTGATGGGAATTCCCGAAGTCACCGCACATGCCGAGCGCATCGCCGCCGAAATTCACCAATGGTTGGGATACCAAACGGCGTTGCGTCGCAAGGCGTCGTGAAGCTGCAAACACGATGAGGCTATCCAGATGACACTGACCGAACGCGTTCCCCTAGTGGAAACCTTAGTGGAAACCCGGGTTCCCCTGAAATTTGCGATGCGACACCTGGCCGGAGCTGTCTCCGTGGTCACCGCAGGTGTTGGCGACGAACGGACGGGCGCAACCGTTACCACCGCCCATTCCCTATCGGTCGAACCAGAGGTGATGGTTGTCAGCATCAATCTGAACTCGTCTACCTGGGCAGCCATCAGCCGGCATCGGCATTTCTGCGTGAATGTGCTGCGTGCCGACCAGATCGCGATTGCCGACCGCTTTGCCGGGCGCGGTGGCCTGAAGGGGTGGGCGCGCTACGAGGGCGCTCGCTGGTCCAGCCTTGCAAGCGGCGCACTGGCACTCGACGAGGCGCTTGCCGCGGTCGACTGCGCGGTTGAGGATACTATTATTCGCCACAGCCACGCGCTGATCCTCGGCAGCGTCCGGCATGTGGTGAGCGGAGAGCCGGGCCCGGCGCTGATCTATCATCACGGCGCATACGGATCGTCGTAAACGTATTTCGGTTCCTGGTGCTTGGCGGCGCGGTGAAGGTCCAGGCATTCAAATGAAGGCTTGATCTAGAATGCCTTGGAGAGAAAACAGTAAAGGGGAGGCGGGTCTTTTGGCGTCCAGCCAGAACCGCAGGCTAGAAGTGATTCCCAGCCATTTTGTCGCCCGTCACAATGTTACAAAACTCATCGTAAGTAGTTGATTTTATTATAGGTACCTAGAGTTCAATCCTCTCTCGCAGCACCATCGAATTCAGCATGCACCTGTTAGCGTCAACTGGTCGCCGACTGTCTGCAACAGGTGGAGAGCGGAAGTATCATCCCGGGAAATGTCGCCTCAATCGAGGCTGGCCGGCGACGAGAACGGCTGATTGGCGTCGACCACGAAGATGGCCAGCTCATCGAGATCGGTTGTGCCGGCGCTGAACACCTCCATCGGCGTGTTGGCCCCGTGTCCGATCATTGCCGTGCCAGCTTCAGCATAGGTCACTCCGTGGGGCGTTCTCTGGCCGAGCTTGCCGGCCAGCACATAGAAGGCCTCCGGTCCCGGATGCGTATGGATCTTCGTCTTGACGCCGGGCGCTCCACCGGCGCGGTTGACACGCAGCAAATACTCGCTTGCGCTGATCGGAGGGATCGGTCCGATCTCGACGACCTTGGTTCCGCCGGTCGTAGAGCCATCCTTCGGTCCAAGCGTGAACAGCCAGACCTTGCCTGCGACCTCGGCCGCAAGCGAGGTCGGGCCCGCAACGCTTTGGGCTTGCGCCAGCGTTGGCAGATTATCCAGCCGCCAGTACAACGGTCCGGAGGGCAGTTCCTTCACCTTTTTCTCAACCACCGGCTCGACGGCGAATTTGCTGTCTGCGGGCATTGAGGCTGACGTCATCAGCCCGAAAGCACACACCGAGAATATAAGCAGGCCAATACGACGGGCGCTGAGGGAATGCGGCTTCATGGTTGGTCCTCCCTTTCATGGTCGTCCCCTTCGACCCAATATTAGCTATAGCATATGTACCGACTTACGGCACGGACCAAGTTTCGAGCGAGCTAAAGCGCCTGCCGCCAAAGAAGACTGTTCATGATGCCAAACCCTCTAGGGAGAGTTTTCAAGCGTTGGAACTAGGTGTCGCGGTGGCATTGGCTGCGATGACGAGTGCCAGCAGCGCAAGGCGTGGCTCCTCCGCGTCGTCAAATGGGTAGCCGACGGCCCCCGTTTAGAGTTCGAAGCAGTCTTGCCCCCAGGCTACTGTGTCTGACGTGAGTCCAACGGTCCAGCCGTCCAAGATCGGCCCGCGCATGGCGGCCAGCCCCGTTCGGGCGGGCGCCCGAAAATGCCTGAGGTGCCAAGCATCTCGCCATGCTAGGAAAATGCCAAGGTCGAGGCACAGCTCCGCTCGCACGCGCCATGATGCGCGCGGGGAAGGCGTTCCAGTCTGCCCTGCTGCAGGCGGCTTAACCAAAGCTTGCAGCCGGGAACAACCACTCAACGACTCGCGTTTCTTGCCAAGGCCCGCTTCTTTTGCAACGGGGCGGCGGGCGTCGAAGGCTCGCAAATGTCGCGCCGGCGTTTCAATCGCACTCGCCTCAGCCCTCACGATTTGGCTATTTGTGAACGCGTGTTTGATCAGGTTTGCGCAGATGAGCACATTGACCCTCTAAGCCTGGATGCCGAAGCCTTGGCGGTGATGATTGTCGCAATCTTCCGAAACGTGACTACCAATGAGCGCGAACTGCTGGAGGAAGTTAGGTCTCTTCGTCGCTCAAAAGGCGCAGAGAAGGCGCACTAGCTAGGCGGCGTTCCGAGGCGAATTGTTCTAGTCCCGCATTGGCACAATCGGATTGGCATCTGAATTGCTCATGGAGAATCGCCAGAGTGTAGCCACCGAGCTTGCGAAGGGGACGGAAATGGGCTTAGCCGAAGACTTATCGGATGTCGCGCTCACATTCGAATGTCCGGATTGCTTGCATCCGGCGGTAAGAAAGGGCTCTGCACTAAGAACAATCGCGCACTTCAGATGCGACGGGTGCAACGCCAAGGTGCGGATGACCTATCCGCAGAAGCTCGCGATCTTCGAAAAGCACAGGCTATTGGCCGCAAGCAGCCGGCAAAGCCGCGGGAAGCGATTGTACGCCCCCTACCGGGGCTGATTGCCGCCGACAACACGACACAGAAGGAAAATGCCCAAGGTCAGGGGCACAGATGCGGCCGAAGTGGCTTCGCGACCTCTGCCGCGTGCAGCGACGCGTGCTTAACACTTCCTCATCCGCGCGGCCTTCGCCCCTTTTGACGCATGTTGACCACGGCAATGCCGCCCAATCGGAATAATTCGGGCGAAGGGCTCGTTAGTTCTTTAGGCGGTGCTAAAATACGGCAAAGTGTCCGAATGTCATTTCATGAAGCCCGCCAGACAGGCTGCGGCTCGCTCTGGCCTAACCTCGAAGGGAACCAGGGATGAAAATTTCGACTTCTCTCACAAGACGAAGTGTTGTCGCCGCGCTGGCGCTGGCCGCCGCATCGACGTCGGTATTGCCTGTCGACAAAGCGCTCGCGCAGACGAAGAAAACCACATCCGAGAAAAGTCTGTATGAGCGGCTGGGCGGCGTGTTTGCCATCGCAGCGGTGATCGATCATTTCAGCGACGCCGTCGTGAGGAACCCGATCGTCGGCCAAAGGTCCAAGAATCCGCAGCTGCGCAAATGGCACACCAAGAACCTGGAAAGGTTGCCCGGCCTTAAGTTCATGCGCACGCTGTGGGTCTGCGACGTTTCTGGCGGGCCCTTCAAGTTCGTCGCCACCAAGCCCGGCACGACGCCGCTCGGTCTCGAGGAGGCGCATCGCGACCTGCGGATTTCCCCCGCGGAATTCGATGAGGTCGCAGCCGAACTCGGGCGGACGTTGGATCATTTCAAAATTCCGAAGCCTGAGAAAACCGAAGTCCTGGAAGCTTTCGCGGCCCACAAAGACGAGGTCACCGCCGGCTACGTCAAGCCGGGCTGAAGCGCTTATATCGCGCGGGCATTCGTTCTGAGCATGGCGCGCATCGCCGTGACGATGCGGCGCGGCCGTAGCTCAGCGCGCGCAGTCTTCCGATGGATCCTACTCGGAACCTGCGCGAACTGTTTCCGCGCTGAGCGACCCTTCCGGCAGTGGCAGCATGAGTTCAGCCTCGGACTTCGTCAGATGGATCCATGCCGCCCAGTCCGATGGCCGCAGCACAACCACTTGCCGATTGTGATATGGCGCGACATCCGGCCCCGGATCGGTCGTCAGCATCGTGAACGTCGGCGGCTTGTTGCCGACACCCTCGCGCCACAGCCCGGCAATCGCCATGAACGAATGGCCATTCAGCGTCAACCTGTGCTTGGTTTTTGGATATTTCGCTCCCGTGAATTCGAAGAATGCCGACGCCGGAACGAGACAGCGCTTGCTGTTGCTGAACTGCCGGCCCTCCGAGCGAAAGTTGAATACAGGTCCGCCTTTTGGCCCGGCCGGGGGAAAGCCGAACGTCATCGACGCCAGTTCGATTGCGTCGCCGGCGGCGCGCATTACCGGCGCGGGGTCGTTGATGTGGATGTCATCCGCCTGCGGCAGATCCAATTCGGTTTGATGGCTGGGGATTTTGAGCGCCAGCGATTCCATCATCCGGCAGTATTCGGCCCAGGCGATGTGCTGCTCGTAGTCATTGCACATGGAAAGGCTCCGTACGCTCGACCGAGATCAGTTCAACATAGCGTTTATCGGTTGGCGCCGATTGCTGGCGGATTTGATATAAGCCTATTTGGGCCGGCGTGCGGCAGCGATGGCCTGCAACAGATTGATGCTGTTCACGTCGGGTTCGCTGGATGCGGCAACGGCAAGTGCGGCGGCTTCGGCGATTTTCGCGACGTCGTCGCTGCTGATCGTTCCGCGCTTTTCCAGCAGATTTACAAGTTCGACAACGAGAAGAAAGGCGTTCACGCCATATCGTTCGGCTTTGAGCTCGAACTCGCCTCGAGCCAATTTCTCCGCGTCTCCTTCAGCCCGTTTGTCCACGTTGGCGTCCTCTCCTATGGCTACACGCTATCAACGCTTAGCACGAATGGTTTAATCCTTCGAACTGGCCACAACCTTCGCCAATTGCCCGGCATAGTGTCGCCGGTGGCAGGGGCATGGGTTCAGCCAAGGATGAGACCAACCAACAGAACGGTAATAATAAAGGACAACACGACGGCAAGTAGCCCGCATGCTTCCAAAGTGTTGGTTTGCCAAGCTTTCGTCGGGCGCCTCCGGTTTGAATTGCCGTTTCGCGAAACAAACTTCATCGGGCACCAGATCGGACGCGGAGCCGGCTTGAACTTGGCAAAGCGCTCCTCTTCATCGGCCCGGAAGGCATCTCCGCGAAACTCCGGAGCACCGTATGCGCGGCGCCGGCCTGCCTTTCATCGACGCGGGCCATCACCAGTACGACACCCTCAGCGATCTTCGGCTTGCGCGGCTTCTGGGCAAAATTGGCGAAAGTTCCGAGAAGCACGCCGGCAAAGCCGCCCCACGCCGCACCGACCAGGGCCATGCCGGTCATCCCCGCAGGATCAACGTCTTGAGCTCCAAAAGCGCTGAAGCCGGCCAACAGACCAGCGGTGGCGCCAAGTGCGGCACCAGCAACGGCACCCCGCCAGAGAGCGCTCATCTCATCGTCGTAATATCCAGCAACGCTGATCGGTTCATCATTGTCGTTGTAAGATCCGACGACGCTGATTTGCCGGCGACGAATCCCGGCAGCCTGAAGCCTGGCAACGGCACGTGCTGCCTGGGCATGGGAATTGAACAGCCTGCTGATCGTTTGCATTTACGTCCAGGCCCGCCGCCCGTTCGGAGCGTCGGGGCCTCTCCTCCCTGGCTTGAACTCATCCGCCCGGACGCATCTTCGTCGCGCCAAAGCTCACCACAACGTGAGCCAGCCGGCTACGTTCCTCAGCCGGGGCTTCGGTCCAATCCTTGAGTATCTTGCTTGGGACCTAAGTCTGACCTGCTTGAATGCAACGGGCAGTGAGGCCACGCCGAGAGGGAGCCGTTGCCGAATCGAAGAGGTCGAGGAGAGGGCTAAGGCCTATCGCAGACCCAAAAAGCTCAAAATGGCGATTACGATCACGATGGCGCCGACCAGCCAGATAATGTTGTTCATGATTACGCTCCTTCGCCTCCGGGCGGGGCGCACGCCGGGCGAAGCCCGCCACGCAAGTAGAATATTAGATACGGCTAAAGGTTCCTCGCGGGGCCTCGCTGTCGAAAGAGCCCACCGCACCAGTCGGCACGGCGGGCGACGCAGAGTTTCACCCCGGTGGGGGCAGAAGACGGAGTTGCGTCCAGGCTCAGCTGATGCTCCTGGACCAGTTATCAACCTGACGCTCTGCCTCTTCCTTGGCGATGCCATATCGCTCCTGGATACGCCCCAAGAGCTGGTCCCGGTTGCCCTCGATCCGATCAAGATCGTCGTCGGTGAGGTCACCCCACTGCTCCTTCGCCTTGCCTTTGAACTGCGTCCATTTTCCCTTGATTTGATCCCAGTTCATATGTTCCTCCTTGCTTCCTGGGCCCGCACTGAAGCGGAGCGCGGACCGATCGGCATTTCAATGTTGGTGACGAATGAAGATTAGCAGCCGCTAAAAGTTCCAGTGCCGGCGCAAAAAGCCCGTCGTGCCCGTGCCGGACTGCGAGCTGATGTTGATGATGCCTGGAGCTTGATGCTCTTTCGCGGCACTGTCTTATGCCGTTGAAGGCGCTGAGCTTCTTGCTGGTTGGCCTTGGCTGGCAAGCCTCGAAAGGCTGCCCGGCAGCATTGTTCTGTCCTTGCCGATCATGAGCACGCCGCTGTCGGGCGCCAACAGCGCCGAGAACGGCAGCATCGCCGCGCCGATCGGCGAGGCCTCGGGGCCGAATTGTCCCGAGACGATTTCCGGCGCCACGATGCCGATGGCGCTGATCCTGTTGAACTGGGTCTGCACCTTTGCCAGCAGCTCGAGATGGATCGGCCGCGGCAGGATGCTGTCGAGAACGATCGCCTCGATGTCGATGACGGAGGTGATGGCGATGATCGCCTCGACCAGCGCATTGGCACAATCGTCGATCCATTCGGACAGCGGCTCGCGCGCCCCCGGCGGCAAGGGATCGAGTTCGCGCACACGGTTGATCTCGATGCCGCGCGATTTGAGATGATTGACCAGCACATAGATCGAAGCGCGATGCAGCAGGCTCTGGTAGCGCGCCGGCTTGGCCGCCACCGAATCGAGGCTTGAAGGCGAGACCGGCAAAGGACCGAGCGCGGCGCTGTTGCCGTGCGGCCCGGTATGGACCTTGCCGCCTTGCACCAGTCCGCCGCCGACAAAGGTGTCGATCGAGATATGCATGAAGTCGCGGAACCGCGCGCCGGTCCCCTGGATGAGTTCGGCGAGTGCGGCCGATGATGCGTCGTTTTCCACGAAGACCGGGGTCTTCGGCTTTGTGGCGAAGAACGTCGTCAGATCAATTGCTTCCCAGCGGCTGCCGAGATCGTCGGGAAAGCCGAGCTCTTCGCTCCAGCCGCCGAGGAAATATGGCGAGGCGATGCCGACGCCGACGATGCTGGCATCGCCAAGCCCCTCGACCAGCTTGTCGAAATTGGCCAGCGACATGTTGCCTGCCTTGAGCACCATGTCGGGATCCGGAAAGCGATATTCGTGCGACTCGCGCGAGCGGACCTCGCCGGCAAAGTCGACGAGCACGGCTTCCAGCGCGCGCCGGCCGATCTTGATGCCGACGCTGTAGATACGCTCAGGTGCAAGTCGGTAGAGAGTGGATGGCGATCCGCGTTGCCCGAACCTTTTTCCCACTTGCTTTACGAATCCGGACGATTCCAGCCCGTCGACAATGGTGGCGACCGCAGCCGGCGTCAGATTTGCGGCGCGCGCCAGATCGGACTTGGATGCCTCCTTCAGGCGGCGAATGGCATCAAGCACGAAGCGCTCGTTATAATGCCGAACCTTGACCGAATTGCTGCCTTTTCCGGACAAAACCGGCGCCTCCCCATTCATTCCCGCAGAGCCACTCCAGCCGCTTGCAGCTTTGAGGCTGCCGCGGGGTCGAGCACTCCAATCGCACCCGTGCGCGACGCGACAGTGCCCTTCGCGGCCATGGAAGTCAATTTTCCAGTTGCGGCATTCGGCCATTTAATATAGCAAATTGAAAAAACAGGACCAGGGAGGAAAGGTGCTGCACTTGGGCGCATTAGGCGAAGCCGACGCCATGGTGAAGAGCGACGCGGCTGTCCCCGTTGCCCTGGTTCAGGCGACAAAAGCCTTCGGCGGCACGATCGCCCTCAAGGACGCGTCCTTCGAATTGCGCTCAGGCGAGGTGCTGGCTCTGCTTGGCGAAAACGGCGCCGGCAAGAGCACTTGCGTAAAGCTGCTGGCCGGCGTGTATCTCCCGACCGGCGGCCATGTCGAAGTCGATGGCAAGCCTGTGGTCTTCCATTCGCCGCACGACGCCCAGGCTGCCGGCATCTCGGTCATGCACCAGCACCCCGGTCTTTTCCCTGATCTTTCGGTGGCGGAGAACATCTATCTCGGCCATATGCCGCGCGACCGCTTCGGCGGCATCGACAACGCCGCCATGCTTGCCGGCGCGCGCAGGGTGCTGGCGACAGTCGGCCTCGACGTGCCGGCCGAAACCCGGCTCGGAATGTTGCGCACCTCCGAACAGCAACTGGTCGAGATCGCCCGCGCCCTGTCGCTCGACGCGCGGGTGCTGATCATGGACGAGCCGACGGCCGCCCTGTCGCAGCGCGAGGTCGAGCGGCTGTTCACTGTCGTCGCCGACCTGCGGCTGCACGGCGTGGCGATGATGTTCGTCGGCCACCGCATGGACGAGATCTTCCGCATCGCCGACCGCATCGCGGTGCTGCGCGACGGGCGTCTCATTGGCGTCAAGCCGAAGGCCGAGCTTGGCCGCGCCGCTGCCATCGGCATGATGGTCGGCCGTGAGGTCACCGACCTCTATCCGCAACGAAGCCACGCCACCGGCGCACTGGTGCTGGAGGCGAGGGGGCTTTCGCACGCCGGTGGCTTTTCCAATATCGACCTCAAGCTCCATGCCGGCGAGGTGCTCGGGCTCGGCGGCCTGGTCGGCAGCGGGCGGACCGAGATCGCGCGCGTGCTGTTCGGAATCGACCAGCCCGATGCCGGCGAAATCCTGATCGACGGCGAAGCAGTGCGCTTCGCGTCGGCACGCGACGCCATGGATGCGCGTATCGCCTATGTCTCTGAAGACCGCATGGGCCAGAGCCTGGTGATGGATTTTTCCATCCTCGACAACGCGGTGCTGCCAGTCCTCGACAAGGCAGCCCGCTCCGGTTTCTACGGCACGAACCGCGCGATCAATCTGGTTTCGGACTGGCTGAAGCGCATGAAGCTTCGCTTTTCCGGCTACGCGCAGCCGGTAAAGGAACTGTCCGGCGGCAACCAGCAGAAGGTGGTGTTGGCCAAATGGCTGCGCACCGAACCGCGCGTCCTCATCCTCGACGAGCCGACGCAAGGCATCGACGTCGGCACCAAGGCGGAAGTGCATGCGATGGTCGCCGACCTTGCCGCCCAGGGCATGGCAATCATCCTGATCTCCTCCGAAATGCCCGAGCTCATCGGCATGTGCGACCGCATCATCGTCCTGCGCGAAGGCCATCGGACGGCCGAATTTGCCAGGGGCGAAGCCACTCAGGAAAAGGTGCTGGAAGCAGCGACCAAGGCCGGCGAAAGCGCCGATGCGGCACAGGCCACCGGCGAGGAGAAGAGAAAAGGACCGCTCGACATACTGAAGCGGCGGGAGTTCGGTCTGCTCGCCGCGATGCTGGCGGTCGCCATCCCGGTCACCATCATCAACCCGCGCATGGTGAGCGCTGCAAACCTGACCGCCGTGTCGATGGATGCCGCCCTGCTCGTCGTTGCGGCACTCGCGCAGATGCTGGTGCTGATCACCCGCAACATCGACCTTTCGATCGCTGCGGTGATCGGCCTGTCGGCTTACATGGCGGCCAGCATGGTCCAGGCCTATCCAGGGCTCGACATCGGCATTGGCCTGATAACCGCATGCGCCGTCGGTGGCGTCGCCGGCCTGATCAACGGCCTCGTCGTCACCAGGGGAAAGATCCCGGCGATCGTCGTCACGCTGGCCTCGATGTCGATCTTCCGCGGCTTCAACTCGATCTGGGCAGCCGGTGACCAGATCAGCGCCGACGAAGTAACGCAAGCTTGGCTCGACATGACCGGCCTGAAGATCGCCGGCGTGCCGCTGATCGTCGTCATCGCGATCGTTATCCTGTGCCTGGGCTACGTGCTGCTCTATCGTACAGCCATCGGGCGCGAACTGTTCGCCGCCGGCTCCAATCCCGACGGCGCGCGTCTTATCGGCATCCCCGTCGACCGCCGCATCCTGCTGGCCTTTGGCATGGCCGGCCTGCTCGGCGGCCTGTGCGGCGCGCTGTGGGCATCCCGCTATGCGACCATCGATGCCCGCGTCGCGCTCGGTTTCGAACTCACCGTGATCGCGTCGGCGGTGGTCGGCGGCGTCGCCATCCGCGGTGGTTCGGGCACGCTGCTCGGCATCATCCTCGGCGCGCTCACGCTGCTCGTCATCAAGAACGGGCTGACGCTGGTGCGCGTCGACCCGCTGTGGCTGCAGGGCGTCTACGGCCTCGTGATCCTGGTCGCCATCGGCATCGACACCTTCATCGTGCGGCGGGCCGAGCAGGCAAGACAGGCGAGGGCGCGGTGAAAAAGTTCCTCCGTTCGATCGACTTCTGGGATCTGCTGCTGGCGACCTCTTGCGTGGCCATCTTCCTCTACGCGGCGATCTTCGTGCCGAATTTCGTTTCCGGCTTCAATCTCTCGCAACTGGCCGCCAGCGCCTCGGAAAAGGCATTGCTGATCCTGCCGATGGCGCTGCTCATCATCACCCGCGAGATCGACCTGTCGATCGCCTCGGTGCTGGCGCTGACGTCCGTCGTCTTTGGCTTGCTGGTCCAGGCCGGTGTGCCGACACTTGCCGCAATCCCGCTGACGCTCGTCATCGGCGGCCTGCTCGGCGCCTTCAACGGCTATCTGGTCTCGGGCCTTGGACTGCAGTCGTTGGTTGTGACGCTCGGCACCATGGCGCTCTATCGAGGCATTGGCTACATCCTGCTCGGCACCGGCTCGGTCAACATCCTGCCGCCCGCGGTCGTCGATTTCGGCATCAACAACCTGCCTGGCACCGAGATACCGTGGACCATCGTGCCCTTCCTGGTGCTGGCGCCGGTGTTTGCGGTCGTGCTGCAGAAGACGCCGACCGGCAAGCGCATCTACGCGCTCGGCGGCAGCCCCGAAGTGGCGCGCTATTCCGGCATAAACACGCGCCGGATGGTGCTGAACCTGTTCGTCGTCTCGGGCGTCGTCGCGGCGATAGCCGGCATCGTCTATACCGCGCGCCTTTCCAACGCCCGCGCCAACAATGCGCTCGGCATGGAGCTCGACGTCATCACCATCGTGCTGCTCGGCGGCGTCAGCGTCTTTGGCGGCAAGGGCCGCCTGACCGGCGTCATGCTGGCACTGGCCCTGATCGCCATCATCCGCAACGTGCTGGCGCTGAACCAGATCGGTGGCGACGCGCAGGGCATGATCATCGGCCTGCTTTTGATCGGCTCGCTGCTGGTCGGCAATTACTGGCGCTCCACACAGGAGATGCTCAGCAGATCCCGCGCAATGCGCGAGACAAAGGGGTGATCTCGGGCCCCTTCCTTCAAGCCCGAATTTTGACGGAGGAGTCACAATGAAAGCGTTTAGATTAGCCCTGCTCGCATCCGCGGTTCTGCTTGCGCAAAGCTCGCTGGCCTTCAGCCAGGAGTGCGCCAAGGAACCCGTAACGGTCGGTTTCCTGCCCAAGCTCGACACGGATCCCTACTTCAAAGTGGCCTTTGGAGGCGCACAAGAGGCAGCCAAGGAAATTGGCGGCACCGCTACCCAGGTCGCCCCATCGCAGGCGACCGCCGAGGCGCAGATCGAATTCATCAACAGCCTTGTCTCGCAGAAGGTCGGAGTCATCGCAATTGCCGGCAACGACGCCAACGCCGTCGCGCCTGCGCTGAAGCGCGCCGTTCAGCAGGGCGTCAGGGTGATTTCGTATGACTCCGATGTGGCCGCCGATGCGCGTGCGGTGTTCGTCAATCAGGTGAAGGGCGACAGCCTCGCCGAGATGATGCTCGAAAGTGCATTCGCCCTCAGCGGCGGTGAAGGCGAATTCGCGATCCTGTCGTCGACGCCGACGGCGACCAACCAGAATGCCTGGATCGACTTCATGAAGGCGAAAATGGCGGCCGAGCCGAAGTTCTCCAAAATGAAGCTGGTGCAGGTGGCCTATGGCGAAGAAAGCGAACAGATCAACCAGCAGCAGGCATTGGCGCTGGTCCAGGCGTTTCCCGATCTCAAGGTGATCATCGTCCCGGCAGGCATCGGCCTTCCGGCGGCCGCGCGTGCACTCGAGGAAGCGGGCATGATCGGCAAGGTCAAGCTGACCGGCCTCGCGCCGGCCACTCTGATCTCGAAATACATCAAGGACGAAGCGGCTCAGGATATCTGGTGGAACGTCACCGATCTTGGCTATCTTACTTATCAGACGGCCCAGGCGTTTGCGCAATGCAAGATCACCGGCAAGGAGGGTGAGAAGTTCACGGCAGGCAGGCTCGGCGAATACACGATTGGCGCCGGCGGCGAACTGATCCTTGGTCCGGCCAAGATCGTGACTCCCGAAAATCTGGCCGAGTTCAAATTCTGATCCTGTAGAGCTTGAGTTCTAGGGGGCGCCGGTCCATCCGGCGCCCTTCCCAAAAACCTCTCGAATGAAACAGTGCGGGGCGGCAATGAAGATATTGCTTGCGGGCGAAACCTTTGCGGCGACGACGTCGATCGCCATCGGCAGCGACGTGCTTACAAGTGCGGCCTCGACAAATGGCGCGACGGCCTTCAATGCCGCGCTGGCCACTGAAGGCATCGCGGTCACGCAGATCGGCGGCGAGCGTTGCAGCGCGGAGTTTCCCTATGACCTCGATGGGCTCGCCCAATATCAGGCGGTGGTGATCTCCGATGTCGGCGCCCTGACATTGCTGGTGACGCCGGATGCCCGCGCCGGGCGTGTCGGCGTCAACCGCCTCGATGTGCTCAAGGCCTATGTCGAAGGTGGCGGCGGGCTGATGCTGGCCGGCGGTTATATGGGCTTTCAGGGCATGTTCGGGACGGCGCGTTTCCACGACACCCCGGTCGAGGACGTTCTGCCGGTCCATTGCCTACCCTACTGCGACGGCATGGAGGTGCCGCAAGGCCTGCAGGCCTCCATCCTGCAGTCGTCACATCCGATTTTTTCCGGGGTGGAGGGGCCTTTGCCGCCGATTCTCGGCATGAACAAGCTGGAATTCAGGCGCGACGGTTCGTCCCGGCTTCTGGCGACCTGCCACCATCGCGGCACCGACTGGCCGCTCCTTGCCGTCGATAGCCATGGCCGCGGCCGCACGATTGCCTGGGCAACCGATATCGGCCCGCATTGGCTCTCGCAGGATTTCCTCGCGTGGCCGTTCTACGGAAGACTGATGGCGAATATGGTCCGTTGGCTTGCCGGCAATGAATGAGGAAGCCGGACACTAGGTTTGACCCAGTGCGGTTGTCCTGGCGCGGCCGATGCCGCGCGAGGCGCCGGTGACCACCACCACCTCGTCGGCTAGGTCGAATTTCGGCGTGAACTCATTTGCCATGCAATTCCACCTTGTTCTTCAAATCGGACCGGCTGCCATGTCGAACCGAATAGGCTCGCGTGAATTCGGCGCCCAGCAGAAATATCTCCGCTGAATAATAGACCCATAACAGCACGACGAGCAGGGCGCCGGCCGCGCCGTATGATGATGAGATGGCGCTGGTTCCGATATACCAGCCAATCAGCGACTTGCCGATGGTGAACAGAAACCCGGTGACCGCGGCGCCGATGCCGACATCGCGCCATTGCAGGCTGCGGTCCGGCAGCACCTTGTAGATTGCGGCAAACAGCAGTGTGATCAGGGCAAACGAGACGATCCCGTTGATGGCGCTCAGGATGATGGTGCCGAACGGCAGGTCGGCGTTGATGACCTCTCCGAGCGCCGAAATTGCAGCGCTTACGACCAGCGACACCAGCAGCAGGAAACCAAGCGCGGCGACCAGGCCCAGGCTTGCAATGCGTGCCCGCACCATTCGTGAAATCGTTGCCCCGCTCGGTTTGACTTTCCAGATTTCGTTCAGCGCCAGCTGCATTTCGCCGAACACGCCGGATGCGGCGACGAACAGCGTGACCAGCCCCAGAATGCTGGCAAGGGTTCCCGCTTCCTTCTGCGAGGCGCTCTCGATCGTCGCCTGCAGCAGCTCGGCACTTTGCGGCCCCATCAGGCCAGCGATCTGTGCCGAAAGGGCGAGTTGCGCCGCCTCGTGCCCGAAGGCCATGCCGGCAATAGCGACGACGATGAGCAGGATCGGCGCAAGCGAGGTCGTGGCATAAAACGCTATCGCCGCCCCATGGCTCAGCGCATTGTCGTCGATGAAGCCGATGACGCTCTGCTTGAGGAGCCTCCAGCCCTCTGCTGCCAAATTCCACATGTAGGCCTCGCATGCCTGTCAACAAACAAGTAGCGGCCGCGCAGCGCTGGGCGAGGGGCGAGAGGCCGGCGGGACAGGAGGGGGCGCGGAGCAGCATGACATTCCTGCCTCCCTTCCCCACGACAAGAACACCTCTTGCCCGAACACTTGCCACGCGCCGGCCATCATGATGCCATGCCGTTGCGGAAGATGGCGCGCTGGGTTTGGGGTGGGACGACGATGCTGTTTTCAGGGGCAACAGGGCGCATAGGCGTGGCGTTTGCCGCGCTGCTTGCACTTTTGTGCGCGCTGGTTCCTGCGCGGGCTGAAGAGCCGAAGGCGCTTAAGGGCGTCGCGCTCGTCATCGGGCAGTCCGATTATGAGCATGTCGGCAAGCTGCCCAATCCGGAAAACGACGCCCGCGCCATCGAGGATATGTTCGACAGGCTCGGCTTCGAAACCGATGTCGCGACCAATCGCGACGCGCGCAAATTGCGACGCGACCTCGAAGGCTTCGTCGACGATGCCGAGGGTGCCGACGTCGCCATTATCTACTATTCCGGCCACGGCATCGAAGCCGGCGGCGAGAATTTCCTGGTGCCGGTCGATACCGACATTACAGCGCTCGACGATGCCGGCGAGAAGCTGGTGCCGCTGTCATCGATCGTGGCCGAGCTGAAGGCCAAGGTGCCGGTCACCATCGTGCTGCTCGATGCCTGCCGCAACGATCCGTTTCCACCGGGCACGCTGCTCAAACTGACGCCGGGCGAAGCGGGCAAGCCGATCGGCGCCGGCGGCCTTGGCGAAACCCGCAGCGTCGTGGCGCTGAACGGCAGAGCGCCGGCCAAGGGTGCGGCGGATGACAGCCTGGGCCAGGTCATCGGCTTTGCCGCCGAGCCCGGCAAGGTGGCGCTCGACGGTCCCGCAGACGGCAACAGCCCCTATGCGGCAGCCATATTACGTCACATCGACATGATGGGCGGCGAGGAATTCGGCACCGTGCTGCGCATGATCGGCGAGGAGGTCTATCTCAAGACCGGCGGCCGGCAGCGGCCGTGGGTCAATGAGAGCCTGCGCCGGCTGCTCTATTTCGGTACGCCCGCCGAGGTGCCGAAAGGCGAAGAGGGCGAGATACTCAGCGAGCGTCGCCGGCTGCTGGTGACGATCTCGACGCTGCCCGACCCGCAACGCCGCCAGATCGAGACGATCGCCCGCGACGGCGGCGTACCGATGGATGCGCTCTACGCCATGCTGAAGACGCTGGGCACCGAGAAACCCAGGGATGCGGCCGAGCTCGATAAATTGCTGCGCGGCCAGACCGAGCGGCTGAAACAGGGACTAGCCGAGCAGGCGACGCTGAAGAGCCAGGATCCGGAAATCGTGCGGCTTTCAAGACTGGCCGAGCAGGCGGTGCAAGAAGGCGCACTCGAAGCAGCGCAGAAAATCCATGAACAGGCCAAGGCCCGCGTTGGCGAACTGTCGAAGACCGTCGACCAGGCCGAAGCCGACCTCAAGGCGCGTCGGTTCGAGTTTGCCGAGGTTTTCGGCGACAGCGCCAAAACCTACGAAATTTCCTTCCGCTATCAGGCGGCAGCACAGGACTACGCCAAGGCCTATGAGCAGGTCGAGAAATGGGACGACCATGAAGCCTGGTTCTACAAGGCAGCCGAGGCCCAGGCGCTCTCCGCGCATGGTTCTTTCTCTGGCGACAATGCCTTTCTGGTGCAGGCGGTCGCTGCCTATGAAAAGGCGCTGACCTATGTGTCGCGCGAAAACAGCCCGCGGCAATGGGCTGCCACGCAAAACAATCTCGCCACCACACTGTCGACGCTGGGCGAACGCGAGGCCGGTCGCGAAAACCTCGACAAGGCGGCTGCCGCCTTCGACCAGGCGCTGACCGTCTACACACGCGACGCCGATCCGGACGACTGGGCCTCGACGCTTGGCAATCTCGGCACCGTCTACTGGCGGCTCGGCCAGCGCGAGAATGGTATCGCGCTGCTCGACAAGGCCGTCGCCTCCTTCCGCGCGGCGCTCGCGGTGCAAGGGGCGAAAAAAATGCCGCTCGAGTGGGCGGCGACTGAGAATAATCTCGGCATCGTGCTGTCCGAGATCGGTGAGCGCCAGGCCACGACCGACAGTTTCCGCGCTTCGATCGAAGCGCATCGCGCCGCGCTGACCGAATACCGCAGGGAGCGCGTCCCTCTCGACTGGGCGTTGAGCCAGGTCAATCTCGGCGCGGCCTTGTTTCGCCTTGGCGAGCGTGAAAAAGACGTGCCGACGCTTGAGCAGGCGGTGGCCGCCTATCAGGCTGCGACCGAGGAGATGACGCGCGAGCGCGCCCCGGCGCAATGGGCGACGATCCAGAATAATTTGAGCTCGGCGCTGGAATCTATCGGCCAGATCAATGGTGACATCGCCACGCTTCAGCGTGCTCGAGAGGCGGCAGAGGCCGCACTGACGGTATGGACGCGCGAGCATGCGCCGGCGAGCTGGGCGAACGGCCAGTTGACGCTTGGCAATGCCTTGCAGCGTCTCGGCGCCAGGCAGGAAGGCAACGACGTGCTGCTCGAGGCGATCGCTGCCTATGAGGCCGCACTTTCTGAATATCCGCGCGAAAAGCTGCCGCTCGACTGGGCTTCGTTGAAGCAGAATCTAGGCTCGGTCTATGCGACGCTTGGCGATCGGGACACCGGCATCGACTATCTCCGGAAGTCGGCGTCCGCCTATCGCGAGGCCTCGCAGATCTATACCGCCGCCGCTGCTCCAATCGAGTTTGCTTCGATCGAGCACAGTCTCGGCAACACTTTGTCGACCTGGGGCGACCGCGCCAGCGACAAAGCGGTGCTGGAACAAGCGGTCGCCGCCTATGGTGCAGCGCTCACCGTGCGAAGCAAGGACAGCGCCCCGAAGGACTGGGCGAAGACGCAGTACCGGCTGGGTGCAGCACTTTCCATGCTCGGCAAGGCCAATGGCGGTCCGGACGAGGCGCTCCAGCGCTCGGCGGCGGCCTATCGTGCGGCGCTCGAGGTGCAGAGCCGTGACAGCGATCCTGACGCCTGGGCGGCAACGCAATGGGGCCTGGGCCACGTGCTCCTGGTGTTGGGCGACCGCACGCAGGACGGCGAAGCGTTCCGCCAGTCGGCGACGGCGCTAGAAGCGGCGCTGCCCTTCTACGACCTCGCCACGGTGCCGGAAGATCACGCCCAGCTGCAGAACGAACTAGGCACTGCCTATTACTACCTTGCCGGCAGCGCCAATGACCCATCGCTCCACCAGAAGGCGACGGCCGCGCATGAAAAGGCACTGGCCGTCTATGCCACGTTGCCCGACCGCTCGCTCTGGGCCTCGGTCGAAGGCGACCTCGGCAATGCCCGCATGATGCAGGCAAACGCCAGTTCCGACCCGGATGCCATGGCCAAGTCTGTCCAGGCCTATGAGGCGGCACTGACGGTGATGACCCGCGACAGGGATGCCGACGAATGGCTGCGCAACCAGGCAAACTTGGCCAGCGCGCTGTCGACGCTGGGCTACTGGCGCGGTGACGTCCCCCTGCTGAAGCGCTCGGCCGGCATCTATCGCTCGATCCAGAGCGTGCGCACGCGCGACCGCGCCCCCGAACCCTGGGCCAGCACGCAGGCAAGCCTGGCCAATGTGCTTGGCATGATCGGCGCGAAAGAGCCTTCGCCGGCTTTGTTCGCCGAGGCGGTCGCCGTCAACCGGGCGTTGGCAGACCAGGTCGGCCGCGACCGCGACCCCGACCGCTGGGCGAGCCTGCAAAACGAGATCGGCTATCAGCTGACGCTCGCCGGCCGCGCCGAAAACAACGTCGCCAGATTCGAGGAGGCAGTGCCGATCCTGCGCGAGGCGATCGCTGTGCAGAAGAAGATCGGTTCGGTGCAGGGCGTCGCCTTCACCGAGGACAGCCTGTGCGATGTGCTTACCGATCTGGGTGCTGCCCGCAAGCAGAAGGCAATGGTCGAGGAAGCGATAGGCGCCTGCGAGCATGCGCTCGTCATCTTCAGTGAGCGCAAGATGGACGACCTTGCCGCCGGCTCCGCCAAGAACCTTGCCGAGGCAAAAGCCTTGCTGGCCGAATTGCAATAGCGCACAGGAAAAGGTGGCCGCGGCCGGTTTCGATTGGCAATGGGTTGCCGTTCCCTGCTATTCCCGCTTCATAATGCATGTCGCCCAAAAGTGTGCCGCGGTTTTGGGACAACGACATGCATAAAAACAAAGACTTAAAGCAGTGGACGTTCCAGTATGACCAATGTCGCCTTGACCGGGCTTGCCCGCGATCTTGCCAAGCGCGCCGCGGAAGGCCGCCCGGTGCGCATCGGCGTTATCGGTTCGGGCGAGATGGGCACCGACCTGGTGACGCAAGGCATGCTGATGCCGGGCATTTCGGTTTGCGCGATCTCGACGCGCCGCCCGCATACGGCGCGTGACGCCATCCGCATTGCTTATGGCGATCAGGCGATGGCAGCCGAAGCGGACAGCGCTTCGAAGGTCAGCCAGGCGATCGAAAGCGGCAAGATCGCCGTCACCTCGAACGAAATGCTGGTCACCAATCCGCTTATCGATGTCGTCATCGATGCCACCGGCAAGCCCGGGGTCGCCGCCGATTTCGACCTGATGGCGATGCAGCACGGCAAGCACCTGGTGATGATGAATGTCGAGGCCGACGTTACCATCGGCTGCTATCTGAAGCAGCAGGCCGACCGGCTCGGCGTCGTCTATTCGGTCGGCGCCGGCGACGAGCCGTCGAGCTGCATGGAGCTGATCGAGTTCGCCTCGGCGCTCGGCTACACCATCGTCTCCGCCGGCAAGGGCAAGAACAACCCTCTCAACCACGACGCCGTTCCCGACGACTACCGCGAGGAAGCGCTGCGCCGCAACATGAATCCGCGCATGCTGGTCGAGTTCGTCGACGGCTCGAAAACCATGGTCGAGATGTGCGCCATTGCCAACGCCACCGGGCTGGTGCCCGACGTTCCCGGCATGCACGGCCCCAAGGCCGATCGCGACGAGCTGGTCAAGGTGCTGATCCCGCGCGAGCAGGGCGGCATTCTGTCGAAGAAGGGCGTCGTCGACTACACCGTCGGCAAGGGCGTGGCGCCCGGTGTCTTCGTCATCGTCGAGGCGACGCATCCGCGCATCATCGAGCGCATGGACGATCTGCATATCGGCCACGGTCCCTATTACAGCTTCTTCAGGCCCTACCATCTGACCTCGCTGGAAGTGCCGCTGACGGCCGCTCGCATCGCGCTTTACGGCAAGCCCGACATGGTGCCGCTGCCGCGGCCGGTGGCCGAGGTCTGCGCGGTGGCCAAGCGGGATCTTGCGGCAGGCGAGGTTTTCGATGCGATCGGCGAGACCTGCTACCGCTCCTGGACCATGACCGTCGAACAGGCCCGCGCCCATCGCGCCGTGCCGGTCGGTCTGCTCGAAGGCGGCAAGGTGCTGAAACCGGTGAGGAAAGGCGAATTGCTCACCGCCGACAGTGCCGCGCCCGACCCGACGACCAGGCTGTTCGCCTTGCGCCGGCTGCAGGACGAGATGCTGTATGGGAATCTTGGCGATGGCTGAGGTTCGTGAATCCGAGTTGAAGCGGGAAAATGGACGCCTTTCTCTGGCAGAGCGGCTCGCGGCCATTGTCGATGATCTCAAAGCCAAAGCCGGCAAAGACGGGCGGCCCCTGAACAAGGACGAGATCGACGACTTGTGGGGACATCGCTGATATCTGTCGACATTCTAGGCTATCGCGATTTTGATGTCGGCAGGACAGTGGAGGGCGCGAAGGAACGCCGCGTAACGGCTTTCTACCGGTAGCTAATGCCGAAAGGAACGATCGATCGTCACCGCCGACCGGCTCCCCCAGAAGCCCTACCTCCCCAGCTCGATAGACCGCAGCCGCGCCGCTTCCACCGCCTCGGTGAGCAGGCGCGTCAGCCGGTCCTCGCCCATCAGTACTGCAAGGGCCGCAGCCGTGGTGCCGTTGGGGCTGGTCACCTGCTGTCTGAGCACGCCCGGCTCCTCGCCGCTTTCGGCGGCCAGCGAGGCGGCGCCGTAGACCGTCTGCATTGCCAAGAGCTTGGCAGTCCCGGTCGGCAGGCCGGCTTTCTCGGCGGCCACGGTCAGCGCTTCGATGAAATGGAAGATATAGGCCGGCCCCGACCCGGAGACTGCCGTCACCGCATCCATCAGGGCCTCGTCGTCGATATCGGCCACTTGCCCGCTTGCCGAAAGCAGGTCGGCGACGAAGCGTTTGGTTTCATCGGAAACCAGCCTGTTGGAAAACACCACCATCATGCCCTTGCCGATCGCCGCCGGCGTGTTGGGCATGCAGCGCACGATCGGCGCGCGGTCGCCGAGAATACCTTCAAACGTGGCCACCGGCGTTCCGGCGGCGATGCTGAGGAAGGTGGTCCGGCCATCGTTGAAGCGGATGTAGCCAGCCGTGACGTCGCGGATCACCTGTGGCTTGACCGCAAGGACGACGAGGGCCGGCACGGCGTCCGCCGGTATGGCGCCAGCATCCGCGCCGGCAGCGCAGCCCAGTGCTTCGGCACGCTTGCGCAACTCGGCATTGGGCTCGACCACGAACACCGCAGCCGGAGCGAGCTTGCCGGCTTTCAGCCAGCCCGAGAGCATGGCGTAGCCCATATTGCCGCAACCGGCGAGAACAAGCCTGATCGTCATCGAAAGCCTCCCATAGAGATGGCTTCCCAATAGACGTTCGCGGCAGGACGGGGAAGCCCTGTTGGGACCGTGATCAGGCGGAAACCCCGACCTTGCGGTTGGGATGCGCATGTAGTCGCGCAGTCGCGCGGCGACCAAATTAACCTTTTATTTCCTATGCCTGTTTAGCATCGCTTAACCAGTGGCGGTCGCTACGTCCCAGCCCGAGGGGAAGGCTCCAGAAACCATGGCTTATAGGAAAAATCGTGAACACTGGAGGAACGAGCAGTCCTTGCTGTCGCTCGTCGAGGCGGTGCGCGGCGAGGACGAAGCATCGCTGGTTTCGCTAGAAGACCGCGCAGGCCCGTCATGGCGCGAGGATGCCGCCACACGCCATCGTCTTGCCCGCTCGCGCCGCGAAGCGCGTGCCAGTCCGATCCTGTTGTTAGCCGCCGGCATAAGCCAGCCCGATCCTGATGAGCCAAAGGCCGGCACCATACTGATGGAAGAGGCTGCAGCTGCCGATGGGTTTTTCGGCCTCGCTGGCTCCCTTGGCGGCCCCGATGCCGGTTCCGCCGATCACGCAGCATACCGGGCAGCGCCGCCTCCCGCTCAGCCGGTCGAGGTCGCGCGTACCAAACGTCCTGGTCCGATCGGTGCCGTGTTGTCGGCGCTGAGCCGGCTCATGCCTGGCAGAGCGCCGGAGGAGATGGCGTCCGGTGAGACTTCCGCCGCGACAAATTCCATCGCAGCGATGCCGCCCGCCTTCCCTCCGCAGCCGCTCTATGCCGGTCTGGCACCTTATCCGCAGCAACCCGCGCCGCCGCATTCGGCCCATACTCAGGCCTGGTCGAGGAAGGCAAATCAGGCCTCGGAAGCCGCCGATCAGCAAAGCCAGATCGAGGAAATCCGCGCCAGCCTGCGCGAATTCCGGGAGGCGGTTCGCGAGCTCACCGAAAACCGCACGCATCGCCGCTATTTCTGAGCGTCGAATAAAACATGCCGGTTTCGAGTTAACGGCATGCGACGGCGCATTGACGGGATTGCCCGGCTCGATTTTCGTGAAAATGCCGCGCTGCATGTCCGCCCGCAGCGCATGGTTCTGGGCAACGGCCTGCATAAAAGATATCTGGAGCGCGCCGCATGGATGTTTTAACGCGGCAGGCTTACGCGATAGGCGTCGAGGGTGGTTCATGGCTGAGTTGATTGACGGAAAAAGCGTCGCCGAAGACGTGGTGCGGCGGGTCAAGGCCCTGACCGCCGAGCTGGCGGAAAAGGGCGGACGGCAGCCCGGTCTCGCCGTGGTCATCGTCGGCGAGGATCCGGCGAGCCAGGTCTATGTCGCCTCCAAATCCCGCACCGCCAAGGAATGCGGCTTCCATTCGGTTCAGCACACGCTGCCGGCCGAAACCTCCGAGCCGGACCTGTTGAAGATCATCGGCCAGCTCAACGCCGATCCGGCCATCAACGGCATCCTCGTGCAGCTTCCGCTTCCCGGCCATATCGATTCCGGCAAGATCATCCAGACCATCGCGCCGGAGAAGGATGTCGACGGCTTCCACTTCATCAATGTCGGCAAGCTCGGCACCGGCGAACTCGAGACCGCCTTCGTGCCTTGCACGCCGGCCGGCTCGATGCTGCTGATCGAACGCGTGCGCGGCAAGGACCTGTCCGGTCTCAATGCGGTCGTCGTCGGGCGTTCGAACATCGTCGGCAAACCGATGGCCAATCTTCTGCTTGCCGCCAACTGCACCGTCACCATCGCACACAGCCGGACCAGGGACCTGCCGGCGCTTGCCCGCACCGCCGATATTCTGGTTGCAGCCGTCGGCCGGCCTGAAATGGTCCGCGGCGACTGGGTCAAGCCTGGCGCCACCGTTATCGATGTCGGCATCAACCGCGTCGCCGCACCTGAAAAGGGCGAAGGCAAGACGCGCCTCGTCGGCGACGTCGCCTTTGCCGAAGCAGCGAAGGCGGCCGGCGCCATCACGCCGGTGCCTGGCGGCGTCGGGCCGATGACCATTGCCATGCTGATGGCCAACACGCTAGCTTCCGCCTATCTCGCAGCCGGATTGAAACGGCCTTCCTTCTGACCAGAAAGCAGCGTCCTTGCCGAACCTCACTGTTCCCTTAGAACGGCCGGTCACCAATGATCCCGTTCAGGGCGGGCGGCAGTTCGGGTTTCTGTTGGTCGACAAGTTCTCCATGTTCTCGCTGGCCGCGGCAATCGACACGTTCCGGTCGGCGAACCGGCTGCTCGGCCGCGATTTCTATGGCTGGACTACGGTGTCGGCCGACGGCGACGCCGTCATGGCGTCCAACGGCCTGCCGCTCAAGATCGACTACGCGGTTGCCGATCTGCCGCCGGTCGATATCCTGTTCGTCTCGGTCGGGCTGACGACGGAATTTCCCGGCAAGAGCAAGGTGCTGGCGGCGCTGCGCAGCTGGGGCCGGCGCGGCAATGCGCTCGGCGCGCTTTCGGTTGGCTCTTACCTGCTTGCCGAAGCAGGCCAGCTCGATGGTTATCGCTGCACCATTCATTGGGAAAACCGCGCCGGCTTCCTCGAACGCTTTCCGGACATCAACTGCACCGGCAACGTCTTCGAGATCGACCGAAAGCGCTACACCTGCGCCGGCGGCACCACATCGATCGACCTGATGCTGGAGATCGTGCGCGGTGATTTCGGCTCGAGCCTCGCCAATGGCGTCGCCAACCAGTTCCAGCATGAGCGCATCCGCTCGGCCGGGGACCGCCAGCGCGTCGGCCCGGAACGCGACCTGACCGGCAAGTCGGAGAAGCTGCGCCGCATCGTCGAGCTGATGGCCGACCATCTCGACGAGCCGCTGTCGGCGGTGCAGCTCGCCAAGTCGGCGGGCCTGTCGGTGCGCCAGGTCGAGCGCCTGTTCCTGCGCCATCTCAGCGTGACGCCCGGGCGCTACTATATGCGGCTTAGACTCGAGCGGGCGCGCGAACTGCTGCGCCAGACCAACATGCCGATCCTCGACGTGGCGATCGCCACCGGCTTCACCTCGCATTCCTATTTTGCCCAGAGCTATCGGCTCCAATTCGGCCGGCCGCCTTCCGAGGAACGCCGCACGACCTATTGAGGGTTGCACAGAGGTGGCGCAGCTTCGTACTCCGTCCGGGCTTGTGTCGCGACGCAGCGTCAAATAGCTTTCCGGCGCCGAGCGGCGGCGACTGACGGGGGGATTTTTGATGACGGGATTTGTGCAGAGCGTCGCTGCGGCGGCCCTGTTGCTGTGGACGACGGGGTTCGGCTTCGCCGCCGATCGCGTCATCGTCATTCTCGATGCCTCCGGCTCGATGTGGGCGCAGATCGACGGCAAGCCCAAGCTCGAAATCGCCCGTCAATCGCTGCGGAACGTGCTGCAATCGGTCCCGGCCGAGGAGGAAATAGGCTTCATGGCCTATGGCCATCGCGAGAAGGCCAATTGCGACGACATCGAACTCATCGTGCCACCGCAGGCAGGCTCGGCAAGTGCGATCTCAGCCGCGGCCGACAGCTTGAAATTTCAGGGCAAGACGCCGTTGACCGCCGCGGTCAAGCAAGCGGCGGAAGCATTGAAATACACCGAGGACAAGGCGACGGTCGTGCTCATCACCGATGGCATCGAGACATGCAACGGCGATCCCTGTGCGCTCGGCAAGGAACTGGAGGCTGCTGGCGTCGACTTCACCGTCAATGTCGTCGGCTTCGGCCTGACGGCGGCCGAAGGCAAGCAGATCGGTTGCCTCGCCGACAATACCGGCGGCAAATATATCGAAGCGTCGGATGAAAAGGCATTGCAGGACGCCCTCGTCGAGACCGTCGCGCCTCCGCCACCCGCCCCTGAACCGACTCCCGCCCCGCAGCCTGCTCCCCAGCCGGCGCCCGCTCAGCCGGCGGAGTCCAATTTCGTGCCCACCGTCGTGCTTGCCGAGGGTGGCGATCCCGTCACCGACGGCAATGCCTGGGAGATCTACAAGGCGAATTCCGACGGCACGCGCGGCGATCCCGTCACCACCGAATATGGCACCTACAAAGGCAATCTGGAGCCGGGCGACTATATCGTCGTCGCGCGTGCCGGCGAGGCCAGGGCCGAACAGAAGATCACAATAGAGCCTGGCCAGGTCGCCAAACCGCACTTCAACTTGAATGCCGGCACGCTGGTCATCCACCCCAGGCCGAGCGAAGGAGCGGACGTTGATGACGGCGCGGCTGTCGTAATCGGCTATCCCGGCGTCGACACCCCGGCGACCTATTACGGTGATACGAAAGTCGTGCTGCCGGCCGGTGACCAGAAGGTGACGGTCACGATCGGCCAGGGCATGGTTATCGAGACGATCCCGCTTGCCGCCGGCAGGGTCATCGACAAGGACATCATCGTCGGCGTCGGGCGTGTCGTCGCCAACGCCTATTATGCTGCCGGCGGCGACAAGGCCGAGGGTTCGGGCATCGGCTTCAAAGTGCTCCAGGCGAAAAAGAACGTCGACGGAACCAGGCAGGAGGTGACTTATGCCTACGGTCCGGACAGCAAGTTCGATCTGCCGCCCGACGATTATGTAATGGTCGCGACGGTCGACCTTGCGGTGGCCGAGCAGCCGTTCAGCGTCAAGGTTGGCGACCATCAGGATCTGAAGATCGCGATGAACGCCGGCATGCTGACGATAACCGCGCCAGGAGCCTCGAAGATCGAGATATTCGAGGCCAGGAAGGCCATCGACGGAACCCGCAAGTCGGTCGGCTACGCCTATGATCAGAAGTATCAAGCCACCCTGTCGGCCGGTGACTACGCGGTGGTTTCGGAGAAATCGGACAACAGCTCGAAGGAAGGCACGGTAACGGTCAGGGCCGGCGCGCGAGCCGAACTGACGGTTCAATAGATCCAGTGGAGAGCAGCCACTAGCCGCTCTTCCCTATTGCCGAAAAAATCATGCCGTACCGAAGGCGCTGGCGCCATGGTCGGCGCGTCCCACCAACTGCCGGAACCCGGCGAAAAGCTCGCGGCCGAAGCCGAATTCATTGCCTATGAGGTCGCTGTCCGCGGGGCGGCGCAGTGCGAAATCGCCGGCTGGCACCAGTACCTCCAGCGTCCCGGCCTCGGCGTCGAGCCTGATGATATCGCCGTCATGGATCCTGGCGATAGGCCCGTCCTCCGCCGCTTCCGGCGTCACGTGGATCGCCGCCGGCACCTTGCCTGAAGCGCCCGACATGCGGCCGTCGGTGACCAGCGCCACATGCTGGCCGCGGTCCTGCAGGATGCCGAGCACGGTGGTCAGCCTGTGCAATTCCGGCATGCCGTTGGCCTTCGGACCCTGGAACCGAATGACGGCGATGAAGTCGCCGGTCAGCGACCCCGCCGTGAACGCCTCGTTCAGGCCTTGCTGGCTGTCGAACACCTTGGCCGGCGCCTCGATGATGCGCCGCTCCGGCTTGACCGCCGATGTCTTGATGACGGCGTGGCCGAGATTGCCCGAAAGCACTTTCAGACCGCCGCTCGGCTGGAACGCCTTCTTGAACGGCGCCAGCACCTTCTCGTCCCCGCTCTCGCGCGGCGAAGCCTCGCGCACGACGCCGCCGTCGGCGCCGAGCCTGGCCTCGACCGCGTAGGGGCGCAGCCCTTCGCCCCACACCGTCTGCACATCCTCATGCAGGATGCCCGCGTCGAGCAGTTCGCGGATCAGGAAGCCGAGCCCGCCGGCGGCATGGAAGTGGTTCACATCGGCAAGGCCGTTCGGATAGACTCGCGCCAGCAGAGGCACGGCTTCCGAGATGTCGGAAATATCCTGCCAGGTAATGGCGATGCCGGCCGCCGCTGCCATGGCGATCAGGTGGATGGTGTGGTTGGTCGAACCGCCGGTGGCGTGCAGGCCGACGATACCGTTGACGATCGAGCGCTCGTCGATCATCCGCCCGACCGGCGTGTAGGCGTTGCCGAGCGCGGTGATCGCCAGCGCCCGCTTCGTCGCCTCCCTGGTCAGTGCGTCGCGCAACGGCGTGCCGGGATTGACGAAGGAAGCGCCAGGCGTGTGCAGGCCCATGATCTCCATCAGCATCTGGTTGGAATTGGCGGTACCGTAGAAAGTGCAGGTTCCCGGCCCGTGATAGGATTTTGATTCCGCTTCGAGCAGTTCGGCCCGTCCCGCCTTGCCCTCGGCATAGAGCTGGCGGATCTTGGCTTTTTCGTCGTTCGGAATGCCGGTCGTCATCGGCCCGGCCGGGATGAAGACCGCCGGCAGATGGCCGAAGGTCAGCGCCGCGATCACCAGCCCCGGCACGATCTTGTCGCAGACGCCGAGATAGACGGCGGCATCGAACATGTTGTGCGACAGGCCGATTGCCGCGGCCATGGCGATCACGTCGCGCGAGAACAGCGACAGCTCCATTCCGGGCTGGCCCTGGGTGACGCCGTCGCACATCGCCGGCACGCCGCCGGCCACCTGGGCGATGCCGCCGGCCTCGCGCGCCGCATCCTTGATCAGCGCCGGAAAGGTCTCGAAAGGCTGATGCGCCGACAGCATGTCGTTATAGGAGGTGATGATACCGAGGTTCGGCACCCGGTCGCCGCCAAGTGCCACCTTTTCGGAAGGGCTGCAGACGGCAAAGCCGTGGGCCAGGTTGCCGCAGGACAGCACGGCCCGGTTGGCGGTGCGGTTCGAGGCTTCGGCGATGCGGCCGAGATAGGCCTCGCGACCGGGCTTGGAGCGCTCACGGATGCGCTGGGTGATGGCTTCGATATCGCGTCTTGCGGTCATGGCGGTCGGTCCTTTCAGGCGAGGTCCCGCAAACACCTTCCGGCTGTTGCCGGGACCTGCAGCCAAGTTGAGATCAGGGTGCCCAGAAAACCTCTACGGGCTTTTGAGTGGCATCGAGCACGGCGCGAATGGGCTTTCGTGTTCCAGGTCCAAGCGCGGCCTCGAATGCGCTGCGTTTTTCCGCGCCCTCGATATGCAGCGCGATGAAGGCGGCATTGATGATCCGCGCCAGTGACAGCGTCAGCCGTGGCTCGCCGGCGCTTGCCGCATGAACCGGAAGCACGATCCTTTGCGACGACGGATCGAGCAATCGTGCCAGGTTGTCGGCATCCGGAAAGAACGAGGCGGTGTGGCCATCAGTTCCCATGCCGAGCACAACGACGTCGAGTGGCCAGGGCAGCAATTGCAGCGCCTCACTGTCGGAGACCGCTGCACCCTCGATACTTGCCGCGGCGTAGTAGAGCGGCACGAAATTCGCGGCGGCGGCCGCGTTCTGCAGCAGGTTGGCGGCAACCAGGCCGGCATTGGAGCGCGGCGATGAGGGCGGCACGAAGCGCTCGTCGACCAATGTTATCGTCACCTTTTCCCAGGCGATCGGAACGGTCGAAAGCGCCGCGAAGAATTTCGCCGGCGTCGTGCCGCCCGAGACCGCAAGCAGCGCCGTGCCGCGCTCGGCGATCGCCTTTGACAGACGGCCGGCGACGTGGCCGGCAAGCGCTGTCGCCAACTCCTGACGTCCGGCAAATTCGTGCCAGTTGTAGGCGCCGCCTAATTGCTCTCGTGCCATGTCCGCCCGTCGCGTTCGATCAGCGCAATCGAGGCCGAGGGACCCCATGTGCCGGCGGTGTAGCCTTGCGCCTCTTGCCTGCCGCTCTCCCAGGCGTCCTGGATCGGGTCGATCCATTTCCACGCCGCCTCGACCTCGTCGCGGCGCATGAACAGCGTCTGGTTGCCACGGATGACGTCCATGATCAGCCGCTCATAGGCATCGGGGGCGCGGCCGTCGAAGGATTGCGCAAAACTCATGTCGAGCGGAATCTGGCGCAGCCGCATGCCGCCCGGCCCCGGATCCTTGATCATGATGAACTGCTTGACGCCCTCGTCGGGCTGCAGCCTGATGACTAGCTGGTTGGCGGAAATCGGCCCGGCGCTCTCGCCGAAGATCGAATGCGGGATCGGCTTGAATTCGATGACGATCTCCGAAACGCGGGTCGCCAGCCGCTTGCCGGTTCGGAGGTAGAACGGCACGCCCGCCCAGCGCCAGTTGCCGATCTCGGCCTTGAGCGCAACGAAAGTCTCGGTGTTGCTGTTCTTGCCGAGTTCCTCGACATAGCCTTTCACCGGCCCGCCGGCCGAGGCGCCGGCACGATACTGACCGCGCACCGTGTGCTTCGGCGCTTCGTTGCCGTTGATGCGCTTCAGCGCCCGCAGCACCTTGAGCTTTTCGTCACGGACGGCATCGGCGTCCATCGACGACGGCGCCTCCATCGCGACCAGGCAGAGCAGCTGCAGCATGTGGTTCTGCACCATGTCGCGCAATGCGCCGGCCTTGTCGTAATAGGTGACGCGGTCTTCCAGGCCGACAGTCTCGGCCACGGTGATCTGCACATGATCGACATTGGCGGAATTCCAAAGCGGCTCGTAGAGCGCGTTGGCAAAGCGCAGCGCCATCAAATTCTGGACCGTCTCCTTGCCGAGATAGTGGTCGATGCGGAAAATCTGGCTTTCATGGAAGTCGTCGCCGACCAGGTCGTTGAGCGCGCGCGCCGAAGCGAGATCGCGGCCAATCGGCTTTTCCAGCACAATGCGCGAATTCGGCGTGATCAGCCCGTGCTCCTTCAGCTTGTGCGAGATGTCGCCGAACAGCGCCGGTGCCACAGCCAGATAGAAAGCGCGGATGTGTTCGCTGTCGCCGATCGCCTTCTTCAGCCTGTCGAAGCCGGCACCTGTGGTTGCATCTGCCGGGATATAGGAGAGCCGCGCGAGGAACGTCTTCAGTTCCGTGGCGTCGATATCCTCCGGTTTTACATGATCGGCAATCGCCTGCCTGGCGAACGACTGGAATTCCTCGTCGGTCATCTTCGAACGCGATGTGCCGATGATGCGCGTCGGCTCGGAAAACTGGTGGTCGCGCTGCCGGTGGTACAGCGACGGCAGAAGCTTACGTTCCGACAGGTCGCCGGTGCCGCCGAAAATGATGAAGTCGAAAGGGTCGACGGGAATGATCTGGCTGGTCATGGTCTGTCCGCTGTGACGCCGGTCGCGATAACGCGGCTGATATAATCTAATCGATTTAAACTTGCCAGTGCCATTGCGTCACATCCGCGTGTGCTCTTGACACCGGCGCTGGCCGGAGGCTTGTCGGCAAGCGATGCTTCCGGAGCCTTCGCAGTTGCAGCATAGAGCCGGATGGCAGCGAAAGCCAAAGGAGAAATCGTCAATGGACGCACATCTTTCGATGGCCTGGCCAAACGCGTCATCGATCGCTTTCAACGATGAGTGAGAAAAGCATGCGCCTCAAAAATAAGGTCGCAATCATCACTGGCGCTGCCTCGGGCTTTGGCGAGGGCATGGCCAGGCGCTTTGCCGAGGAGGGCGCGCGGGTAGTCGTCGCCGATCTGAACGCCAAGGGCGCAGAGCGCGTTGCCGGCGAGATCGGCGAAAAGGCGATCTGGACCCAGACCGACGTCTCGCTGCGGTCCGAATTCGACGACATGGTCAATGCCGCAATGAGCGCCTTCGGCCGCATCGACATCATGGTCAACAACGCCGGTTACACCCATCGCAACGGTGACATGCTGGAAGTCGACGAAGCGACCTTCGACCTGATCACATCAGTCAACATGAAGGCGATCTACCACGCAGCGCTTGCAGTGGTGCCGGTCATGGAACGGCAAGGCGGTGGCGTCATCCTGACGACGGCCTCCACGGCCGGTATCAGGCCGCGGCCTGGCCTCACCTGGTACAATGCATCGAAGGGCTGGGCGATCACCGCGACCAAATCGATGGCGGTGGAACTCGCGCCGAAGAACATCCGCGTCAACTGCCTCTGCCCAGTTGCCGGCGAGACCGGCATGCTCGCGAAATTCATGGGCGCCGACACACCCGAGATCCGCGAGAAGTTCCGCGCGTCGATCCCGCTCGGCCGGCTTTCGACGCCGCTCGACATAGCCAATGCCGCGCTTTGGCTTGCTTCGGACGAAGCGGCTTTCATCACTGGCGTGGCGCTGGAAGTCGACGGCGGACGTTGTATTTGAACGGCCGGGGCCTCCGGCGGAGGACTGGCTGACGGCGAGCGACCCGCAATCGCTCTGCCGGCCCTACGCCCCGGTTTTGACGTAGCTCTTGTAAATCCAGCCGCGCTTGCCGTTGTAGACGATCTGGCACCATTGCTTGCAGCTCATCACTTGCACCGAGGTCTTGGCCGGCACGGTGAGAATGGCGGCCGCATTCTTTTTTGGGCCGGTGCGCATGGTGACGGATCTCAGGATGCGTCCGGTACCGGCAGTATTGGCTCTTCCGGAATTTGCCTTGGTGCTGTTGTCGTCTTCGCTCGCGGTCTGCGTCGGCAGTTGCGGCTTGGGCGTGGGGATGGCGGCGGTCTGCGCGCCATCGGGCCCGCTGTTTTTCGTTGAGCTGCCGGGAGCCGCGACCTTGGCAAACAATGCCGCAGCGTCGGGTTTTGCTGCCGGGTCGGCGAATGCCACCGAAGCAGACGATTTATCGGTCGCCTGCTCGGTCTGGCTTGCCAGCTGGTCGGACGCTGCCGTGGCGGCGGCCGATGCCGTCTTTGGCCCTGTCCAGCGCGGATCGTTGGGAGCCAGCGCTGGTATCTCGGCTTCCGCCGCGGCCACCGCTGGGGAAACCGCATCTGCCTTGCCCGTCGTCCGCGGCGCCGCAGCAACCTTGGCAGGCATGATCTTCGTCGTCTTGACCGGGATGGTCGGAACGATCTGCTCAGGACTTGCGGCCGCTTGTCGCTCATTTGCCGGCAATGCCAGCCACAGTGCCACCGCGGCAACGCCGAGCAGTGCGACCGTGCCAAGCGCGGCTATCACCAGATGCGCGTTCGACCGGACCCCGTGCCAGAACGTCGGCCGCATATCGTAACCGAATTGCATCGCAAGGCGCCGTCGTTCCGGCGCGCCGAAACTGAAGGGCTCTCTCACACTTGCCACCTCCATTTGCGGGCCGATGTTCTTACGACCCATGCCGGAGAGCCGGCATTTCGATCGGCATCGGTCCCAAACCAAAAGCGGGCAGGCCCGCAAAAATTCCCCGTTCAGCTGCCCACGAGCATCATCTTTCGCCCGCGATTGTGGCATCACTGCGCCCTTGGCGGGAATTCTGCGCCCCGGTTAAGGATTCTGCAACGTCTGGTTAGATCCTGTCCCGCAACGCGTACCAGTTGAGCGCAAGGAAGAGCAGTGGCGCGCGCAAACGCCGGCCGCCGGGGAAGGGTGGAATTTTCAGGTCCTCGATCAGCTTCAGCCGGTCGCGGTTGCCGGCGACCGTCTCGGCATAAAGCTTGCCGAAAAAGTTCGACAGCATGACGCCGTGGCCGGAATAACCGCCGATCGAGGTCACATTGGGCATCACTTCGCGCACGAACGGCTTTCTCGGCACGGTGATGCCGACGTAGCCGCCCCAGCCATGAGTGATCTCGACGTCCTTCAGTGCCGGATAGATCTCGGCAATCTGCCGGCGGATGTGGATGTGGATGTCCTTGGGATCGTTGACCGCATAGATCTCGCGCCCGCCAAACAGCAGCCGCCCATCCTTCGATTTGCGGAAATAGCGCACGACGAAGCGCGAATCGTCGACCGCCTCGCCACCCGGCAGTATTTTGGAATCGGCTCCCAGCGGTACCGTCGCGCCGATGAAGGAGCCGATCGGCATAATATGCGCGGCACTCACCGGTTCGAGCGTGCCGCCATAGGCGTTGACCCCGATCAGGCATTTAGCGGCGGTGATCGTGCCCTTCGGCGTCACAACCCTGACCTTGCCGCCGCCGGAGGTGATGCCGGTCGACGGCGTCTGCTCGAAAAGCTTTGCGCCGGCCTCTGCCGCCACCTTTGCGGTGCCGATGACCAGTTTCAGCGGATGGATGTGGCCGGTGCCGGTGTCGCGGGTGCCGCCGAAATAATGCGTCGAGCCCAGCCGCTCGGCTGTCTCCGCGGCATCCATGAATGAGATGTGCGGATAGCCGAAACGGCTCGCCATGATCTCGGCATGCGCCTTGTAGTCGTCGACATAGCGCTTCTTGTGCGCCACCGACATCTGGCCGGGCATATAGTCGATCTCGATCTGGTGCATCGCGGCAAAGTCGAGCAGATGCGCCTTAGCCTCTTCGGCAAGGTCGAACAGCGCCTTGGCGCGGGAAAAGCCGTATTCCGCTTCCAGTTCCTCTGCCCAGGCCCGTTGTCCGGTGCCGAGCTGGCCACCATTGCGGCCCGATGCGCCGTCACCGAAACGATGCGTTTCGATAAGCACGACATCCGCGCCTGTCTTGGCGAGATGAGCCGCCGCCGACAGACCGGTAAAGCCGCCGCCGACAATCACCACATCGCATGTCCGGTCGCCGTCGAGCGCCGGATATTCGGGCCTTGGCCTGGCCGTGTCTTCGTACCAGGAGCGGCCGGGGGAGATTGGGGATTGGTAGGTCATGATGCTCGGCTAGGGCAGTAGGGCAGTAGGGCAGTAGGGCAGTAGGGCAGTAGGGCAGTAGGGCAGTAGGGCAGTAGGGCAGTAGGTGTCTATTCAGCCGACAGCTTGCGGATCAGAAGCCGCAAGAGCTTTCCTACGCTCTCGCTGTGGGGCATCAATGACTCGACCGCCTCGCGAGAGGTAATTCCAACCCTTTGCGCGATTAAAAGGTGTGTCTCCAGTTCCTTGAGTGATCCCTGGGCGATCCTGAGAAACTGCTGGTAGGAAGCTCGGCTTTCTCGGCCGTAACCCTCGGCGATGTTGGCGGGCACCGACGTTGCTGCCCGACGCACCTGACCCGTCAGCCCGTAGATCTCGTCTTTCGGCCAAGTCCTTGTCACCTGGTAGATTGCAACTGTTAGGTCCATGGCTTGCTGCCAAACGATCAGATCCCTGTACGATGCGATCTTGTCCGTCATCCTTGCCCTACTGCCATATTGCCCTACTCCCCTACTCCCCTACTCCCCTAATCCCCTACTCCCCTACTCCCCTACTCCCCTACTACACATTCAGCAGCAAATACTCCCTCTCCCACGGGCTGATCACTTCCATGAAGGTCTCGAATTCCGCTCGCTTGATCGCCGCATACGTGGCGGCAAATGACTTGCCGAGCAGCGCGCCGAGTTCTTCGTCAGCCTCGAACAGGTCGACGGCTTCGAGCAGGCTGCGCGGCAGGTCGATCTGGTCCTCGTTGGCGGTCGTCAGAACCGGCGGCTCGGCCTTGATCTTGTTGGTCATGCCGATCAGTCCGCAGGCAAGCGATGCCGCCAGCGCCAGATAGGGATTGGCGTCGGAGGAGGGGATGCGGTTTTCGACGCGCCGCGCCGCCGGGTCGGAGCGGGGCACGCGGAAGGCCGTGGTGCGGTTGTCGTAGCCCCATTTGTTGTTGACCGGCGCCGAGGCCGACTGCGTCAGCCGCCGGTAGGAATTGACATAGGGCGCAAACATCACCAGCGCGTTGGGCACATGTTTCTGCATGCCGCCGATGAAGTGGAAGAAGGCGTCGGTCTCCGAGCCGTCCTCCGCCGAAAAGACGTTCTTGCCGGTCTTCTTGTCGATGATCGACTGATGGATATGCATGGCCGAACCGGGCTGCCCTTGGATCGGCTTGGCCATAAACGTGGCGTAGATCTCGTGCTTGAGCGCCGCCTCGCGGATGGTTCGCTTGAACATGAACACCTGGTCGGCGAGCTCGATCGGATCGCCGTGACGCAGATTGATTTCGAGCTGGCCGGCGCCCTCCTCGTGGATCAGCGTGTCGATCTCCAGGCCCTGGCTTTCGGAGAAATGGTAGATGTCGTCGATCAATTCGTCGAATTCGTTAACCCCGGCGATCGAATAGCCGGCGCCGCCGCCGATCGGCCGCCCCGATCGACCTACCGGCGGGGTCAGCGGATAGTCCGGATCGGGGTTCTTGCGCACCAGGTAGAACTCGATCTCGGGTGCCACGACCGGCCTCAGTCCACGCTTGTCATAGGCGGCAAGCACGCGCTTCAGCACGTTGCGCGGCGTGAACTCGACCGAGCGGCCGTCCTGATGGACGAGGTCGCAGATAACCGCCGCAGTAGGGTCCTCCTCCCACGGCACCACCGTCAGCGTCGAGAGGTCAGGCATCAGCTTGAGGTCGCCGTCGTCCTCCGGATAGTGGAAGCCGTTGCCGTCCTCCGGATAGCCGCCGGAAATCGTTGTCATGAACACCGCCGAAGGCAGCGCCAGCGAGGTGTTGGAGGTGAACTTCTTCGATGGCATCATCTTGCCGCGCGCAACCCCGGCCTGGTCGGGTGTGATGCATTCGATATCTTCGATGCCGCGCCATTCCAGCCAGGCGCTGACTTCCTTCCAGTTCTTGACGCCACGTTGGTTTTTCACGAAGGCAGGCGTGCGGGCGCGTCCTCCGCGGCTCGACGGACGGACTTCCTTTTTTGCAGGCGGCATCAATCACCAGATTTGTTGCAGATTGTGGAGTATAGCCGTTGCCGGCGACGAAAGGGAAGGGGAGCCGGCTGGCGTCCGCCTCGACTAGCCGGGGAAACACAACGACTTCCGGATAAAAACATCCTGGTCTAGGGTCGGCGTCCCGCAACGCCGCAATTGAAGACGTCGAATGCAACACAGCCGCAAACTGACAACGATCGGCTTCGATGCCGACGACACGCTGTGGCAGAACGAACAGTTCTTCCGCATGACCGAGCAGCGCCTCTCCGCGCTGCTCGCCGACCACGCCGAGGAGGATCGGATTTCGGCAAGATTGCTGGAGGCCGAGAAGCGCAGCCTCGCGGTCTACGGCTTCGGCATCAAGGGATTTACGCTGTCGATGATCGAGACGGCGATCGAGGTCACCGAAGGCCAGGTGCCTGCCTCAACCATTGCTGAAATTCTCGCCGCGGGCCGCGAGATGCTCAGCCATCCGATCGAGCCGCTTCCCCATGCGCGCGAGACCGTGGAAAAGTTGGGCGGCGCTTACCGCCTGGTGCTGATCACCAAGGGCGACCTGTTCGACCAGGAACGCAAGCTCGCGCAATCCGGCCTGGGCGAGCTGTTCCATGCGGTCGAAATCGTCAGCGACAAGAGCGCGGCCACGTATACCCGCATCTTCAGCCGCCACGGCGACGGCCCGGAAAAGGGTATGATGGTCGGCAACTCGCTCAAGTCGGACGTCGTGCCGGCCATCGAAGCCGGCAGTTGGGGCATCCACGTTCCGCATGAGCTCACCTGGGTGCTGGAACATGTCGAGCCGCCGGTCTCGGCACCACGCTTTCGCCAGATAGCCAATCTCGGTGAACTGCCGGGCTTGATCGAGCATATCGGCGAGATTGATTGATCAGGTCTGCAGCCGAGGCATCGCGGCAGGCGTCAGTTGCGGCTAATTCCGATCAACCGGTCGATCACCGGCTGCAGCCGTTCGGTGGTGATCGGCTTGACGACCACTGCGTCGATGACGCTGGACAGGCCCAGGCTCTCCGGCGTGCCGGTCTTGACTGAAAGCAGGATCACCGACGGAAGCGATCTGCCTGACGCCCTTCGCAGTGCATCGATACCCGACAGCAAGGCGTCGCAGTCCCCGTTCTCCGCACCGCCGTCGAGAACGACAGTGCCGGGAATCAGCGCGTGCAAGGCCTTTGCCGCGGTTTCGGGAGTTTCCGAGATCGGTTTGAGGCCGGACCGCTCGACGATCTTTGAAACCACGACCCGGTTGATCGGTGATTTTCCGACCACCAGCACCCGCGAGAAATCCGGGAGCATCCGCGTCTCCATGTCCCGGCTGACGAAAGGCAGCTGTTTTGCAGTCTCGATGTCGCGATTCGCAGGGCACATGGCGGGGCAGGCCGTTGTTCAATGTTTCAATGCAGGGTTGAAACTCGAGAGGTAATTGGCGTGAGATCACTGCTCATGTCAAGCTCAAATGGCGTATCAGGAGAATATCGCAAGAAACATTAAAATTAAAATTAAATGCTTTTCTTTGCCGCCGCTCGAAAGGAGAAGTCGCCACCACAACCGGGCAGGCTCAGCTAAGTTTGGCTGTGCAGCGCGAACGCGTCAACTAGCAGCTATAGCCAGATTGACGAAAGGTTGGATGAAGTCGAGGCAAGTCTGTCGCGAGCTTGTCGCATCGCCTCGCCGGACTACCCTTCCTCGTTGGCTACACACGTCTCTTTGATCGACGGGAGATGACAATGGAACTCGTGACTCACAAGAAATTCAAAAATGGCCGGTTGATGCCATGGGGAAAGGGTACGGTCGTTACCGGCGCAAAGGGGTTTGTCTACCTTTCTGGAAACACCGCGACGGCCGAGGACTACGATCCGATCGGCAAAAGCGGCGGCGGCGCGGTCGGCGGTGCGGCCGCGCAGTGGCGCGCAATTCTCACCAACATCAAATCAGATCTGGAAGAGCTTGGCACTGCGCTCGAGCATCTCATCCGGCTGACCTTCTTTGTTAAGGGGCCATTTCCCGATGGCGGCGTTCTGAGCTCTCCCAATTTTCGCCTGGACGTCTTGGACGAATTCTTTGCCGAGCACTGCCCGAAGCACTGCAGCTACAACAACCCGCCGCCCTCGGAAGTTATCGGCGTTGCAGCACTTGCGCAGCCTGATCTTGTCATTGAAATCGTTGCACTAGCGGCTCTGCCGAACTAGGCAGAGCCGCGGCGTGCGGGGTGCGATAACATGCGCTCAAAAAAGGCGCGGTGCGGTAGAATTCATCAGTCGTGGCTCCGTTGCGTGACGATGACCGGGATCAGCAGATCGCCCCAGTTGCCATCGCCGCCATGGTGCCGTGCCGAGCGCACCAGTTCGACCGAGACGCCGGCCTCGACCGCCTTCATTACCGACTGATTGAGCCTGTGCAGATCGTTCGCCAGCATGCGGATGGTCGCCTGCTGGTCGACATTCATGCTGGTGGCCTGCTCTTCGGCCCGTTCCTTGACGCGGCTTATCGATGCCATTGGTCTTCTCCCTGTGTTGCCTTGCCTGTTGTGTTGCCATGCCCGCTTGGGCGTTCCCTCTGTTTGTCTGCTGTTCCGCTATTCCGCCGCCGGCCTGAATTGGGCGTGCTCGGTCGATCCATGCATGGCCGTGGTCGAGGACTGGCCACCGGTGATCGCCATTGAGACGGCGTCGAAATAGCCGGTGCCGACCTCGCGCTGGTGCTTGGTGGCGGTGTAGCCATTGGCTTCCGCGGCGAATTCCGCCTCCTGCAGTTCCGAATAGGCTGCCATCTGCCGCTCCTTGTAGCCGCGGGCGAGCTCGAACATGCCGAAATTGAGCTGGTGGAAACCGGCCAGCGTAATGAACTGGAACTTGTAACCCATGGCGCCGAGTTCCTTCTGGAATTTCGCAATCGTCGCGTCATCGAGATTCTTCTTCCAGTTGAAAGACGGCGAGCAATTATAGGCAAGCAGCTTGCCCGGATGATGCTTGCGCACGCCCTCGGCAAACGTCCTGGCCTGCGCCAGATCGGGCTTGGAAGTCTCACACCAGATCAGGTCCGCATAGGGCGCATAGGCGACGGCGCGAGCGATGCAGGGCTCGATGCCGTTGCTGACATGGTAGAAGCCCTCCGCCGTGCGGCCGGCGCCATAATCGACGAAGGGCCGGTCGCGTTCGTCGATGTCGGAGGTCAAGAGCTTTGCCGCTTCAGCGTCGGTGCGCGCCACGACCAGCGTCGGCGTGCCCATGACGTCGGCGGCAAGCCGCGCCGCGTTGAGGTTGCGGATGTGTGCGGCGGTCGGGATCAGTACTTTGCCGCCGAGATGGCCGCATTTCTTCTCCGAAGCCAGCTGGTCCTCGTAATGGACACCGGCCGCACCCGCCTCGATGAACGCCTTCATGATCTCGAAGGCGTTGAGCGGCCCGCCGAAGCCGGCTTCGGCATCGGCGACGATCGGCGCGAACCAGGTGTCGACCGACAGCCCCTTGCCTTCCGAAGTCTCGATCTGGTCGGCGCGCTGTAAGGTGCGGTTGATGCGCTTGACCAGCTCGGGCGCCGCATTGGCGGGATAGAGCGACTGGTCCGGGTACATGGCGGAAGCGGTGTTGGCATCTGCGGCGACCTGCCATCCCGACAGATAGATCGCTTTCAGCCCCGCCCGCACCTGCTGCATCGCCTGGTTGCCCGACATGGCACCCAGCGCGTTGACGAAATCCTCTTCATGGATGAGCTGCCACAGCCGGTTTGCCCCCATTTCGGCGAGGCTCTGCCGGATCTGCACCGAGCCGCGCAGCCGCTTCACCTCCTCCGGCGAATAGGGCCGTTCGATGCCATCAAAGCGGCCTTGCGGCGCCGACGGGACAAGGTTGTAAAAGTCGGTCATTGGTCACTCCAGGCGGTTTTGATGCCGGTTTTCGGAAGGCGTCGCAGAGGAAAAATGCGTGCGCCATGTGTGACATCATTTACATGCCGGCACGATGCAAGCGAGGTAAACCTCCAGGTTAGCCAGAAAATAAGAGAAAACCTGTGTTGTGTTTGACTGATGAGAGCTGTAAATTTGTCATGATTGTAAAACGCCGCCATGCCATCAGCGGATGTAAATTTCTGTCAAGGGCAGTCGATTGGCCGACCACAAAATCTTTGCCGGGCCGCGCATTCGTCGCATCCGCAACGCCAAGGGGCTGACCCAGACGGCGATGGCCGAAGGGCTCGGCATCTCGCCGTCCTATCTCAATCTCATCGAGCGCAACCAGCGGCCGCTGACGGTGCAACTGATCCTGAGACTGGCAACTGTCTACAAGGTCAACCCGCACGAATTGCAAGGCGAGGCGAGGGGGTCGGTTGCCGACTTGAAGGAAGTGTTTTCAGATCCGTTGCTGGCCGGCGAACTGCCGGGCGACCAGGAACTCATCGAGCTTGCCGAGGCGGCGCCCAACGCCTCCGCTGCCGTCATAAAGCTGTTTCGCGCCTATCGCGAGCAGGCCGAGCGATTGTCGGATATCAACGAGCTGCTCGCGCGTGAGGGCAAGGCCACCGCCCTCTCCGGTGCCAGGCTGCCGATCGACGAGGTGCATGAGATTTTCGAACGCCGGCCGAACCATTTTGCCGCGCTCGAAGAGGAAGCCGAGGCATTCACGTCGGTGCTCGATCCCGGCGACGATCTGTTCAGTGCGTTGAAGGCTTGGCTGCGGCGTGAATTCGGCATCGTCGTCAAGGTACTGCCGGTCGCCACCATGCCCAACTGGCGGCGTCGCTATGACCGTCACTCGCAGCGCCTGTTCCTGTCCGAGCGGCTGTCGCCATTCGATCAACTGCGCGAGGTGGCGATGGAGGCCTGCCTGATCCGCATGAGCGTCGCTGTCGCCGCCGAGATCCAGGTGCTGAAGCTGACCACCGACGAAGCCCGCCGGCTGGCGCGTTTCGAGCTCGGCCGCTATGCCGCGCACGCGCTGATGATGCCCTATCAGCCTTTTCACGCGGCGGCGGTCCGCGCCCGCTATGACATCGACATGTTGCGGTCGCGCTTCGGCGTTTCGTTCGAGCAGGCGGCCAACCGGCTGACCACCCTGCAGCGGCCGGGTGCGCTGGCTGTGCCGTTCTTCATGCTCGAGGTCGACAATGCCGGCAATCGCTTCCGCAAGGCGGGCAGCCACGGCTTTCCGCAAAGCCGCTTCGGCGGCGGCTGTCCGAAGCTGCCGGTCCATGCCGCCTTCGCTCAGCCCGGCCAGATCCTGGTCGAGGCAGTGGAAATGCCAGATGGCGCAGCGTTTCTCTGCATTGCCCGCACGCTCGAGGGGCCGCAGGGCTCGTTTGCCGAGCGCCCGCGGCGCACGGCGCTGTTGCTCGGCTGCGACATCGGTTTTCGCGACGAGGTCGTCTATGGAGCGGCATTGCCGGGGCCGGCCGCCATCGGCAAGACCGGACAGAGCGCCGCTGCGCTGGCTACGCCGGTCGGCCCTGCCTGCCGGCTGTGCGAACGCATCGGCTGCCTCGCCCGCGCCGAGCCACCCGTTACACGTCCGCTCGGCCTCGACGAGATGGTCACGGGACTGTCGGCGTTCGATTTCCAGTGATTCGGCTCCAGCAATATTGCGGCTGAATCTTCGACCAAAGGACCTCATCTGTTCCTGCGGCGGCAACCAGTAAGCTGGTTCGCGGTTGCCGGCCAAAATATTGGTTCGGCCAAAATATTGATTCAGCCGAATATTGATTCAGCATTGACGGTACGGTATCAAAAAAAAGAACTGCGCAACGGTCGGGGGATCAATGATGGGCAGGACAGTTTTTTGGCTTGGCTTGGCGCTCGCGTTTTCCACCGATCCCGCATTGGCTGAAAAGTCCTCGGATTTCTTCAAGTCCTATCAACAGTATAATGATGCCGGCAAGGCGTTCCTGGACAAGATCGATCCGAAGACCGGCGCGATAAATCTTGCCGAAGGCATCCATCTCGACCTCAAGGACAAGTTCTATTTTCTGGACAAGAAGGACACGCTCTCCGTCCTCACCGAAGCCTGGGGCAATCCGCCCGACTCTGGTTCCGATGCCCTCGGCATGATCTTTCCAGTCTCCCATGATCCCATTGCCGACAACAATTGGGGGATAGAGCTGCGCTGGGAAAAGATCGGTTACGTCGACGACAGCGACGCCGCGTCCATCGATTACAATGAACTGCTGCGCAACATGCAGTCAGACACTCTGTCCGGCAACGATCAGAGGGTAAAGGATGGCTATGCGCCCATTACGCTGATCGGCTGGGCGTCGCCGCCGGTTTATGACGCGGCCCACAAGCGCCTGCACTGGGCCAAGGAGCTGCAATTTGGCAACGATGCCGCCCATACGCTCAACTACGACGTCCGTTTCCTTGGCAGGGAGGGCGTCTTCGTGATGAGCTATATCGCGACGGTGGAACAATTGCCGGAGATAAGGCAAAGCCTGGATGAAGTGCTTGGCCTCGCGGACTTCAATACCGGCAAGACATACGCTGATTTCGTGCCGGGCGTCGATACTGTTGCGGCGATTGGCGTCGGTGGCCTGATTGCCGGCAAGCTGGCGGCGAAAGCAGGTTTTCTGGTCGTGGCGCTGATCGCGCTGAAAAAGTTTGGCCTGCTCCTGCTGGTTCCGCTGGCCGGTCTCTGGCGCTTTATCCGCGGCAATAGGGGCACGTCGTAAAGCCATCGTCGACCGGTCGCCTCGGATCATCGCCGGGCGAGGGCGATGCGCCCTCATCAGTGCGCCAAACGGAACATCGAACTGGATCACGCCCGGCCTTCTGCTTTGCGTTACGCGAATGAGGCACGTCTCTGTCGTCCATTGCACATCGTGCTGCTCCGAATTCGCCGACAGTCATACCCATGACCGATACCGCATCATCTCCGGTTGCCGCTTCGCCGATCGTGTCGCCGCAAGGCGAACGCGTCGGCTTCCTGCTGGTATTCCTGTCGGCGTTGATGTGGAGCTTCGGCGGCAGCATTGCGCGCTTCATCGACAACGCCGACAGCTGGACGGTGGTGTTCTGGCGCTCGGTCTGGGCCGCCGCCTTCCTGCTCTGCTTCATGGTCTGGCGCGATGGCTGGCGTGGCACGCTGAAGCTGTTTCGCGGCATGGGCCTGGCCGGCCTTGCGGTGGCGTTCTGCTTCGCCACGGCGTCGACCTCTTTCGTCGTGGCGCTTGCCTATACCACCGTCGCCAACATCCTGTTGATGCAGGCCGGCGTGCCGCTTCTGGCGGCGCTGTTTGCCTGGGCGCTGTTTCGCGAACGGGTGGCGGTGGCGACCTGGGTGGCGATCGCCGCCGTTATTGTCGGCGTCGCCATCATGGTGTCGGAATCGCTCGATGGCGCGGTGTCGCCAATCGGCGACGGGCTGGCGCTGCTCATCGCTGTCATGTTCTCGATCGCCACCGTCATCACGCGCCGCTTTGCCCATGTGCGCATGACGCCGGCGACCTGCCTCGGCACGATGCTGGCGGCCGCCTTTGCGGCATCGCAGGCGTCGGCGCTGGGCGTCTCCAGCCACGATATGGGCTTCCTCTTTGCCTTTGGCGTGATCAATCTGGGACTCGGTCTCGCCTTCTTCGCCACCGGTGCCCGGCTTGTTCCGGCCGCTGTGGCGGCGCTGCTCGGCACGTTCGAACCGATCCTTGGCCCGATCTGGGTCTGGCTCATTCATTCCGAGGTGCCGTCGGCGCGTACCATCGTCGGCGGTGCCGTCGTCGTCACCGCGCTCCTCGTCCATATCGGGCTCGAGTTCAAGCGCCAGACGCGGCCCGCGCGAGCGGGCGTCATCGGTGTGCCGTCACCTAATTGATGCAGTGCGCGCGTCAAAGCGAGATGAACCATTGACAACGTCGCAGCCGCGCGGGCAGGCTGCGATCACGGCAACAACAAGACAGGCGTATCTTGCCAAGTCTCCATGCCGGCCGCATTGAGGCCGGACAATATCGTCGTCTCCCTGCCCGCGCCGTAGCGAAAGCTTCCGACGGCGTCGGAACACCACCAACGCCACGCCAGGTCTTCGCTGTCGGCTCGCCGCCGAACCATAATGGCGCCGGCAATTCGCACTTGTCGCCTGCCTGCAAGCCCAATACCTTGAAGCAAATGCCCAGCCGCGCGGACGCCGCGACGAGCTGGCGACGGAACACTCATCAAAGGAGAATAGCATGACCCGCAAAGCGCTCTGGCTTTCGGCGACTTCGGCGTTTCTGGCAGTTTTTACCTTTGGCGCGCATGCCGAGGATCGCGTCGTCAACGTCTTCAACTGGTCGGACTATATCGACAGTTCGATCATCGACGACTTCACCAAGGAAACCGGCATCAAGGTCGTCTACGACACTTTCGATTCCAACGAGATCCTGGAAACGAAACTGCTCGCCGGCGGCAGCGGCTACGATGTCGTCGTGCCCAGCGGCAATTTCCTTGCACGCCAGATCCAGGCGGGTGTGTTCCAGAAGCTCGACAAGTCGAAACTGCCGAACATTTCAAATATGTGGGACACGGTCATGGAACGGACCGCCAAATATGATCCCGGCAACGAATATTCGATCAACTACATGTGGGGTACGGTCGGCATCGGCTACAACATCAAGAAGGTGCAGGCAGCGCTCGGCACCGACAAGATCGACAGCTGGGACGTGTTCTTCAATCCCGAAAGCCTGGCCAAATTGAAGGACTGCGGCGTCTATGTACTGGATTCGCCGGCCGACATCATACCGGCGGCACTGAAATATCTGGGCCTCGATCCGAACAGCACGTCGCCCGATGAGATTGCCAAGGCCGAAGAAACCTTGCTGAAGGTCCGGCCCTATATCCGCAAGTTCCACTCCTCCGAATACATCAACGCCCTGGCCAATGGCGACATCTGCCTGGCGGTCGGCTGGTCGGGTGACGTCTTCCAGGCCCGCAACCGCGCGGACGAAGCCAAGCAGGGTGTCGAGATCGGCTACTCCGTGCCGAAGGAAGGTGCCCAGATGTGGTTCGACCAGATGGCGATCCCGGCCGGTGCAGCGCATGTCGCCGAAGCGCATGAGTTCCTGAACTACATGATGAAGCCCGAAGTGATCGCCAAATCGTCGAACTATGTGCTCTATGCCAACGGCAACAAGGCTTCGCAGCAGTTCATCGACAAGGCGATCCTGGAAGATCCGGCGATCTATCCGGATGCAGCCACCTTGCAGAAGCTCTACACCGTATCGCCTTACGATCCCAAGACCCAGCGCATCATCACCCGCACCTGGACCAAGATCGTCACCGGCCAATAGCAATCTGACCAGGCTCCGGCAGCCGTTGCCGGAGCCGCTTTCTCATGGGGCAAGCAGCAGGACGGAGTGGGACATGAAATCGCTTGGCAGCATCCGCAGGGATTTTGCGCCATGGAACGATCCGAACGCCAAGCCATACATCCAGTTCGACAACGTCACCAAGAAATTCGGTGAGTTCACAGCGGTCAACAACCTGTCGCTGACCATTTTCGAACGCGAATTCTTTGCCTTGCTGGGGGCCTCAGGCTGCGGGAAATCGACACTGCTCAGGATGCTTGCGGGCTTCGAGGAGCCGACCGCCGGCCGCATCCTGCTCGACGGCCAGGATCTGCGCGGCATTCCGCCCTACCGGCGGCCGGTCAACATGATGTTCCAGTCCTACGCCTTGTTTCCGCACATGACGGTCGAGAACAATATCGCCTTCGGCCTCAAGCAGGAAGGCATGGCCAAGGCCGACATCGACAAGCGCGTCGCCGAGATGCTGAAGCTGGTCAAGCTCGAGCAGTTCGCCAAGCGCAAACCGCACCAATTGTCGGGCGGCCAGCGCCAGCGCGTCGCACTCGCGCGCTCGGTGGCAAAGCGGCCGAAAGTCCTGCTGCTCGACGAGCCGCTTGGCGCGCTGGACAAGAAGCTGCGCGAGGAGACCCAGTTCGAGCTGATGGACCTGCAGCAGAACCTCGGCCTCACCTTCGTCGTCGTCACCCATGATCAGGAAGAGGCGATGACGATGGCCGACCGCATCGCCATCATCGACAAGGGCGAGGTGATGCAGGTGGCGACGCCGGCCGAGGTCTACGAAGCGCCGGGTTCCCGCTTCGTCGCCGGCTTCGTCGGCAATGTGAATATGTTCGACGGCAAGATCGCGGCTGGCGGGGCCGGCAGCGCGAGCATCGATGCCGGCAACGGCATCACCATCCGGACCGAAAATGCCGGCAGTGCCGCCGCCGGAACATCGGTTACCTTCGCCATCAGGCCGGAGAAGATAAAGGTGTCCTCCACGAAACCGGCCGGTGCCGTCAACGCCATCGAGGGCGAGGTCTACGATATAGCCTATCTCGGCGACATGACCGTCTATCACGTCAGGCTGGACGACGGTCAGGTGGTGCGGGCGAGCACCATGAACGCGGCACGCCTCACCGAGGACCCATTGACCTGGAACGACCGCGCCTGGGTTTCTTTCCGCCCCGACGCCGGCGTCGTCCTGACACGGTAGAGACTGATCATGTCCGCTGTCACCGCCGCAACAAGCTCTCCGGCAAGCGCTGCCGGCAAATCCGCCTTGGTCAGGCTGGGAGCGGCGTTCGTTAGCCGGCTCGTCATCATCATCCCCTACCTCTGGCTGCTGTTCTTCTTTCTCGTCCCTTTCATCATCGTCTTCAAGATTTCGCTGTCGCAGACGGCGATCGCCATGCCTCCCTACACGCCGGTGCTCGATTTCCGCGGCGGCATTTCCGGGGTTATCGCGTGGTTTGGCACCCTCAATTTCGACAACTACATCTTGCTGACGCAGGATGCGCTCTACTTCAACGCCTATGTGACGAGCGTCATCGTCGCCGCCATTTCGACCGTCCTGACATTGCTGATCGGCTATCCCATAGCCTATGGCATGGCACGCGCCCCGGCGACGATCCGTCCGACCTTGCTGATGCTGGTGATCCTGCCGTTCTGGACCTCGTTCCTGATTCGTGTCTATGCCTGGATCGGCATTCTCAAGCCCGAGGGCCTGCTCAACGAGCTGCTGCTCGCCACCGGCATCATCAGCCATCGGCTGATCATCCTCAACACCTACACGGCGATCTTCATCGGCATCGTCTACTCCTATCTGCCGTTCATGGTGCTGCCGCTCTATTCGGCCTTGGAGAAGATGGACAATTCGCTGATCGAGGCCGCCAAGGATCTCGGCTGTCCGCCGACCAGCGCCTTCTGGAAGATCACCTTCCCGCTGTCGCTGCCCGGCGTCATCGCCGGCTGCCTTCTGGTGTTCATTCCCGCCGTCGGCGAGTTCGTCATTCCCGATCTGCTCGGCGGCTCGCAGACGCTGATGATCGGCAGGACGCTGTGGAACGAGTTCTTCGGCAACCGCGACTGGCCGGTGTCGTCCGCCGTCGCCGTCATCTTGCTGCTGCTGCTGATCGTGCCGATCATGCTCTTCCAGCGAGCCCAGGCGCGCGCCCAGGAGCAGGACCAATGAACGCGACCTGGAGCCGCTTCAACATCATTTCGATCGTGCTCGGCTTTGCCTTTCTTTACCTGCCGATCGTCCTGCTCGTCGTGTTCTCTTTCAACGAATCGAAGCTGGTCACCGTCTGGGGTGGCTTCTCGACGAAATGGTACGTGTCGCTGTTCCACAACCGGGGTCTGATGGACGCCACCTGGGTGACGGCCCGCGTCGGCGTCATCTCGGCAAGCGTGGCGACCGTGCTCGGCACGCTGGCGGCGCTCACCTTGACACGCTACACGCGCTTTCGCGGCCGGCTGCTGTTTTCCGGCATGGTGTTTGCGCCGCTGGTCATGCCGGAAGTCATCACCGGCCTGTCGCTGCTGCTGCTCTTCGTCGCCGTCGGCCTCGACCGCGGCTTTCTGACGGTGACGCTTGCCCACACCACGCTGACCATGTGCTTCGTCGCGGTGGTGGTTCAGTCGCGCCTGATCACTTTCGATCGTTCGCTGGAAGAGGCCGCGATGGACCTCGGTGCGCCACCGGTGAAGACCTTCTTCCAGATCACGCTGCCGGTCATCATGCCGGCTATCGTCTCCGGCTGGATGCTGGCCTTCACGCTGTCGCTCGATGATTTGGTTATTGCCAGCTTCACCTCGGGACCCGGCGCCACGACGCTGCCGATGAAGATCTACAGCCAGGTCCGCCTTGGCGTGACGCCGGAAATCAACGCAGCCTGCACCATCTTGATCGCGGTCGTCGCAGTTGGCGTGATCATCGCTTCGCTCGCAAACAAACGCCGCGAGGTGCAGCGCCAACGCGACGAGCAGGCCCCGCAGCGCGGTTGAAGCTGCTGCTTACTCTCCCGAAACGCCGCGGCTTATCGGCGAGATGAACGGCGTGCTCCAGGTGCCGCCGACGAAGAAGGACGACTGATTGGGTCCCTGGCCGTTCGTCTGCGTGGCAGCCTGGCTCGGCTGGACGATGCCGCCGGACAGCGCCAACCCGCGTCCGGCATAGGATGCGATGCCGGAAAGCCAGATCTTGTATTGCGCGGAATTCACCTCGGCCTTGTCGATGCGCGCCACGCCGTTCGAAACGCTCGCCTTGAGTTCGGCCCCGTCGATCGGCAGCGTTCCGTCCGAGACGTCGTCCAGTGCGAAGAATCCGCCCTGTTCGGTGTGCTTGAGGAACGCCGGCAGGTTAAGCCGGCTCAGCGCACCCGCGCCGAACGTCGCCGACAGCGAGCCATTGGCGTTTTCGAAAATCGAGTCCCAGGTTCTGCCAGGCCCCTTGAGGATGACCGAAACGGTTCCAGTGCCGATCGGCACCAGCCGCGTCATCCCGGCCGCGGTGCCGAAAGCGCCGCCGTCGATATCGGAAGCAAGCAGCCGGATCTCGACTTCCGTGCCGGCGGGCTTGCGGTCGAAACGGACGCTGCTCTGGACGTTGCCGCCAAAGGCGGATGCATCCGAGATGTCGAAGACGGCAAGGCCGTTCTTGACCTGGGCAGTGGCAGCGACGTCGGCAAGCTGGATGGCGCCGGCGGTGGCATGCGCCGCCGACAGCCTGAGATCGAGATTGATCCGGTCGGCGAAGCTCGTATCGATTTCGCCCGGGCCGGTGCCGCCGGCGGATGGTACCGGCGTAAAGGCGGAGAGAAATGATCTGAGGTCGAGCGTATCGAAGGCAAGTGTGCCGGAGATCACCGGCAGTGCCTCACCATAGGTGAAGTCCAGCGCACCCATTCCCGGGTTGTTGTCGAGGGTCAGGGCCGTGTTTTCAAATTTGACGCGCCCGGCCGTCGCCGTGATCTTGCTTGAAACCGAGATCGAGCCGATTGCGGCACCGGGCGCGATGCCGGCCTGCGACCATTCGAGCACGCGTCGCAGCGAAGGTGCGGCGAATTTCGCCTGGCCGTCGAAATAGCCGTTCTCCGACATGCTGGCGCGGCCGTCGAACGAAAAACTGGCCGGTGCCGCCTTGAAGGAAAATGTGGCCGGTGCTGTGCCGCCACCAAACAGCACGAGCGGGTTCGGCGATGCTGCGTCGATGGCAACACTTTCGCCGCGCCATATCCCGGTCGCCGACAGCGTCGCATTGCTATTCATCGCGGCCCAATTCGCCTGGCCGCTCAGGCTGCTCAATATCTCTTGGTCCTTGCCGCCGATGGCAGCCACTACGCGGCCGTCCCTGAACTCGACTGTGCCGAACGGATCTGTCGGCAGCTTGCCGAGATCCGGCTTGGCGGGATTTGTGTTGATCACCGCGCGGGCAGCATCGATCGAACGCGTAATGCGCCCACCGCTGGGAATCGCAGGCAGGAAAAACCCGCTCGCGGTACGCTGAACCCGGATCGTCGGTCTTACCAGCCGCGCCGTCGAAAACACCACATCGCCACGCAGCGCCGCCATCGCTGAGAGGTCGACCTCGACCCGTTCGGCCTCGACCACGGGCGGCGCATCCGTCTCTGTCCATTGCGACAGCGTCACGTCGCTCAGGATCGCCCGGAAATTCGGCCAGACCTCGATACGCGGCGCGCCGTCGATGGTGACCCGGAAACCGCTCCACGCGCTCATTTCCCACGCGATACGGTCGCGTACGATGCGGGTCGAGGCGATCAACGGCAAGGCTGCGACAACCAGCGCGATGACGATGACGGCTGCGCCGATCGCCCATATTCCGCGTCGGATCAAAGGTGATGGCATATCGCCCCGTATGCTTCCATTCCGACAAAATCGCCCGACGGGTGTAACCGACGGCTGACGCATTTCAAGTCTTTATGGCCCGGCGATGGCATTTGCGCACACCCTGACCGGCGCGGTCCAACAAAATCTTGCTCTGCTGCATCGCGATATGCATAAGCGATGCAGCCTACGGAGAAACAATGATGGCTGACGACGCACCGCTCTGGATCCCGACGCAAGAGCAGATCGACGCGGCGCCGATGACCGCCTTCATGAACGCCGCGGCGAACATGGCCGGCAAGGTTTTCTCCTCCTATGCCGACCTGCATCGCTGGTCGATCGATGATCGCGAGACCTTCTGGAGCCTGGTCTGGGACTTTTGTGGCATCGTCGGCGACAAGGGCGAACGCGTGCTGGTCGATGGCGACAAGATGCCCGGCGCGACCTTCTTTCCTGAGGCAAAGCTGAACTTCGCCGAGAATCTCCTCAAGAAAACCGGGCTTGGCGACGCAATCGTCTTTCGCGGCGAGGACAAGGTCGAGCGGCGGCTGTCCTGGAACGAGCTGCATGCGCTGACCTCGCGGCTGCAGCAGCTTTTGCTGTCGCTCAAGGTGAAGAAGGGCGACCGCATCGCCGCGATGATGCCCAACATGCCGGAGACCGTTGCTGCGATGCTGGCGGCCGCCTCGATCGGCGCGGTCTGGTCGTCCTGCTCCCCAGATTTCGGCGAGCAGGGGGTTCTCGATCGGTTCGGCCAGATCGAGCCTGTCGTGTTCATCGCGCCGGACGGCTACTGGTACAATGACAAGGCGATCGAAGTCGCCGACAAGATCGCGGCCGTGGCGGGCAAGCTCGCCACCGTCCGTAAAGTCCTCATTGTCGACTATCTCGGCACCTCGCTCGACGTCGCCGCGACCATCGGCAAGGCGGCTGCGCTGGAAGAGGCGCTGTCACCCTTTGCCGCAAGGCCTGTCGCCTACGAAAGGCTGCCGTTTTCGCATCCGCTGTACATCCTGTTTTCATCGGGCACGACCGGCATTCCCAAATGCATTGTCCATTCGGCCGGCGGAACGCTGATCCAGCACGTCAAGGAAGAACGGCTGCATGCCGGCCTGCTCGACGGCGACCGCTTCTTCTACTTCACCACCTGCGGCTGGATGATGTGGAACTGGCTGGTGTCGGGCCTGGCATCGGGCGCCACCTTGCTGCTCTACGACGGCTCGCCGTTCTACCCGGACGGCAATGCGCTGTTCGACTTCGCCGATGCCGAAAAGATGACCTACTTCGGCACCTCGGCCAAATTCATCGATTCCGTGCGCAAGGCCGGCCTGAAGCCGATCCGCACGCATGATCTTTCCAGCGTGCGCACCATCTCATCGACCGGCTCGCCGCTATCGCCGGAAGATTTCCGCTTCGTCTATGAAGGCATCAAGAAGGACGTGCATCTGGCTTCGATTTCCGGCGGCACCGATATCGTCTCCTGCTTCGTGCTCGGCGTGCCGATCGAACCGGTATGGACCGGCGAGATCCAAGGGCCCGGGCTCGGCCTTGCCGTCGATGTCTGGGACGATGACGGCCGCCCGCTCCGCCAGGAGAAGGGCGAGCTCGTCTGCACCAAGGCGTTTCCGGCGATGCCGATCGGCTTCTGGAACGACCCTGACGGCAGGAAATACAAAGCCGCCTATTTCGAACGTTTCGACGATGTCTGGTGCCACGGCGATTTCGCCGAATGGACCGTCCATGGCGGCCTGATCATCCATGGCCGTTCCGACGCCACGCTCAATCCGGGCGGTGTCAGGATCGGCACGGCGGAGATCTACAATCAGGTCGAGCAGATGCCGGAAATCCTCGAAGCGCTGTGCATCGGCCAGGATTTCGACAATGACGTGCGTGTCGTGCTGTTCGTGCGGCTGGCGGCCGGCGTTGAGCTCGATGCCGAGCTGGAAAAACGCATCCGCGCGAAAATCCGCAGCGGGGCGAGCCCGCGCCACGTGCCGGCCAAGATCGTCGCCGTCAGCGATATTCCGCGCACCAAATCGGGCAAGATCACCGAGCTCGCGGTACGCGACATGGTGCATGGCCGCGCCATCAAGAACAAGGAAGCGCTCGCCAATCCCGAAGCGCTCGAGCTGTTCCGCAACCTGCCGCAGCTTGCCGACTGACCCCGGGATCCAAGGTAGGAGCTGTTTTGAGGTCTCCGGTATCGTTAACAAATTATCTCTTCGGAATTTACCTAGATTTCATGAGTGGTACACATTGGTAAATTTTCCGGCGTGCCGGTAAGGATTTTGTTAAGGCCCGGCATCAATAGTCGTGCGTAACTTGAGGGAGAAATCCCGTTCCTCTTAGCCCCGAGAGGATCTGATTCGCTCAAGCCCCGTTGTGACAGCAATCCTATCATTCAAGGCGTCCTGTTGGACGCCTTTTTTCTTTGCGCAACCATAGCTAACCGGCGAGCACGCGGGTCGAGGGAAAGGCGACTTCGACCAAGGTTCCCTCGCCGGGCGTCGAGTTGATGGTGAACCGAGCCCGGTTCGCTTCGACCATCGCCTTGGTCAGCGGCAGCCCAAGACCCGTGCCGTCGCCACGGCCGCGCTTCAGCGCATTGATCTGCTTGAACGGCTTCAGCGCCTGCTCGATCTCGGACTGGCTCATGCCGATGCCGGTATCGCGCACGCGCATGACGACATCGCCGGAGATCTCGTAAGCCGTCGACACGATCACCTGGCCGCCAGCCTGCGTGTAGCGGACGGCGTTCGACAGGATGTTGAGCGCGATCTGCCGCACGCTGCGCAGATCGGCCACCACTTCCGGCAGCCGCGAGGCGAAGCTGGAGCGGATGATGACGCGTTCCCGGTTCGCTTGCGGCTGCATCATCGCCACGGTTTCGGCCAGTGTGTCGTTAAGCGACACCGCCTCATAGGCCATCTCCTGCTGGCCGGCCTCGATTTTCGAAATGTCGAGCAGGTCGTTGACCAGGTCGAGAACGTGGTTGCCCGAACGGTTGATGTCGCGCAGATAGTCGCGATAACGGTCATTGGCCACCGGCCCGAATTTCTCGTCGACCATCAGCTCGGAAAAGCCGATTATGGCGTTGAGCGGCGTGCGGATCTCGTGGCTAATGCGGGCCAGAAAATCGGTCTTCTGCGACGAAGCGCGTTCGGCGACTGCGCGCGCCTGGGTCAAGTCCTCTTCGGCCCGCTTCCACTGGGTGATATCGCGCACCACCGCACAGAAGCCGCTGTCGTTGGGCAGCCTGCCGATAGTCATGAACAGCGGAATGAAACGCCCCTGCGCCTCGCGCCCGATCACCTCGCGGCCATCGTTCATCACGCTTGCAACGCCGGGCTCCGACAACCCCTCGAGATAGTCACGCGCCGCGCGCTGGCTTTCGATCGCAAACAGCGAGACGAACGGTTTGCCGGTCACCTCGTCGCTGTCGAAGCCGAACAGCGCTTCCGCCGGACGGCTAATTGAACGGATCGTTCCGTTACGGCCGATCAGCACGACGCCGTCGGTGGCGGTGTCGATGATAGTGCGCATTTCGGCAATGCGTGCCTTGAGCTCGGAAACATCCGGCTGCGTTTGGTCTTCGGCGGCGCCATGTGGAATGGCTGCTGCCTCGTCGTCGCCGGAACGACGTACGACCAGCATCAGCGCCTTGCCGTTTCCCCAGGGCACGGAGCGTAAAATCGCATCGATCGGAAACTCCTGACCTTCGCGCGTTTTCAGCCGCAGAGCGCGGTCGCCGCCGTCCGAACTGCCGTCGTCGGCATAAGGGTCGGCAAACAGCGCGCCGAGCCCGCCGGCCTCGTCCAGGGAATTGAGCGTCGCATAGCCGGTCAAGCCGAGGAATTCGTCGTTCGCGTAATGCAGCTGGTCGCCGGAATGGATAAGCACCGGCACTGGCAGCTTGCCGAGGATCGAGGTATCCGGCCCCGTGTTGTCCTCTCCGGCAAACGCCGACGGCACGAAGCCGTCGAGTTTGAGCGGTGGTGCCTGCGGCCGCTCGACGGGCGGCACCTGGCCGGCAGCGTCGGCTGCGGCTGCGCTGTCCTCGGACCAATCCTCGCTGTCCTCGGCGTCACGGAAGTCTTCGGCCGTCATGCTGTCGTCGTCGCCATCCCGCGGCGCTTCGGCGACGATCGTTCGACGGTTCGTGCTGGGCTCAACGCCTTCCTGCGCCTCATCTCTGGGTTCGCGGTCGGCATAGTCGAGCAGCGATCCGGAAACAGGGCGTGTGACGGGTTCGCCGGCTTGCGCCTCTGCTTCCACCTCATCCGGCTGCTCGCCGTCAAGTCGGGCGAGGTCCTTCTGGTCCTCGGCATCGGCCTCGGGCGGTTCGGCGGCAGCCGCCTCGCTTTCCGGACCTGGTTCCGGCATCTCACCCTTGTCCGTCGGGCCGGCTTCTTTCAGCTTTGGCTCGTCGGCCTTGCCGGCTGCCTCGACTTTCTCAACCGGCTTCTGCTTTCCGGCGCTGGGCTGTTCTTCGGCCGGGGTGCTGTCCTTCTTGAGACGCTCGCCAATCTCGCGAAACGCGCTGCGTTCCAGCGTCGACAGGCCCTTGTCGTTGGCCGGCTGCCGGTGCTCGGCCAGCCGGATCACCTTGTCGGCAAAGCGCCGCTCGGGTTTTGGCACGATGGTCAATGCCGGCACTTCGCCCCTGAACGGATCGGCGGGTTTAGGTATCTCGGGGAGAGGTTCGACCGCTTTCGGCCCGATGGTCGCGGCAGGTTTCTCCTCGGCGACAAGGGCCATGCCGACGGCATCCGGATCGACCACCGCATCGCCGCTCCTGGCCACGCCGAAACCGCGAAAACCTTCGAAAACGCGGCTGCGGCTGTAAACCGGGAGCGCCGCCAGATCGACGGGTATCTTCAGATCGGTGCCGGCGACCGGCCACAGCACGGAGCGGCCGGACCAGGTGTCGCGCCGTTCGAGCAGGCCGGCGATCTCGCCAGAAGCATCGAGGCCATAGGCGGCCGAAACATCCTCGAAGCGGCGGCCGATCACGTCGGCGGCAGGCTTGCCGACGAGTTCGGCAAATTCCGGCGACAGGGCGCTGAAATGGCCCTCCGCGTCGGTACGCCAGACGAAACGCATGGGCGCGGCGGTGCGATCGATCGCCGAAGCGCGGTGTTCGGCCGGCGAGGCGGCTTTGGTGGCTTTTGCGGCGCTTTCCGGCGAAGTATCCGGGCTGGCCTGCGAAGCGTCCGGGCTGGTCTCGACTTCGCTGGACGCAGCTGCGCCGGGCGGGACCTGCGCGTCGTCGCCGGCATTGAAGTACCAATGGTCATGCTGCGTCGGCGCGTTGCCAACCGTCCGGTGATCGTCGGCCGCGTCGGCAGGTTCGTGCTCCGCCGATGCCGAGGTGCCTTCCATCGCTGCAAGGTCGATCTCCGCCGCGCCGCTGCTGGCGATCGGCTGCTCGTTGTCCTGGTTCGTTGGTTGGGGAAGATCGCCACCGCTCGGTGCCGCTGCCGCCTCGGTTTCCCCGCCGGCGCGTTCGCCATCGGGGGCCTCGCCGTCAAGCCGGTCCTCGTCGATCACCACCAGCAGGTGCCGCTCTTCCGTCAGCCGGGCAAGGCCCGCGGGATAGGAACTGGACCCACCCGGAACCAGGCGCTTGACGATGCGGTCGCTCTCGTTCGCCACGTCGGCGACAAGCGCGGCCAGCGTCTCAGGCCGGATGCCGAGCGCCGAAAAGCCGTCCGATGCGGCGTCGATATTGCCCTTGGCATCGACAAAGGCGATGTAGTGGCCGTCTTCCGTAAAGCCACCGATGGCGCGGTCGGCGATCTCGGCGGCGCTGCGCGAGCCGGTCTGCGCCGCCGGCAGCGCCAGCATGATTGCTTCCTCGCCATCGGGCATGGTCACCGCGCTGGCCAGGAAACCGACGGCACGGCTGGTCAGGCCGGTCGCCAGCCGGACCGTGATGGCACGGTCGCGGCCGATCTGCGGAAAACCGCTGGTTGCCATGATCTGGCGCCGGGCGATCAGCGGCAACCCTGCCGAGGCGCCGATGATAGCGCCGATGTCCGGATAGCCGAATACCGCCGCGCCGGGCCCGTTGGCCCAGATCACCTGCTCGAGATCTGCCGACAGAATGGCGATCGCGTCGCCTGCGGCGAAGCGCAGGCGGACGGCGTCGAGCACGGCGACGTCAAGGAAGGAGTAGTTTTCAGCCGGCATGCGCTTGGCGACCCTCACAGAGCGGGCAATTTGCGGTTAACGCTTTGTTAATAAAAGCCGACGGCGCGAAGGTCCACAAGTCATAGCGTGCAACCAGCGGAATCTCTAGGCGCGTGGTTAACGCCGCGAACCAAATATTTTATGGTGCGATGCAACAAACATGTTGCAATGCACAAAATTTGCCTTTATATTGCCATGATAGATGAACGAGACGGCATTTTGTCAAAGCCGCTGCCGCTGAAAAGGATGGAAAATGTCCAGGACCAAGACCGCTGAAACGATCGAAAACGTTGAATTCCCGAGCTTCGACGCTTCGAAGGCCACCGACCAGATCCGTGCCTTCGCCGAAAAGGGCGTCGAGCAGTCGAAAGAGGCCTACGCCAAGCTGAAGACCGGCGCCGAGGAGACCCAGAAGGCTCTGGAGTCGACCTATGAGACCGCCAAGTCCGTTTCCAGCGACCTGTCGCTCAAGACCATCGCCGCCCTGCGCGCCAATGCCGAAGCCGGCTTCTCGCATTTCGAAGCGCTGATCGGCGCCAAGTCGCTGTCGGAAGTCGTCGAGTTGCAGACCGCTTTCCTGCGCAAGCGCGTCGAAATGACCGTCGAGCAGGCTAAGGACTTCCAGGCGGTTGCTGCCAAGGCGGCCGAGGACGTATCCAAGCCGATCAAGACCGCCTTCGAGAAGGCCGTGAAAGAAATCAAGATCGCCTAATATTTGCGCACAGTTTGACGATGCATCAAAAGGTCGCATTTCATCAGACAAATAGATGTGCAATATAGTGGTTCAAGTGAATACCCGGCGGGTGGAACCTCCTCCCTCTGCTCACCGGGGTGACCAGCCAGCACCTCCTCCCGCTGGCTCGTAACAGGAAAAGGCCGGCACCTCCTCCCGCCGGCCTTTTCTTTTGTCCGGCGGAAAATGACTCGATGCCGGAGCGAGCTTTTGCCTTGCCAAAAGCCTTGAATTAAACTCCGATAGCCCGTATGGACGCATCGCCGAACGACAGAGCGGGTCCCGAACGTTTAATCTCGATCCCGCTCAGGCAAACGTGCCGTTGTAGCTCAGATGGTTAGAGCGCCGGATTGTGGATCCGGAGGTCGCTGGTTCGATCCCAGCCAACGGTACCATTCAGCTTTCAGCCAGGTTTCTGACCAATAGCGCCGAGCGTTCACTACGATCCCGTAGCGCTCACCCGCGGTCCCGCGCCTGGCGCGTGGCGCGCAGGTGATCCACGAGGGCTCTCAGCTTCGGCGCGATATTTCGTCGGCTTGGGAAATAGAGATAGAAACCCGCAAACGGCGGAAGATAGCCGTCGAGGATTGGCACGAGCTCGCCGCGGTCGAGCCAGGGGCGGAATGTATCGGCCATGCCGAACGTGATCCCGGCGCCCGCAACGGCCAGCCGGATCATCAGCCACATGTCGTTGGTCGTGATCTCGGGCGCGACTGCCACGTCGAACTCGCGCCCGTCCTCGCCGAACTCCCACCGATAGGGCGAAACTCCCGGCGCCGGCCGCCAGCCGATACAGCGATGAGCCACAAGCTCGCGCGGATGGGCGGGTGCTCCGAACTTTTCGAGATAGCGCGGGGCGCAGACGGCCATCTGTCGCTGATCGCCCGATACCGGCACGGCAATCATGTCCTGCTCGATCACTTCGCCGAGCCTCACTCCCGCATCATAGCCTTCGGCAACGATGTCGAATTCCTCGTCGGTGACCACAATATCCAGATGCACCTCGGGAAACCTTTCTGCAAAGGACGCCAGCAACGGTCCTGACAGAAAGGCCTCTGCGATCGACGAAACCGCGATCCGCAGGCGGCCGCGCGGGCGATCCAGCAACTCCGTGGTGGCTTCGATTGCCGCGTTCACGTCGGCGATCGCCGGTGCGACGCTCGCCAGCAGGCGCTCGCCCGCTTCGGTCAGGTTGACGCTGCGTGTCGTGCGCTGCAGCAATGCGATGCCAAGGCGCTGTTCAAGCCTGAGGATGCTCTGGCTGACCGCCGAGCGCGTCACGCCCAGCCGGCCTGCCGCAGCACGAAAATTGCGTTCCTCGGCCACCGCGACGAAGACGGCAATTGCATTGAGATCGATATCCATTGGTTAGTCAAACTTACCATCGAGGTTAACAGCGGGCGGGTTATCGCGACAATGCCATGGCTCTATCTCTGTCGCAACGGCAAGAAAGGCTTGATCCCCCGATCCAGGTCGATGCCGGCTGACCAAGGAGATACCCCATGACATCACTGCCTTCCTCCTGGAACCTGGATGGAAAGGTCGCTCTCGTGACCGGCGCGGCACGCGGAATCGGTCGCTGCACGGCGGAGCTGCTGCGTGCGCGCGGGGCCCGGATCGTGGCAAGCGATCTCAGCGACAGCGTACGCGAATTGGAAGCCGAGGATGTGGCAACGCTGGTCGGCGATGTCGCCGACGAGGACCTGGCCAGACGCTCGGTCGAACTCGCCGCGAAGCGCTTCGGACGACTGGATATCGTCGTGAACAACGCCGGTCGCACGCTCAACAAACGACTGACTGAGACCTCGGTCGACGACTATGACCGCATTCTGCAGATCAACGCGCGCGGCAGCTTCGTCACTGCCCGTGCCGCTGTGGAACTGATGGCCGCCGGCGGTGGCGGCGCGATCGTCAATGTCTCGTCGATCTCGGCGGTTGCGGCCTTCGAGACGCAGGCGGCCTATGCCTCGTCCAAGGCGGCTGTCGCACAGCTGACCAAGGTGATCGCGATCGAATACGGGCGCATGGGCATTCGCTGCAACGCCGTTGCCCCTGGCGTGATCGAAACCGACATCATGGAAGGCGTGGTGGAGAATGGCCGGGAGATGCTGCGCAGCTTCGGCGGCGCGCATCCAATCGGCCGGATCGGCCAGCCGCAAGAAGTTGCCGAGGCCATCGCCTTTCTTGCCTCGCCGGCATCCAGTTTCATCACCGGGGCCTTGCTTCTGGTCGATGGCGGCTACACCGCCCAGTGAGCCCCCCAATAGGGCCGGCGCGCAGCGGGAGCTCACCCGCACCAAATCCCTTCACATCGTGAAAATAATCACAGACCAAAAGGATCATCTCGATGACCATGAACAGAGTTGTTCTGATCACCGGTGCCTCCAGCGGCATCGGCGCTGGCATTGCCCGCGAGCTTGGCGCGGCAGGTGCGAAGCTGATGCTCGGCGCACGCCGCACCGACCGCCTTGAAGCGCTTGCGGCCGAAATCGAGGCATCTGGTGGAACGGTTCGCGTGCGAGCGCTCGACGTCACCAGGAGGGCGGATGTCGCAGCATTCGCCGAGGCAGCCCGGGCCGAATGGGGCCAGGTCGATGTCATCGTCAACAATGCGGGCGTCATGCCGCTGTCGGCCATGGCAGCCATGAAGGTCGACGAGTGGGAGCTGATGGTGGACGTCAACATCAAGGGTGTTCTGTACGGCGTCGCGGCGGTTCTGCCCGAGATGACGGCACGCGGCTCCGGTCACATCATCAACATCGGTTCCATTGGCGCACTGGCCGTCTCGCCCACGGCTGCCGTCTATTGCGCAACGAAATACGCTGTCCGCGCGATTTCCGATGGGCTCCGCCAGGAGAGTGACGATATCCGCGTAACCTGCATTCATCCTGGCGTGGTGGAAAGCGAGCTGGCGAACACGATCTCCGACGAAGCCGCTGCCGCCGCCATGAAAACCTGGCGTGCTATTGCCCTGCAACCCGATGCCGTCGCCAGGGCAGTGCGCTATGCAATCGAACAGCCCGACGATGTCGACGTCAACGAGATAGTCGTGCGTCCGACGAAGGCGGCGCATTGATGCGATCCACTCTGGCCGCAGTGCTTACGGGTATTGCCGTTGCTGTAGCTCCAACCGGCCTGACCCTTCCTGCAACTCCAATCCTTGCGGAGGAACCAATGACGCACCAAGCTCATCCCTATGTCGGAATGTGGGTCACCGAGGATCGCCATATCAGGCACGAACTCCTGGCGAACGGCCGTTATTACGAAGCGCGCGGTGACCGCGAAAGCGCCTACCGGGGACGCTATGAAGTGCACGGCAACCACATAGAATACTGGGACGATGAGGGCTTCACCGCGGATGGTGAGTTCGTCGAAGGCGTCCTCTATCATGCCGGCATGATCCTTTACCGCCAGCGGTAGAGAGCCACCCTGAGACAAGCACTTCAGGGTTTCCACAAGACGCTATTGCATGCCTTGCATGAGGCGCTCGGCAGCTTGCACGGCAAGGCCCGTCACACCACATATGTTCCAGCAAGCGCGGCGGAAAGAAGCAGGACCGCAAGCAGAGTCGACATTGCAAATGGTTATCACTATATAGCGGCGGCTTTGACGGCTCGCCTCTTACATGGTGCCGGCGAGAGCGCGGTAAATGTGCTAGTCATTGCGACATCTATTGTGATCTAAAACGGCTTGAAAACCGAAAAAAAGCAAATAGAAACAATAGCGCGGGTCGAACGAGTTTCGTCGAGAGAATCAGTCCTCAAGAACTAGAACGTGCTCCTTGAACCCTCCATTCCCTTCAGCCCTGTGGACCTCGGACAAGTTCGGCTTGCCGGGCGAAGCCGACTCGGCTCGAATGGCAGCACGCATCTTTTCGAAGATGCCGACGTTTATGATTACCAACCGGCATAGCCGCTAGGGAAACAGCAGTATGAGTGAACACGCAATCGAGTTCTTGCGCGGGTGGATTGGCGAAAAAGTCCACTGCCAGCCCTCGCCAGCCAGGATCGAGAAGCAGGCCGAGACCCTCGCCAGGGAATGTGCGGCCAAGGCCGCCGAAGCCGGCATACCCCTGGAGGATATCCAGGAAGAGGTCGGCGACATTCAGGAGCTCATTGCTTCGAGGCTCGAAGAGGCGGCCGAGGCCGATCAGGACGAGCGGAATTCCAACAAGCCTGCCGGCTGACGGACCGCCCCCCGGCAAAACCTGCCGGGCGAACATTGGCTGTCTGATGCAGTTGCGCGGTCTTATCGCCGCGCAGCTTTGCCAAATCTCTCCTCGAGCCATGCTTCCGGCAACGCCGGCACGAAATTGCCGTCGCGCCCGGTCATGTCTTCATTGGCGACCAGTGCGTTGAGGATTGCCTCTTCCACGCTCTGAACGACGGCGTCGAAGAACGGGTTGATGTCGGCATCCGGTATATAGCCGGCGCTGACCAGCTTGCCGGCCGCGCCGCGCGCCGCATCGGCATTGGCCGTGCTGAAGGCCAGAAAAATATCGCCGGATGAATTGTATCCATAGCCGCCGGTCAGCGCGACGCCGAGCGGCATGCGTTTCGCCAGCCGTTTCAACTGATGCGGCATGAATGGCGCATCGGTGGCGACGATTGCGATGATCGAGCTCTTTTCCGCTCGCGGCGTGTTGTCCCGGATCGCCGGTTCGGCGAGTTCCGCTCCGGCTCTGATGCCACGGATCACGAGGTTTCGTCGTGCACCGAAATTCGACTGGACGAAGCAGCCGATCGTGAAACGCTCCCCATTCCAGTCGACGCTGCGCGAGGATGTGCCGGACCCTGCCTTGAAGCCGAAGGTGATCATGCCTGTGCCGCCGCCGACGCTGCCCTCTTCGATCGGCCCGCTTTCAGCCGTTTCGAGCGCGGAAAACACCTGCTCGAAGCTCACATGGTGGCCGTTGATATCGTTCAGGAAGCCGTCGTAAGTCTCGCCCGCCACCGGCAGCGCCCAGGCGCTGTCGAGCGATTGCGGCAGCACCGTCTGCATCCAGCGCAACGTTGCGTCGCGGCTGACGCCGCAGGAATGCGTGTTGGTGATGGTGATGGGAAGATTGAACGCTCCGAGCTCCTCTATCAGATGCGAGCCGGTCAGTTCGCCATTGCCATTGGCACTGAACACGCCGGCAAACGCCGGGACGGCCAACTCGTCTCTGGGCCGTGGCAGGATCGCGGTCACGCCGGTGCGTACCGGACCCTTGCCGACGACGAGCGGCCCATCCCCTGAGATCAGCGTGGTATAGCCGACCATCACGCCAGGCACATCGGTGATGGCATTGAAGCGGCCTGGCGCGCCCTCGAATGGGATCGCGAAGGCGCGGGCGCGCAGTTTGCCCGAGGGCGTCGCAAGATGCGGGTCGGTCATTTCTTCCTCAGAAAAGCGAACCTTGGCCGCCCGGCGCCTTGAGCTTGGCCGCGGGCTTGGCAACCGTCTTGGGCCGCGTCGTGCCACTGATGGCGACTGCATCGGCGGTGCCGTCGGCGAACTCCAGTGAAAGCGCCATCCCCGACACAACTTCTGCCGCGTGCTTGACCACGGCGCCGTCCACATCCTTGACCAGCGCAAAGCCTCGCGCCAGCACGGCCTTGTGCGAGAGCGTCGCCAGCAGCCGGTCGGCCTGCGTCAGTTTTCCACGCAGGCGGTCCAGCCGTCTTGAAATCGCCTGGTCCTGCCGCCGTGTCAGTGCCAGCAGTGCATCGCCTTGCAGTTTCTGCCGTCTGGCGATGGGCGCCGGTGACAGTCTGGTCGCCGTGCGTGAAAACCGCGCCCGACGCTCGCGCACGATGGCGAAGAAAGCCGCTTGCGCACGGGCGAGGTCGCGGCGGGTCAGAGTGCGGGCTTCGTTCATGCGCCGCGACAAGGTCGCCGGCGTCAGCCGCTGCCCCAGAAGCCTGGCTCGCTTGCGCTCGACGCTGACCGACAGCGCCCGGCCGAGCCGGCTCGTCGCCTCGTCGAAGCGCCGCCGCGGCAGCGCCAGCAACTGGTCGGGCGAGGGCAGCGCCCGGGCGGCCGCGCGTGCCGCCTGCCGCTTGCGTTCGAAATTGCGCGACAGTGCGGTCTTCAACCGCGCGGCAAGGCCGGCAAGCGTCGCTTCGAGGTCGACCTTGACCGGCACGGCGATCTCGGCGGCGCCTGTCGGCGTCGGCGCCCGCACATCCGCAGCCAGATCGATCAATGTCCAGTCGGTCTCGTGGCCGACCGCGGAAATCACCGGAATACCCGAAGCGGCGACGGCCCGGGCGAGCGCTTCGTCGTTGAAGCCCCACAGATCCTCCAGGCTGCCGCCGCCGCGCGCCACGATCAACAGATCGGGCCGCGCGATGGAGCCGTCCCATGGCAGTGCGTTGAAGCCGTTGACGGCAGCGGTCACTTCCGCACCCGCCGTCTCGCCCTGCACCCGCACCGGCCAGACCAGCACGTGCAGTGGAAACCGATCCTTGATGCGGTGGATGATGTCGCGGATGACGGCGCCTGTCGGCGAGGTGACGACGCCGATGACGCAGGGCATGAACGGCAGACGCCGCTTGCGCGCCGCGTCGAACAGGCCTTCGGCCTGCAGCCGGCGCTTGCGCTCGTCCAGCAGCGCCATCAGCGCACCGGCACCGGCGGGCTCGAGATTGTCGATAACGATCTGGTAGTTCGACTTTCCGGGATAGGTGGTGAGCCGGCCGGTGGCGATCACCTCCATGCCTTCCTCCGGACGGAATTTCAGCCGGCTCATCGTGGTCTTCCACACCACGGCGTCGAGCCGCGCGCGATCGTCCTTCAGGCAGAAATAGGCATGGCCGGAGGAATGCGGTCCGCGATAGCCGGAAATCTCGCCGCGCACCCGTACATTGCCGAAGACGTCCTCGACCGTACGCTTCAGCGCGCCGGAAATCTCGCTCACCGTATATTCGGTGGCGTTGGTGCGTGATTCGGATGCTGCGTCGCTCATAAGCCGATTGGGGGACGGTTGTTGGCCGCCGTCAAGGCGGCCGTGTTCGATGTCGGCCTCAATCGCGCGATCACCAGCCCGGCAGGATCTGGTTCGGCTTGGTCCGCTTCATCTTGGCGAAGGCGAGGGCGGCGAAATCGAACGTGCCGGTCTCCTCGCCGAGTGGCACGGAAATATTGTCGAGGCTCTCCGAAATGTGGCGCGCAAGCGCGTCGACGATCTCCGGCCGCGAGGTCTGACCGCGCATGATGCCGATGCGGCAATCGGGCAGGGCGCCAAAACCGTCGGCCTCGCCCAGCACCCGCATGCCGGGCCGCAGGGCGCATTCCGGCAGCACCGAGATCGCCAGGCCGGAAAGCACCGCGGCGGCGATGACGGTGGCAGAGAAGCTGGTGAACAGGATGCGGTAGTCGCGGTTCTGCTGATCGAGCACGTCGGCGGCGGCCCGCCGCCAGATGCAGTTCGGCCGGCCGAAGGCCATCGGCAAGATCGGCTGCTCATGCGTCGCGTGGTTGGCCGAGGTAACCCACAGCAGCGGTTCGCGTCGCACCACTTCCGACTGGCCGCGCGCGTCATTGTGCGTCACCAGCGCCAGGTCAAGATTGCCGCGCTTGATGTGTTCGACCAGTCCCGGCGTCGGTTCGCAGATAACGGTCAGTTCGACATGCGGGTTGGAGCGGGCAAACCGCGCCATGATCTCTGGCAGGAAGCGATCGGCATAGTCATCCGGCGTGCCGATGCGGATAGTGCCTTCGAGCCGGCGGTCGTCAAAGGCGGCCAGTGTTTCCTTGTTGAGATAAAGGAGCCGCCTTGCGTAGGAGAGCAGCCGGTCGCCTTCCTCGGTCAGCCGGTTGGTGCGGCCGTCTTTTTCGAACAGCGGCTTGCCGATCCGCTCCTCCAGCCGCCGCATCTGCATCGACACCGCAGACTGGGTCCGATGCACCGCTTCCGCCGCGCGGGTAAAGCTGCCGGTGTCGACAATCGAGATGAAGGTCTGCAACTGATCGAGATCGAGCGGCGCTTTCATTGGCCTAATCCATCATTGATGCTGATGCTAAAGATTAGAAACATTCGTTGGATTAATCAATCGGGCCATGGCAAATTCCGATTGTCCACATGAAGCGAATGCATGTCGCCCAAAAGTGGGCACCGGTTTTGGGGCGACGACATGCATCATCTTAGATGAATCGAAGCCGGAACGGCCGCTGTCGCCAGCGCCCGATCGACCGGTTTCGCCCGTTCGAATGTGAAGGAGACCGACATGGCTACGTTTGATTTCGCTACCGAGACCTCGCGCATCACCTCGCGTCCGGCCGTTGCGACGCGCGTGGCCAATGCCGCTGCCAATGTTTACCGCGCCTGGAAAAACCGCCGCGCCTTTTATCGCCTCGGCGAGATGTCGGATGCCGAGCTTGCCGACATCGGTCTGACCCGCGCCGACCTGCACGTCGCTGTCGGTGTACCCTTTGGCCGCGATCCGACAGAGAGGCTTCGCGTCATCGCGGTCGAGCGCGCCGAAACGATCGAGGATATTGCCCGCAAGGTCGTGTGATCGCGTGGGTTTCGCCGTTCGGGCGCGTTGAACCTTTTTGAGGCACGACGCCACCAAGTTACGCAGGCTCCCCACTCCCTGCCGGATCCCCCCGGCCAGCCTGCGCGCTGCCCGGTCCTCCCAGGACCGGGCTTTCTTTTTTGGGCGGCACTGATGATTGGTTGCCGGTATCTGGTCTAGCGCCGGCCCATGCCCTGCTTGAACTGGTCGAAGATCGACTCCATGCCTTTCTGGTAGTCGTCGCGCTGCTGGGCGCCTGTCTCGAACATCTTGCCGAACAGGTCGTCAAACGGATTTCTCGGCCTGCCGCTCGGATTGGCCTGCGGCTGCGGCGCCTGGGGTTGCTGCGGCGCCTGACGCGGCTGAGACTGCGGTGCGCCACCGCCGAACATGTCCTGCAGTACCTTGCCGAGCGGATTGTCACCATAAGGGTTCTGTGTTTGCTGGGGTTGGTTCTGCGGCTGCTGTGGCTGTGGTGCACCGCCGCCGAACATATCCTGCAGCACCTTGCCGAGCGGATTGTCACCATAAGGGTTCTGCGTCTGCTGCGGCCGGCTTTGCGGCTGCTGCCCGCCGCCGAACATGTCCTGCAGCACTTTGCCCAGCGGGTTGTCGCCGTAAGGGCTCTGCGTCTGTTGCGGCTGCTGTGCGCCGCCGAACATGTCCTGCAACACCTTGCCGAGCGGGTTATCCGTGGGGCCTGCAGGCTGAGGGGCCGGCACCTGGCCGCCGCCGCCCGCCTGCCGCATCATCTGCTCGATGAGCTCGCCAAGCGGATTACCGCCACCGCCTGCCGCATGCATCTGCCCGCCTAGCTGGTTGGTGGTCTGCTTGAACAGCCCGCCCATCATCATCGAGGCGATTGCCGGCAGCATCTGCTGCAACACCTGCTGGCTGACGCCGCTCGCCTGCGCGGCCTGGCTGGCGACGGCCCGCGACAGGTCCTTCGAGCCGAACAAATGGCCGAGAATGCCCTTACCTTCATCGAGGCCCTGCGGCGAGAAGGCCCGGCTTGCATCCTCGAAATATTTGGCGTGCTGGCCGCTGGCCATCGCCGTCATGAAGGAGCCGAGCCCGTAAGGGTCCGCCGTGTTGCGCTTCAGCCCCTGCGAAAAGGCCGGCAGCAGCGCCGCGACCGCCGCCTGCGTCTGCTGCTGCGAAAGCCCGAACTGCTGGGCCAGCGCCTGCATGCCGTTGCCGTTCTGGGCCTGTGCCAGAATATCGAACAAGGAAGGCATTGTTTTCTCCTCCGGGAAAATCCTCGTTGGAGAAGCCTAGTTCGTTTCCATCACTGATTGAAGCGAATTTGCCGGACCATCGGCCAAGCGGATAGCGAAGCGTTAATACGCGTATTCCATGAACACCGGCTCGATCGAGCCGCCCCAGCGTGTGTGGTAGGCCGAGAGCATCTCTTCGGCGCTGGTGGTGCCACGCGCGACGACCTCGTCCAGCGTGTTGAGGAACGACGTCTCGTCATAGCCGTCGCGGTTCTTGCGGCCGCGGTTCTTCAGTCCCATGCGCGAGATGACGAGCACGTCGCGGGCGATCTCGCGCAATGTCGTGTTGCGGAAGGGCGCCGAAATGCCCTGTTCCGGCACCGCGTTGCGCATTGCCAGCACTTCGTCATAGCTCCAGCTCGAGGTCAGCGCCTCGGCCGCGTCGAGCGCCGCCGCATCGTAGAGCAGCCCGACCCAGAAGGCCGGCAGCGCGCAGATGCGCCGCCACGGCCCGCCATCGGCGCCGCGCATTTCGAGAAAGCGCTTCAGCCGCACGTCGGGGAACAGCGTCGACAGATGGTTTGCCCAGTCGCCCATCGTCGGCAGCCCGTCCGGCAGGTCGTTACGGGCAGCACCCGCCATGAACTGGCGGAAGGTGATGTGCGTCATGTCGTGGTATTGGCCGTCGCGGATGACGAAATACATCGGCACGTCGAGCGCCCATTCGACATAGTCGGCAAAGCCGAAATCGGGCGAGAAGCAGAACTCGAGCAGGCCGGAGCGCTGATTGTCGGTGTCGCGCCAGATCTCGCCGCGCCAGCTCTGCAAGCCGTTCGGCCGGCTTTCGGTGAAGGGCGAGTTGGCAAACAGCGCTGTCGACAGCGGCTGCAGCTTCAGCGACACCTGCATCTTGCGGCGCATGTCGGCTTCGCTTTCGAAGTCGAGATTCACCTGGATAGTGCAGGTCCGGTACATCATGTCGAGGCCCTTGGTGCCGACCTTGGGCATGTAGCGGGTCATGATCTCGTAGCGCGATTTCGGCATCTTCGGCGTCTCGGCCAGTGACCATTTCGGGCTGCCGCCAAGGCCGAGAAAACGAATGCCCATCGGTTCGGCGATCTCGCGCACCTGCGCCAGATGCGCATTGCCTTCGCGGCAGGTCTGGTGGATCGTCTCCAGCGGCGCGCCGGACAGCTCGAACTGGCCGCCGGGCTCCAGCGAGATCGCGCCCTGGCCGGTCGGCTCGACCAGGCCGATGATGCGGCCGGCATCCATGATCGGGTCCCAGCCGAGTTTGTCCTGCATGCCTTCGAGGATGGCGCGGATGCCGCGCTCGCCGCCATAGGGCACCGGCGCATTGCCGTCGACATAGAACGGGAATTTCTCGTGCTCGGTGCCGATGCGCCATTTGTCGCGCGGCTTGTTGCCTTCGGCCAGATGCTCGACGAGTTCGTCGACGCTTTCTATCGGCCGGAAGTCGGTTGTATCGCGCGCCATAGGAGCCCTCCGCACATGACCCTGAAAATCGGCTTCGATTTTCGGAAGGGATCAGGTGCCCAATCAAATGCTACAGCGTCCTTTACGCGCCCGAAAGGACACGCGGCCACTGCCGGCGCTAGATGGACGAAATGTCAGTAGCCGATCAAGCGAAAAATCCTGAGCCAGCGGGTAATTGGAATTGATCACCAATCGCCGATTGTCGCCTGGATCAGCGCCAGTGCCGCCACCGCCGCCGTATCCGCTCGCAGGATGCGCGGCCCGAGCGGAATCGCGGTAACGAAAGGCAGCGCTCTCAGCATCTTGCGTTCCTCGTCGGAAAAGCCGCCCTCCGGTCCGACCAGCAGACCGAGCTTTCTCTCCCGCACCACCTGCAGTGCCGGCAGGGGACTGTTGGTCGATGCATCCTCGTCGCAGAAGATCAGCCGCCGCTCGCGGTCCCAGCCCGCCAGCAGGCGCTCGAATTTTTCCGCTTCGCGCAGCTCTGGCACCGCCAATATGCCGCATTGCTCGGCCGCCTCGACGACATTGGCGCGCAGGCGCTCGATGCCGGGTTTTGCCACTTGCGTATGCTGGGTGATGACCGGCTGCAGGATGCCGGCGCCCATCTCCACCGCCTTTTGCACGAGGTAGTCGAGCCGCCCTTGCTTCAGCGGCGCGAAACAGTAGACGAGATCGGGCAACGGCGGCTGCGGCCGCTGCAATGCCAGCAACTTCAGGCGCAACGCCTTCTTCGATTTTGCCGCTATCGCAGCCGACCATTCGCCGTCGCGGCCGTTGAAGACCAGAATTTCGGCGCCTTCGCCGAGCCGCAGCACGTGCGAGAGATAATGGCTTTGCTGCGGGCCGACGTCGAACTCGATGTCCGGTCCAAGCCCGTCCGGCACGAACAGCCGCTGCATCTTGTAATTGGCGCGCATCGCCGAGGAATGGGCGAGGCCATCGCCGGCGTCAAGCCTCCGCGCTGGCGTGCCAGACAGGTCTGTAGCCACGCTTCAGCACGGAAACAGTTGTCGCCGGCGTGAGCAGGCCGATTGGACCGTCGGTAAAATCGCCGAATCCCACCGGTTCGCCATAACCGCCGAAACTCCAGGGCAGCGCGGCGCCGTCAAACAGGGCGTACGCCCTGTTTCCTGACGAGATCATCGTGCCGTCCGGCAAATCCGCAAGCGCTTCCGGTTTCAGTCTCGTCGCCCGCCCGCCCGATGCCAGGCGCTCCTTGTGCAGGCGCTTGTCGAGTTGCGGCGCGCGTGACTCGGCAATGCCGAAGGCGTCGCCGAAACGCCGGACAAAATCCCTGGCCCGCTCGCGCCGGCAGAAGAAGCAGGGACGGTGGCCGGCGGCAAGTGCCGTCACCTCGTCGAGGAAAAACAGCTCGGTCCAGCCGGCCTTGCCGCCAGCCCGGTTGCGCCCCATCGGCTCGCGCCGCACGTTGCCGAATTCGCAGACGCAGATGATCCAGGCTTGCAGCGCCCAGCGCTTCTTCAACAGCGTTCTCGTCTCGGGGTCGTGAATGATGCCGCGATTGCCCATGAACAGGCCGCGCTCCGGCACGGCATGGATGGTGCCGAACGGGTCGATCCGGTTTTGCAGTGGCATAGGCGTTCCCTGTTGGCTGCAATGCTGGCGCCATGATATCGCTCGTTGCATCAATTTCATGTCAGCAGGTTTCGATGCGGGTCTTGGTTGTCCAGAACTTCGACAATGAGGGCCTTGGCCAGATCGGCGCGGCCCTTGTCGAGGCGGGTGCCGCTATCGACCTGCGCCGTCCCTACTGCGGCGACGCGCTGCCGCAAGATAGCGGCGGGCATGACGCCATGGTGGTGCTCGGCGGCGCGCAGAATGCGCTGGACGACGAGCTCTGTCCTTATTTTCCTGGCCTGCTCGACCTGACGCGCGACTTTGCCGAGAGGGATCGCGCGGTGCTTGGTATCTGCCTCGGCAGCCAGTTGGTCGCGCGCGCCTTTGGCGGCGAGAACCAGATCGGCGGCGCGTCGGAGTTCGGCTGGCACGAGGTCGCGCTCACCGCGGCGGCGCAGGCCGATCCGGTGCTCGCCGCCTTGCCTGAAAAATTCCCGATCTTCGAATGGCACGACGACACCTTTGTCTTGCCCGAGACTGCCGTGCGGCTGGCCGGCAACGCCGTCGCCGAGAACCAGGCGTTCCGCATCGGCCGCGCCGTCTATGGCTTTCAGTTCCATTTCGAGGCCGACCGGCCGATGGTTCGCGACTGGAGCACGTCCTTCGCACCGCTGATCGCCGAACGCCATCCGGATTGGGCCGTCCGGCTCGACGACGAAATGGCCCGCAACGGACCGCAAGCCGATGCCGCCGGCCTGGCCATCGCCCGCGCCTGGGTGGCGACGATCTGACGGCCCATATAGTCAACGTATTTTGGCGACGTTGCATATTTGGCACGCGGCGGCAAATCCGCCGGGGATGACGCGTTTCATCCTTGGCCTGTGTCTGTCCGCCAGCCTAAAAGGCGCGCGCTCTGCATCTTGCGTGCAACCGCGATGAACCTTTCCTGTGACCCGCGCGACACACCACCGATACAGAACATGCCTAGAAGCGCGAAACCGTCCGACATTTGCGACGTATTTTGTGTTTCAACGCATTGGTAACCCGCTCGTGCATAGATGCAGGAAGCTCAACAAGAGATGACGTCCGTGAAAGCAGCCTTTTTGTCCTTTGTCATGTTGTCGGCTATCGTCTTGTGCGGCCTCGGCATTTATTCCGCCGACGCGGCCAACGACCACAATGCCGTCGACGGCTACGGCGTCACCGCCGCGCTTCGCTAGCCTCGCTGCTCATAATCCCACGCCTTCCCTATGCCCGCTCACCCGTCACTGTCAGGATATGCTTGTCAGCGCCGTCCACCACGAGCGCGGTGAGGTTTCCCGACTGCCAGGCGAGTGTGTCGACATTGACGCGGTTGCCGGTGATCTCGGCCTTGGCCACTGGCGTATGGCCGTGCACCACGATCTTGGGATGAAGGCCGGTGTGATCGTGGAAGACCTCGCGGATCCAGATCAGGTCCTGCCGGCTCTGGCTTTCCAGCGCAACGCCGGGCCGGATGCCGGCATGGCAGAAGAAGAAGTCGCCGAACGTCACTGAGAAGGGCAGCGAGCGCAGGAACTCGACATGGTTCTGCGGCACCGCCTCGACCAGCGCGGCGTGCCCTTGCCGCAGTGCCGCATCGGCGCGGCCAAACCAGGCGCTGCTCCCACCGAGCGACACGCCATAGGACAGCGCCGTCTGGATGCCGCCATAGCGCATGAACAGGCCGTCCGGGTCGGGGACATCGAGAAAATCGAGGAAGCCGAGATCATGATTTCCGGCCAGCATCAGGTGACGCGGATCGCGTCTTTGCGCGTCGATCAGAAAATCGATGACGCCCCTGGAGTCCGGGCCCCGGTCGACATAGTCGCCGAGATGGATCACGCGCCAATCGGCCGACGGCCTTTGACCGAGCTCCGCCTCGATCCGCCGGTGCATGGCGGTCAGCAGGTCGAGCCGGCCGTGCACATCGCCGATCGCGTAGAGACGCATGCCTTGCGGTCCGCGCGCCTCGTAGAAACTGATGCCGGGCTCCGTCAATGCCTGCGTCGCCTCCGTGGTCATGCCGTCACGGGACTTTAGCGCCGAAGCTGATCCTTGCCCATGTCGGTGACCAGACGCTTTCCGCACAGAGCCAGCGTTATGTCCATCTCCTTGCGGATGATTTCCAGCGCCTTGGTAACCCCTTCCTTGCCGAGTGCGCCGAGGCCGTACAGGAAAGGCCGGCCGATATAGGTGCCCTTGGCGCCGAGGCACAGCGCCTTGAGCACGTCCTGGCCGGAGCGGATGCCGCCGTCCATATGCACCTCGATCGTGTCGCCGACGGCATCGGCGATCTCTTCGAGCGCCATGATCGACGACGAGGCGCCGTCGAGCTGCCGGCCGCCATGGTTGGATACGATGATCGCGTCGGCGCCCGTTCTGGCCGCCATCAGCGCATCTTCCTTGTCGAGTATGCCTTTCAGGATCAGCTTGCCGCCCCAGCGCTCCTTGATCCAGGCGACGTCCTTCCACGACAGATGCGGATCGAACTGCTCCTTCGTCCACGACGACAGCGAGGCGAGGTCGCCGACGCCCTTGGCATGGCCGACGATGTTGCGGAAGCTCCGGCGCTTGGTGCCGGCCATGCCGACGCACCAGCGCGGCCTTGTCGCCATCTGCCAGAGGTGCTTCGGCGTCATCCGCGGCGGCGCCGAAAGCCCGTTGCGGATATCCTTGTGGCGCTGACCGAGGATCTGCAGGTCGAGCGTCAGCACCAGCGCCGAACATTTCGCCGCCTTTGCGCGGTCGATCAAATCGAAGACGAAATCCTTGTCGCGCAGCACATAGAGCTGGAACCAGAACGGCTTCCTGTTCACCGACGCGACATCCTCGATCGAGCAGATGCTCATTGTCGACAGCGTGAACGGCACACCGAACTCCTCCGCCGCCTGCGCCGCCAGCATCTCGCCGTCCGGATGCTGCATGCCGGTCATGCCGGTCGGCGCCAGCGCCACCGGCATCGTCACCTTCTCGCCGATCATGGTCGATTCCAGCGAGCGGTTGTCCATGTCGACAAGCACGCGCTGGCGGAACTTGATCTTCTGGAAATCCTCTTCGTTGGCGCGGTAGGTGCTTTCGGTCCAGGCGCCGGAATCGGCATAGTCGAAGAACATCTTCGGCACGCGGCGGCGCGCCAGGTCCTTGAGGTCGGCGATGGTGAGAATGCTGCTCATGGATCTTTTTTCCGCTGGTTCTTCGCTGGTTCGTCGTTGAATTTTCTGGGCGGTGCCTACGGCTGTTTTCTTGCCGGCTCACCGCCACCGGGCTCGGAGCGCTGCCTGAGCCTCAGCCGCGACACGCGCTGCCAGTCGCCGCTGCGCTCGGCCTCGGCCATCGATCGTTCGACATAGGAGATGTGGTCCATCGCCGCCTGCCGCGCCGCGGCTGCATCGCCGGCCTTGACCGCCGTGTAGATCGCCCGGTGCTGCGAAAGCAGCGCCTCGCGCGCGCCCGGCACGTTGAACACCAGCCGCCGGTTCTGGAACACGCCTTCCGACAGCAGCCGATAGCAGGAGCGCAGTGTGTGCAGCAGGATGATGTTGTGCGCGCATTCGCAGATCGCGTGATGGAACTCGATGTCGATTTCCGCCTCGTCGTCGAAATTGCCGGTCCGGTGCGCCTCGTCCATACGTGCCATGATGCGGTCGAGCAGCGCCAGATCGTCCGATGTGGCACGCCGCGCCGCATATTCCGCCGCCACCGCCTCGATCTCGCGGCGGTACTCCAGATAGTCGGTTACCGCCTTGCGATGCATCGAGATCAGGTCGGTCACCGGCTTGGTGAACAGCTGGCCGATGACATCGGCGACATGCGTGCCGCCGCCTGGCCGTGTCGTCAACAGCCCGCGCCCTTCCAAGGCTTTCAAGGCATCGCGCAGGATCGGCCGCGACACCTCGAACTGGCGCGCCAGTTCGCGCTCGCCCGGCAGCCGGTCGCCGGTGCGCACGACGCCTTCGAGGATCAGGCTCTCGATCTGCTGCACCACCTCGTCGGCGGTGCGCGAATGCTCGATCCGGGAGAAAATGTCGCTCAAACGGGATGCCTGGGGGTTGAACCGATATCGCGCAAGATAAAGCCGGCGTCGCCAACTGGTCAAATTATTTATCCAATTCGCCGGGGGCCGGGTCCGTTTCACAGCCGCGGCGCCATATCATCTTCAGCTAAATTGGGCGTTTGCGTCCCCTGGCGATTGCCTCTAGAGGGACATCATTGCCAAAGGGCTCACAGAAGCCCGGGGGACCAGCCGTGCCAGACGCCGACCCTTCCAACCTCGAATTCCAGCTGCGCGCCAAAGCCGTGGGCGGCACCGTCATGGGCTTTCCGGCGCATGAAGGTCGGCCGGGCGCGCTCGGCGAGGTCCACGCCCGGCCGCAGCCGCTGGTCGAAAAGCCGCGCGTGCTGGTGCAGCTTTCCTTCATGACCGAAGCTGGATCCGGGATCGATCAGGCCGTGCTTTCCGAATTGTCGCGACGCCTCGGCATCGCCGCGCCCGACCCTCACGCCCGCCACCACGCGATGAAATGGGGCAAGGGCTCGCTGCGCTGGGAACGCCACACGGAATTCTCGACCTATCTCTGGGAAGGCCCGCTCGCCGAAAACGGCAGGGGGCAAGAGGACACACCCTTCGGCAACGGGTTTTCGCCGCCGGGCACGGTGATTTCCGGCATCAGGCTGGAGATCCGCAAATGGACGCCGGCGAACGAAAAACTGATCGCCGGCTTCGACCCGACCAGCCTGTGCTATTCGCTGGTCGAGCGCGGCAACGCGGCCATCGTCACCGATTTCCGTCAGGATGGCGACGGCTTGACCCGCATGCTGGTGCTCGACCGCGGCCTGACCCCGGCGCGCACCGGGGCACTGTCGCAGCGGCTGATCGACATCGAGACCTACCGCACGCTGGCCATGCTTGGGCTGCCGCTGGCCCTGACGCTGTCCGGTCGCGCCCGCCGCATCGAAGACAGGCTGGCCCAGACCACGTTGGAAATGAAGGTCGCCGAGACCCGCGACAGCCAGACGCTGCTTGCCGACTTGACCGAACTGGCCGCCGAGCTGGAGGCCGATGCCGCCTCCAGCCTCTACCGCTTCGGCGCCAGCCGCGCCTATGACGGCATCGTGCGCGAACGGCTGGAGGCGCTCGACGAAGAGGCGGTGCCCGGCTACGACACCTGGGGCGGTTTTCTGCAGCGCCGCGTGGCGCCGGCGATGCGTACCTGCCGTTCGGTCGAGGAGCGCCAGGCCAACCTGTCGACGAAGCTCACCCGTGCCACCACACTGCTGCGCACCTGGGTGGACGTCGAGGTCGAGAAGCAGAACCGCGATCTTTTGGCATCGATGAACAATCGCGCCCGCCTGCAATTGCGGCTGCAGCAGACGGTGGAGGGGCTCTCGGTCGCCGCGGTTTCCTACTATGTCGTCGGGCTCATCGGCTACGTCGCCAAGGGCGCCTCGATCTTCGGCCATGCCTTCGCGCCGGAAATGGTCACCGCCGCCTCGGTGCCGCTCGCCGTCCTGCTCGTCTGGTGGGGCGTGCGCCGCGTCCGCCGCATGCACTCCGAACCAGGCAAGCAGCCGGGCGAGTAATGTGGGGCGCAGCGGCAGATTGCCGCTGCGGAAGGCTGTCTCGGCCATAGGCCTCTCATCCCGGCCAACGCGGCATTTGCAAGCGACCACTGTAGCTGGTAAATGATTTTTACCAGTCGATCGAAGGAGGCTGTCGATGTCCGGCCTTGCCATGCCGAAACCAGACGACGCCACGATGCGCCGGCGCGACGAGATCGTCGCCGATATGCGCATCATGGTGCCGGGCGAGGGCGTCGTCGACGCCGCCAATGCCATGCGCGCCTTCGAGAGCGACGGGCTCACCGCCTACCGGCAATTGCCGCTCGTCGTTGTACTGCCGCAAACCGTGGCCCAGGTGTCGCGGGTGCTGAAATATTGCAGCGACCGCAACATCCGCGTCGTGCCGCGCGGCTCCGGCACCTCGCTCTCCGGCGGTGCGCTGCCGCTCGAAGACGCGGTGCTGCTGGTGATGAGCCGCTTCAACCGCATCCTCGAGATCGATTTTCAGAACCGCGTCGTCGTCGCCCAGCCCGGCGTCACCAATCTCGGCATCACCACCGCCGTCGAGCAGGAGGGCTTCTATTACGCCCCCGATCCATCCTCCCAGATCGCCTGCTCGATCGGCGGCAATGTCGCGGAAAATTCCGGCGGTGTGCACTGCCTGAAATACGGTCTCACCGCCAACAATGTGCTCGGCATCGAGATGGTGCTGATGAATGGCGAGGTGGTGCGCCTCGGCGGCAGCCATCTCGACGCGGAATGCTACGACCTGCTCGGCGTCATGACCGGCTCCGAAGGACTGCTCGGCGTCGTAACCGAGGTCACCGTACGCATCCTGAAGAAGCCGGAGACGGCGCGTGCCCTGCTGATCGGTTTCCCGACCAGCGAGCAGGCCGGCCAATGCGTTGCCGACATCATCGGCGCCGGCATGATTCCGGGCGGCATGGAGATGATGGACCGCCCGGCCATCCACGCCGCCGAGGATTTCGTCCAGGCCGGCTATCCGCTCGATGTCGAGGCGCTGCTGATCGTCGAGCTGGACGGGCCGGGTGTCGAGGTCGATCACCTGATCGGCCTGGTCGAAGCCATCGCTTTTAGGAGCGGCTCGACCACATGCCGCATTTCGCAGTCGGAACAGGAGCGGCTGAGCTTCTGGGCCGGCCGCAAGGCGGCGTTCCCGGCGGTTGGCCGCATCTCGCCCGACTACTACTGCATGGACGGCACCATCCCGCGCAAGGAACTGCCGCGCGTGCTCGCCGGCATGCGCGAGCTGTCGCAGAAATATGGGCTCGGCGTCGCCAATGTCTTCCATGCCGGCGACGGCAATCTGCACCCGCTCATCCTCTATGACGCCAACGTGCCGGGCGAACTCGACAAGGCGGAGAGTTTCGGCGCCGACATATTGCGGCTCTGCGTCAAGGTCGGTGGCGTGCTGACCGGAGAGCACGGGGTCGGCATCGAGAAGCGCGACCTGATGCCGGAAATGTTCAACCAGATCGACCTCGACCAGCAGATGCGCGTCAAATGCGCCTTCGACCCCAACCATCTTTTGAATCCCGGCAAGGTCTTCCCGCAATTGAGGCGATGCGCCGAGCTCGGGCGGATGCACGTGCATCGCGGGAAAGTGGCGTTTCCGGACATTCCGAGGTTTTGAGGGGATGACAGCTCAGAATGGGGGTTCCTCGCCCCCGCAAAGCGGGGGAGAGGTGGCTCGGGCGAAGCCCGAGACGGAGAGGGGGACGACCGGTGCACCAAGCCGGCGTTCACCCGAAAAGGTCGCGCGCGCCCGCGAGCTTCGTCGAGGCGACAATCAGGCGGAAGCGACCCTCTGGAACGAGTTGAAGGCCAAGAGGCTGGGCGGATATAAATTCGTGCGTCAGATGCCGATTGGGCCGTATTTTGCAGACTTCGCCTGCCGAAGCGAAAGGCCGATCGTCGAGCTGGACGGAGGTCAACACGCCGAGAGTACTTACGACAGGCGACGCGACGAATTCATGCGCTGCAAAGGGTTCTCGGTGATCCGATTCTGGAGCGCCGACATGCTAACCAACCCGACGAGTGTCTGCGAAACCATTCTTGCAGCACTTGAGGGACGGCTCGTGAAGGACGTAATCTCTGCCGACCTCAGGTTCGTTTTTGCAAGCAAGAACTCTAGAGGTGGCGCTCTATGATGGCCCCCTCTCCGCCTCGCTGCGCGAGGCACCTCTCCCCCGCTCCGCGAGGGCGAGGAACCCAGGTCCTGCAGCTTCGCGCCCGCGCATCCCGAGATCTCGAGGCGATAGCTTCTCAGAATAGGGGTTCCTCGCCCCCGCAAGGCGGGGGAGAGGTGGCTCGGGCGGAGCCCGAGACGGAGAGGGGGCCGGCCGATGTGCTGAGTCGGCGTTCCTCTGAAAAGCTTGCCCGCGCTCGGGTGCTTCGCTTTGTTTTTGCGGCCAAGAAAATTGAAGGTGGCGCTCTATGAGTGCCCCCTCTCCGTCTCGGGCTTCGCCCGAGCCACCTTTCCCCCGCTTCGCGAGGGCGAGGAACCAGGGCTCTGCCGCATGACCACCTTCACCCCATCAACCGCCGCGGAAACTCTCTCCACCGTCGCCTGGGCAGCCGCAGAGGAATCCCCGCTCGAAATCCTCGGCCATGGTTCCAAGCGCGGTATCGGCCGGCCGCAGCAGAGCGAGCATACGCTCGACCTTTCCAAACTCTCCGGCGTCATGCTTTACGAGCCGGCCGAACTGGTGCTGTCGGCAAAAGCCGGCACGCCGCTGGCCGAAATCGAAAGCCTGCTTGCCGAAAACGGCCAGCAACTTGCCTTCGAACCGATGGATTACGGCCCGCTGCTCGGCGGTGAGCCAGCGCGAGGCACGATCGGCGGCGCACTCGCCGCGAACCTTTCCGGCCCGCGCCGGCTGAAGGTGGGTGCTGCGCGCGACCATATCCTTGGCATAGCGGCCGTTTCCGGGCGCGGCGAGGCCTTCAAGTCCGGCGGCCGCGTCGTCAAGAACGTCACCGGCTATGATCTGTCCAAGCTGATGGCCAACAGCTGGGGCACGCTGGCGGTGCTCACCGACGTCACCTTCAAGGTGCTGCCTGCTGCCGAGACCGAAGTCACGCTTGCCATCCGCGGCCTGCTCGACGATCACGCCGCCGCCGCCATGGCGCTGGCGCTGGGTTCCAGCGCCGAAGTGTCGAGCGCTGCCCATCTTCCCGAACGGGTCGCAGCTAGGGTCGCCGGCGGCAGTCTCGGCAGCGATGCCGCGACGCTGCTGCGCATCGAGGGCTTCGGCCCGTCGGTCGCTTACCGCATTGCCGCGCTGAAAGACCTGCTGAAAAACGCTGGGCCGCTGCAGGAGATTTCCGGTTCGGTCTCGTACTCGGTCTGGCGCGGTGTCCGCGACTGCGCGCCGTTCGCCGATGGCAGCGAAAGGCCGGTGTGGCGCGTCTCGATGGCGCCGTCGCGGGGCCACCAGATGGTGCTGGCGCTGCGCATGCAGGCCCCGGTCGATGCCTTCTATGATTGGCAGGGCGGGCTGATCTGGCTGCGCATGCAGCAGGACGATCCCGAGGCAGGCCTGTTGCGCAGCCTGATCAGAAAACACGGCGGCGGCCATGCGACGCTGGTGCGCGCAACCCCTTCGCACCGCGCCGCCGTACCGGTGTTCGAACCGCAAGCGCCGCAACTGGCAGCACTGTCGGCGCGGCTGAAGGCCGAATTCGACCCGAAGAATATCCTCAATCCCGGCCGTATGGCGCCGGGCGCAAGCTCTGCTACTCTCGCGCCGGCAACCGAGGGAGGAGCACAATGAGCGATCCAGGCCAAAACGGTACGTCACGCCAGACCGACCGCTGGCTGGAGCCCGGCCCGACCAACGCGCTGGTCATCTACATCCTCTATCTCGCCGGCCTGGCCATCGGCGTCAGCGGCATTGTCGGCATCGTCCTGGCCTATATCAATCGCGGCAAGGCCGGCGGCTTCGTCGAGAGCCACTACACATTCTTGATCCGCACCTTCTGGATCGGCCTGCTCTATGCACTGATCTCGGCGCTGCTGATGATCGTGGTCATCGGTGTCGTGCTGATGGTTGCCGTTGCCGTCTGGTTCATCGCCCGCTGCATTCTCGGCCTGCAGGCGCTGCAGCGCGGCGAGGCGGTCAAGAACCCGGAAAGCTGGTTTCTGGGATTATGAGCATGATCCCCAAAACTGGGTACCGGTTTTGGGAAAAGATCATGCTCAAACGGTAGGGATTCGTTTACGTGCAGACCAATTTCTCAGCTGCCCAGCTTGCCGATCCGCATGTCGCGGAATCGGAAAAGATCCTGCGCAAATGTGTGCATTGCGGCTTCTGCACCGCCACCTGCCCGACCTATGTGACGCTCGGCAACGAACTGGATTCGCCACGCGGCCGGATCTACCTGATCAAGGACATGCTGGAGAACGGTCGCCCCGCCGACAAGCAGATCGTCACTCATATCGACCGCTGCCTGTCCTGCCTCGCCTGCATGACTACCTGCCCGTCGGGCGTCAACTACATGCATCTGGTCGACCACGCCCGCGTCCATATCGAGGAGACCTACAAGCGTCCGCTGGCCGATCGCCTGACACGCGCCATGCTGGCCTTCGTGCTGCCCTACCCCTCGCGTTTCCGCGCGGCGCTCAAGCTGGCGAAGCTCGGCCAGCCATTCGCCGGCCTGTTTGAGAAAATCCAGGCATTGAAGCCTTTGGGCGCGATGTTGAAGCTGGCCCCGGCGTCGGTCCCGGCAGTCTCGCCGATGGCCTCGCCGGGCGTCCATGCCGGGCAGGGCGCGAAGAAAAATGGCCGCGTCGCCATCCTCACCGGCTGCGCGCAATCCGTGCTCGATCCCGGCATCAACGACACGACGATTTCGCTGCTGACCCGGCTTGGCGTCGAGGTCGTGGTGCCCGAGGGCGAGGGCTGCTGCGGCGCGCTGGTGCATCATATGGGGCGCGAGGACGCTGCCTTGGCGTCGGCCCGACGGAACGTCGACGCCTGGACGCGCGCCATCGAGCAGGGTGGACTCGACGCCATCGTCATCACCGCATCCGGGTGCGGCACCACCATCAAGGATTACGGCTTCATGCTGCGCCTCGATCCGGCCTATGCCGACAAGGCTGCGCGGGTCTCGGCGCTGGCCATGGACATCACCGAATATCTGGCAAGCCTCGACCTGCCCGAGCCGGTCCGCAAGCCGGGCACCATCGTCGCCTATCACTCAGCCTGCTCGATGCAGCACGGCCAGAAGATCACCCGCCAGCCGAAGGAGCTTCTGGCCAGAGCCGGCTTCGTCGTGCGCGAGCCGCGCGAAGGGCATTTGTGCTGCGGTTCGGCCGGCACCTACAACATCCTGCAGCCCGGGATTTCGGCGACGTTGCGCGACCGCAAGGTCAGGAATATCGAGGCGACCGGTGCTGAAATCGTCGCCACCGGCAATATCGGCTGCATCACCCAGATCGCTTCCGCCGCCAAGCTGCCGGTGGTGCATACGATAAAGCTGCTCGACTGGGCCTATGGCGGCGAGCCGCCAAAATTGGTTTGATTGCTGCGCACCCGCCGATGAGACTGCCGAGATGCCCAACCCAAAGTCCGAAGAGATTGGAACCGTCGTTCGGCTGCTGTCGGACAGATCGCCGGCGACGTTCCAGGCCAGCTATGGCGAATGCCAGACAATCATCGCTCGTCATCTCAAGGATGGGTCCGAATTCCTGTTTGCGCTCATAAAGGCAGCGATAGAAGCCGACGTCCAGCAAGACAATCTGATTATCGACGCCGTTTCGTTTCTCGACGACGCGTATTTGGCTCGTCTGGCATTTTTCCTGCAAGAGGAAGTGAAACGCGGAATAGACGTGGAGGATCTGCTGGCTCACGTCGCCTTGCAGGCGCCGGAATTGTTTCCAGACGGTACCTTGGGCGACATTCCCGATTTCGCAGACTGGCTGACGCATGATGATCCTCGTTCGCCGCCGGCATGTCATCATTTCAGCTTTGAGGAAGGCGCTCCGAGCGACATGTCTTTTCCGACGCATCGCAATCATCCTACCTGGCATCTGCCGGCGACTGGCCGGCCACTTACGGTCGGCGGCGAAGGATCGGCAGTGTGCCCGACCTGTCGAGAGCGACTGATACATCTGATTACGCTGGACGATCTCGGGAGTGAGCTGACGATGCCTCTTCCCAGACTCCGTATCGAGACCTGTGCGAATTCTCTCGAACCGACCTATTATTCCCATGACGCTGCCGGTGTGCCGACGCCGATCGCGCCTCTGCATTCGCCCTACATTGAGAGGCCTGCAAAAGCCGCCGAGAAAAGAACTGTTCGGTTGGCACCGACCCCTGAACGGTGGCTCAGGCAGTCGTACGGGATAAGCAATTCAAGGCAAAACCTGTTTCGGCTTGGTGGGCTGCCGTCATGGATTCAGGGACCGCAGTTTCCAGTCATTCCCGGAACGGACCGGGAAATGAAATTTCTTCTTCAGTTCGATTCACTCGCCGGTTTCTTCTGGGGCAGCGGCGGCGTGCTCTACGTCTTCTGGGATGACGAGTCCCGGATCACCTGCCATGTGCCGCAATACACGTGACGAAGGCGCCTACTCCGCCGCCAGCCGGTCTGCCGTGCCGTAGGTGGCCTGGTAGCGGGCGCGCTGGCGGCTAAGCGCCACCATCGTGTTGCGCAGCAGGATCGCCACCGTGATCGGGCCGACGCCGCCCGGCACCGGCGTGATCCACGACGCGACATGCCTGACGCTCTCGGCATCGACGTCGCCGACGATGCGGCTCTCGCCGTCCGGCCCGATTTCCGAATTGATGCCGATATCGATGACGGCGGCGCCCGGCTTGACCATGTCGGCCTTGATCAGCCGCGGTTTGCCCACCGCGACGAACAGCGCGTCGGCGCGGCGTGCGTGTGCCGCCACCGAACGCGTCATGTGGTGACAGACGGTCACCGTCGCGCCTTCGCTCATCAAGAGGAACGCGATCGGCTTGCCAACGATCTCGGAATGGCCGACGACCACCACCTCGAGCCCCTTGAGGTCGAGGCCGGTTTCCCTGAGCAGTTCGACCGAAGCGGCGGCGGTGCAGGGCGCCAGGTCGAGCTGGTTGTAGACGATGTTGCCGATCGAGGCCGGATGCATGCCCTCGACATCCTTGAGCGGATGCACCGCCGCCTGCAGCGTCTTGATCGGAATGTGCACCGGCACCGGCCGCTGGATGATGATGCCGGTGACGCGCGGGTCGGCGTTAAGCCCGTGGATTGCCGCTTCCAGCTCGCCGGCGGTGATGTCGGCGCGAAAGCGCCTTTCCTCGAAGCCGATGCCGGCCAACCCGGCCTTGGCGCGCTGGTTGCGGACATAGATGTCGACCGCGGCGGTATCGCCGACGGTGACCGACACCAGCTTGGGCGGAAAGCCTTCGGCGGTGGCGATCGCCGCCTCCTCGCGCACGCCGGCGATGATGCGTTGGGCAACCGGGCCGCCTCTGAGATAGCGGCTGTCATCGGAAAGGGACATCGGGATGGGGCCTTTATCTGGATTTTAGCCGCCACATAGCAAAGCAACCGCGAAAAGGCAGCGCGAAAAGCGAACCGTCACGCCGGTCGCGCGACGTGCCGGCAAAATCTTCCCGTCAATTCCTGCTGGCGGAAACAAAAAGGGCAGCACGGCTTGCCGCGCTGCCCTTTCGTGACTGGCCGCATCCCCACACGGCCCGTCCCCCGTTATTCAATGCTCCCGAGGCTTCTGAGCAGAATCATCGATGAGGTCAACCGCAGATTACATCACTACAACCGTCGTGCCAACATTGACCCGCTCGTAAAGGTCGACCACGTCCTCGTTGCGCATGCGGATGCAGCCCGATGACACCGCGCCGCCGATCGTCCAGGGCTGATTGGTGCCGTGGATGCGGTACTCGGTCGAGCCGAGATAGAGCGCGCGTGCGCCGAGCGGGTTTTCCATGCCGCCAGCAAGATAGGTCGGCAGATAACGGCCCTTGGCGGCTTCGCGGGCGATCATCACCGCCGGCGGCCGCCAATCCGGCCAGACGCGCTTGTTGGTGATCTTGTGGGTGCCGGACCATTCGAAGCCCGGCTTGCCGGTGCCGACGCCATAACGCCGCGCCTTACCGTTCTTCCCGACCAGATAGAGGAAATTCTCTCGCGTATCGATGACGATCGTGCCCGGCTTCTGCGGGCCGTCATAGGCGACTTCCTGCGGCAGATAGATCGGGTCGATATGCGGCCGCATCACCATGCGCTTGGCCGGCGCCTGCACCGCTGCGGTGCGCAGCTGATCGGGTTCGGCCAGCCGCCGGTAGCGCCGTTGCGGCTGCGCCTCTTGCCGGCTCTGCCGCACGATGCCCGGGGCATGGCCGAGCTGCAGCACCCAGGGTGCCGAAAGATCCGGGCTGACCACCACCGGCGGCCTCTCCGCATAGCGGTCGTTGGCATTGGCGGCGCCGGCAGCAAGTACGGCCGCGGCGCCGAACAGTGGGAACAAGAATGTCTTCATCGCAACGCACCTTGATCGTCGAACATGCCGGGGTGCAAAGCCTCCCCGATTTCGCCGACATTGGGCGCGAAGCGGCAACCGAAACATGAATCGGAATGTGTAAAATGCCGATCTGTCAGTAAAGCTTTTGGTGTGGTTACCGCCCGGTTCAGGAATCTGGTAAAGCCGCGGTAAAGGCCGCGTCAAAACGCGTTAACGCCAAGACACGAACGGAATTCCGCCATGGATGAAAAGACAGGTCTGCTTGCCGGTCCCGACGGCATCGCCCGCTGCTTCTGGCACGGCAACCTGCCGGATTATCTGCACTACCACGACCACGAATGGGGCCGGCCGGTCGCCGACGACCGCCGCCTGTTTGAGAAGATCTGCCTCGAAGGTTTTCAGTCGGGCCTGTCCTGGCTGACCATATTGCGCAAGCGCGACAATTTCCGCGAGGCGTTTGCCGGCTTCGATGTCGACAAGATCGCCGCCTTCACCGACGCCGATGTCGATCGCCTGCTCGGCAATGCCGGCATCATCCGCCATCGCGGCAAGATCGTCTCGACCATCAACAACGCCAAGCGCGCCCGCGAACTCATCGACGAGGCCGGCTCGCTGGCCGCCTGGTTCTGGAAGTTCGAGCCCGGCCCGCACGAGCGGCCCGAGATCGTCGACCTCGCGCATTTGCGCGCCAATCCGACGACGGCCGTCTCGGTCCGCATTTCGAAAGAGCTGAAGAAGCGCGGCTGGAGCTTTGTCGGCCCGACCACCGTCTACGCCTTCATGCAGGCGATGGGGCTGGTCAACGACCATCTCGAGGGCTGCGTCTGCCGCGAACCGGTCGAGGCGGAACGGAAAGCGTTCAAGCGGCCGAAATAGCGGCTCAGGCGCCGCCGGCGCCGGCGAGGAAAAACCCGGCAAGGATGGCCGCCAGCGCGGCGAACACCGGATAGATCACCAGCAGTCCGGTCATCAGCACGTCGCGCATGGTCGGTCCGCTGCGCTGTTGCGCCGCGATCTCGAACGGTCCGGCGATTTGCTTGGTATTCGGCGCATAACCATCGGCCGGCCGCAGCCGGACCGAGGCGTCGCGTGCGCCGCTATCGATGATGTCGAACTTCTGTAGCGTGGCCATGGCCCCGAACCCCTTGTTTCGGCGCGCTTATCGGCCCGGATTGTGTCGGCACGATGCCGCGCGCATGGCGCAATTGTTTCAGCTTCTTTTTCGCCTTTCCTTCTCCCCTTGTGGGAGAAGGTGGATCGGCGCGCAGCGCCGAGCCGGTTGAGGGGTGTTGGAAGAAATGAGGCGTCGGCGTTCCCTGGAACACCCCTCATCCGACCGAGCTTCGCTCGGCCACCTTCTCCCACAAGGGGAGAAGGAGAGCCGCAAACCCTTGCCTTCTCCGGGCTGCATCGGTAGGACACGCCGACCCGAAATAAGTCACCGATTACTTAGCAAAGTACCCATCCCATGGCCGACAAATCCGAAAAGATGAAAGCGCGGCTTCCGCGCGGCTTTGTCGACCGCGGCGCCGACGATCTGCGCACCGTCGAGAAGATGATGGCGACGATCCGCTCGGTCTTTGAACTCTACGGTTTCGAGCCGGTCGACCAGCCGCTGATCGAATACACCGATGCGCTCGGCAAATTCTTGCCCGACCAGGACCGGCCGAACGAGGGCGTGTTCTCGTTCCAGGACGATGACGACCAGTGGCTGTCGCTGCGCTACGACCTGACCGCGCCGATGGCGCGCTTTGTCGCCGAGAATTTCGAGCGCCTGCCGAAACCCTATCGCAGCTATCGCTCCGGCTGGGTGTTCCGCAACGAGAAGCCGGGTCCCGGCCGCTTCCGCCAGTTCATGCAGTTCGACGCCGACACGGTCGGCACGCCGGGTGTCGCGGCCGATGCCGAGATGGCGATGATGATGGCCGACGTGATGGAGGCGCTCGGCATCAAACGCGGCGACTACGTCGTCCGGGTCAACAATCGCAAGGTGCTCGACGGCGTGCTCGAGGCGATCGGCCTCGGCGGCGACGAGAATGCTGGCCGCCGGCTGCAGGTGTTGCGGGCGATCGACAAGCTGGACAAGCTGGGCGTCGAGGGCGTGCGCCTGCTTTTGGGCGCCGGGCGCAAGGACGAGAGCGGTGATTTTACCAAGGGCGCCGGGCTGGGTAACGCGCAAATCGATGTTGTGATCAGCTATTTCACGGTCATGGCGCAGCATGATCCCGAACAAATTGTCCAGACACTGGGATCTATCACCCCAGGGCTCAGCAATCTTGTCGAGGAAAGGAAACTCGAACATCTCGGCATCACGAACGCCTCGTTTGTCGAGGGTCTTGCAGAGTTGGAGCAGATAAGAACCATGGTCGCACAAAGCGGCTACGGTGAGGATCGCATTCGCATCGACCCCTCCGTCGTGCGTGGCCTCGAATATTACACCGGCCCGGTCTACGAGGCCGAGCTGCTGGCCGAAATCCCCAACGAGGACGGCCAGATCGTGCGCTTCGGCTCGGTTGGCGGCGGCGGACGTTATGACGGCCTCGTCTCGCGCTTTCGTGGCGAGCCGGTGCCGGCGACCGGTTTTTCGATCGGCGTCTCGCGGCTGATGACGGCGCTGAAGAACCTCGGCAAGCTCGATACTTCCGATGTCATCGCGCCGGTCGTCGTGCTGACCATGGACAAGGATACGGAAAGCCTCGGCCGCTACCAGAAGATGGTGGCCGAGCTGCGCGCCGCCGGCATCCGCTCGGAAATGTATCTCGGCGGCGCCGGCATGAAGGCGCAGCTGAAATATGCCGACCGTCGCGGCAGCCCGGTCGCCGTCATCCAGGGCGGCGACGAGCGCGCCAAGGGCGAGGTGCAGATCAAGGACCTGATCGAAGGCGCGAAGATGTCGGCCGAGATCGCCGACAACGCCGAATGGCGCGCCGCGCGACCGGCGCAGGTGACCGTGGCGGAAGGCGATCTGGTCGCCGAGGTGAAGAAGATACTGGCGGCGCAGGCCGAGGAGCGGGCGCGTGGCAAGTAGGGCGCCGCTTCCTTCTCCCCTTGTGGGAGAAGGTGGCCGAGCGAAGCTCGGTCGGATGAGGGGTGTTCCAGGGAACGCCGACGCCTCATTTCTTCCGGCACCCCTCATCCGTCTTGGCGCTTCGCGCCAATCCACCTTCTCCCACAGGGGGAGAAGGGAAGGGCGCCTGCCATGACCTCGCGCCCCGCCATCGCATCCGACATCACCAGCCTCTTCGCCGCGCGCAACACCCATGCGGTCGAAGTCGCGGTGCTGCAGCCGGCCGATCCGTTCCTCGACATGGCCGGCGAGGATTTGCGGCGCCGCATCTTTCTCACCGAGAGCGAGACCGGGCAGACGCTTTGCCTGCGGCCGGAATTCACCATTCCGGTCTGCCTCGACCACATCGCCAGCCAGGCCGGCACGCCGCGCCGCTATTCCTATCTCGGCGAGGTGTTTCGCCAGCGCCGCGAGGGCGGCAACGAGTTCTTCCAGGCCGGCATCGAGGATCTCGGCGACCGCGACACGGCCGCCGCCGACGCGCGTTCGCTGGCCGATGCGCATGCGCTGCTGTCGCTGGTGCTGCCCGGCCGGGAGCTGGCGGTGACGCTCGGCGACCAGACCATCTTCGAGGCGGTGCTGGCCGCGCTTGGCCTGCCGCGCGGCTGGCGCATGCGGCTGGCCCGCGCCTTCGGCTCGGCGCCGATGCTTGAGGCAGCCCTTGCCGACCTGGCCAATCCACCGCGCAACAGCCAGCTTGCCGGCGCGGTCGCCGCCCTTGTCCTCGACGGCGATCTGGACAGCCTTTCGGCGCATATCGCCGGCGGCATGGAAGAGGCTGGCCTGTCGGCAACGGCCGGGCGTTCGCCGTCCGAGATTGCGCGGCGCCTGATCGAGAAAGCCGAACTGCGCAGCGTACGGCTGTCGAACGAGGCGTTTGCGGCGCTGAAGAGCTTTTTGGCCATCGACGTGCCGCTCGACAGCGCCGCCGGAGCGCTCGAACGTTTTGCAGCCGATGCCGGGCTTTCACTGGGGGCTGCGCTGGAGAATTTCGCAGCCCGCGCCGCGGCCATAGAAAGCCTCGGCCTGCCGATGTCTGAAATCAGCTACGACGCCGCCTTCGGCCGGCCGCTCGATTACTACACCGGCCTGGTCTTCGAGATCGCGGCGCAGGATGGCGACCGGCCGCTCGCCGGTGGTGGCCGCTACGACCGGCTGCTGACGCTGCTCGGCGCCAAAACGCCGATCCCCGGCGTCGGTTTTTCCGTCTGGCTCGACCGCATCGAGGCGCTGCGGGAGACGGCGCCATGATCACGCTGGCGATCCCGTCGAAAGGCCGGCTCAAGGAGCAGGCGCTGGAGGTGCTGGCCAAGGCCGGGCTTGCCGTCAGCCTGCCCGGCGACGAGCGCAAATATCGCGCCCGCATCGACGGCCTTGACGGCGTCGAGATAGCGTTCCTGTCTGCCTCGGAGATATCAGGCGAAATCGGCCAGGGGTCGGTCGATCTCGGCATCACCGGCGAGGACCTTTTGCGCGAAAACCTCGCCGATTGCGAGATGCGCGCCGAAATCATCGCCCGCCTCGGTTTCGGCAATGCCGATGTCGTCGTCGCCGTGCCCGACGTCTGGCTCGATGTCGACACCATGGCCGACCTCGACGACGTCGCCGCCGACTTCCGCCAGCGCCACGGCCGCCGGCTCAGGATCGCCACCAAATACTGGCGCCTGACCCAGCAGTTCTTTTCGCAAAAGCACGGCATCCAGGTCTACCGCATCGTCGAAAGCCTTGGCGCCACCGAAGGCGCGCCGGCGGCCGGATTGGCCGATATCGTCGTCGACATCACCACGTCAGGCGCGACGCTGCGCGCCAACCATCTCAAGGTGCTGGCCGACGGCCTCATCTTGCGCTCGCAGGCCTGTCTCGTGGCGTCGAGGAAGATGCGTTCGGCGACGGACGAGGCCGTGTTGCGCGATATTGCGGCCAGGATGGCATCGGTGAACGCAGGCTGACGTCGCCAATCTCCCCCCTTGAGGGGGAGATGTCGCCGAAGGCGACAGAGGGGGTCGGTACGTCTTGACGCGACTCTCCTAACGGCAGGCTGGAGCTCCACGCGAGACGACCCCCTCTGGCCTGCCGGCCATCTCCCCCACGAGGGGGCCATCGCAGATAGCAAGCCGAGGCTTTCGCTCTACGACGTACCCCCACCCCTAACCCCTCCCCACAAGGGGGAGGGAGACTTCCGTTGGCGCTGACCTCGGCAAATTGCCTGCCTTTCGGCGCCAAAAGGCGAAGTGAGGGCGCGCGGCAGCGTTCCCTCCCCCTTGTGGGGAGGGTTAGGGTGGGGGTCCATCTTCGTAAGAATCCAAATGCGATTGCTCAGCCTCGAGGGGGGAGATAAGCAGCTGCGCCGACCCGAAGCAATTTCCTGGCGTACAGCAATTTTGTTCTTGCTTTGTGCCGGCAGCTATGCTACTAATCTCGCTATGGTGCCAATTGGCCCCGAAGACCCGCCCGCCGAGGCGGGTTTTTTATTTTCGGCCCTTACAGGCGAGTTCCCACCCAGCCCCGCCATCGACGGGATTTCCACCACCCCGCCGGGCTGATAGGCTCGGCCTGTCTGCGGAGGACACGGCGATGCCGATCAATCTCGACGAGTTGAAGAATGCCACCAGCCTGCGCTCCAAGCGCGATGGCGGCTCGTTCATTGCGCCGGTCGACGGCACGGCGCATGTCTCGGGCGAGCGCAGCGTGCCGCTGCTCAACCTGACGATCCCGGCGCTGTTTGCCGATACGGTCGGCAAATACGGCACGCTCGATGCCGCCGTCTTCGTCGAGCAGGACAAGCGCTTTACCTGGGACGAACTGTCCGAGACCGTCGATGCACTGGCCGCCGGTTTCCTGGCGCTCGGCCTCGAGAAAGGCGATCGCGTCGGCATCTGGTCGCCGAACCGCTGGGAATGGCTGGTGACGCAATTCGCCACCGCCCGCATCGGCCTGGTCCTGGTCAACATCAACCCGGCCTACCGGCTGGTCGAGCTGGAATATGCCTTGAACAAGGTCGCTTGCCGAGCGCTCGTCACCGCCGCCACATTCAAGAGTTCCGACTATCTCGGCATGATCGAAACGCTGGCGCCGGAGATCGCCAAGGCCACCCCCGGCAAGCTCGACGCCAACAGACTGCCGGCGCTGAAGACCGTCATCCGCATGGACGAGGAGAATTCGCCGGGCATCTTCAATTTCGCCGACGTGCTGGCGATGGCCGGCCGCGACGAGCATGACCGGCTCGACCGGATTTCAGCGGGGCTGAAACCGGACGACGCCATCAACATCCAGTTCACCAGCGGCACGACCGGCGCGCCCAAGGGCGCGACGCTGACCCACAACAACATCGTCAACAACGGCAATTTCGTCACTGCGGCAATCCGGCTCACCGTCGACGACCTGCTGTGCATCCCGGTGCCGCTCTACCATTGCTTCGGCATGTCGATGGGCACGATGGGCTGCGTCACCAAGGGCGCGACCATGGTTTTCCCCAGCGAGGGTTTCGATGCCGGCGCCACGCTGAAGGCGGTGGCAACGGAACGCTGCACCGCGCTCTACGGCGTGCCGACCATGTTCGTCGGCCTGCTCGACCATCCGGAGTTCGCCTCCTTCGATCTCACCAGCCTGCGCACCGGCATCATGGCCGGCTCGCCATGCCCGATCGAGGTGATGAAGAAGGTGGTGTCGCTGATGCATATGGCTGAGGTGACCATCGCCTACGGCATGACCGAGACCAGCCCGGTCTCGTTCCAGAGCAGCGTCGACGACCCCTTGGAAAAGCGCGTCTCGACCGTCGGCCGCGTCCATCCGCATGTCGAGGTCAAGGCCATCGACGCCGAAGGTGCCACCGTCGCTGTCGGCGCGCCGGGCGAGCTCTGCACGCGCGGTTATTCCGTCATGAAGGGCTATTGGGACGACGAGCAGAAGACCCGCGAGGCCATCGACGCCGACGGCTGGATGCACACCGGCGACCTCGCCACCATCGATGCCGAGGGCTATTGCAACATCGTCGGCCGGGTCAAGGACATGGTCATCCGCGGCGGCGAGAACGTCTATCCACGCGAGGTCGAGGAGTTCCTCTATCGCCACCCCAAGGTCAAGGAGGTGCAGGTGTTCGGCATTCCCGACCCGAAATATGGCGAGGAGCTGTGCGCCTGGATCGTGCTGAAGCCCGGCCAGATCACCACGGAGCAGGAGATCAAGGCCTTCTGCGCCGGCCAGATCGCCCATTTCAAGATCCCGCGCTACATCCGCTTCCGCACCGAATTGCCGATGACGGTGACCGGCAAGCCGCAGAAATTCCTGATGCGCCAGGCGATGGTCGACGAGCTGGGATTGGTGACGCAGAAGACGGCGTGAAAAGGCTTCCGTTTGTGCTACGCGTGACGGAGGCGTTGTTTGGGCAACATATTTGAGGGGTGTTCCATGCGGATTGGGTTAGGCGTGCTTTTCCTGGCAACTCAGCTGGCAGCCACCGCGGTGCTGGCGCAGACGGCGGCCGAGCGTGAGGCCTGCCAAGCAGATTACCAGAGGTTGTGCAAGGGCGTGTTGCCGGGCGGTGGCCGCGTCGTAAAATGCCTGGCCGGTCACATGAGCGAGCTGACGCCCGAATGCAAGAAGGTCGTCAAGGCCAACACGCCCGGCTAGCGCGCGAGCTTCCTGCGGGTGACATGATGTTTTGAGGTGTGCGGGGGCAGGAGGCAGCGCAATCGCGGCGGATTCTTGCGAAGAGGACCCCCCACCCCTAACCCCTCCCCACAAGGGGGAGGGGGACTTTCGGTGGCGCCGACCTCGGCAAATTGCCTGCCTTTCGGCGCCAAAGGGAAAGCAAGGGCGCGCGGCAGCGTTCCCTCCCCCTTGTGGGGAGGGTTAGGGTGGGGGTCCTCTTCGCAAGAATGCGTACGCGATTGCGCTGCCCTTGTGGGGAGGGGCTAGGGCTGGGGTACGCCGCGATGGCGTCATGACCTGTCATATGCGATTTCTCTGGATGGTCGCGGTGCGCAACAGTGATTGCAAATCGCCCTTCCACGGGATTTGCGGGAAGGCAAGAAGGTGACAATGAGTGGTTTCGCAAGATCGGCGATTTCCTACGGCATGCCGTTGGCCGCTCTGGTGATGGCTGTCGCGGTCAGGGGTAGCGGCCTGTCGGTGGACGAAGGGTCGCTGGGCACCAGGATGTTTATCGGCGCGCTGTCGAGCGCGATCATGTTCACCACCATTTTCGTGGTGCTCGACCACGCCGAGGCGGTGGCCAGGCGGGTAGGCGAGCCGTACGGCACGTTGGTGCTGACCATCGCCGTGACGGCAATCGAAGTGTCGATCATCGTTTCCATCATGCTGCACGGCGCCAACAACCCGACGCTTGCGCGCGAATCCGTGTTCTCGACGGTGATGATCACCTCCACCGGCGTGGTCGGCATGTGCCTGACGTTTGGCGGCTGGCGCCATCGCAAGCAGGCAATCGTCCGCCAAGGGACCAGCGCCTATCTGGCGGTGCTGGTCGCGCTGAGCGTCATGACGCTCATTCTGCCGACCTACACGCGAACTACCGATCCCGGCACGTTTTCGGCGGCGCAACTCGGCTTCGTCAGCGTGCTGTCGGTGCTGCTTTATGCCGGTTTTCTGTTCGCGCAGACTGTCCGCCACCGCGACGATTTCATCGACGGGCAAGCACATGGCGCCGCAGCGCGAGCCGACGCTCACGAAAGCGTCGCCGCCGGCGCTGTGCTCCTGCTGATCGGGCTGATCGGCATCGTCATGCTGGCCGAACAGGTCGCAGCCAGCGTCGAGGATGCGCTCGTCGCCTACCAGGTGCCGCAGGCCGACGCCATTGTCGGCGCAATGATCGCCGGGTTGGTTCTGATGCCGGAGGCGATCTCGGCGGTTCGCGCCGCGCTCAATAACGAACTGCAGCGCGGCCTGAACGTCGCCATGGGCTCGGCCTGCGCGACGATCGGCCTGACAATACCCGGCATAGCCGCCGCCAGCCTGCTGACCGGAAGAGGACTGACCCTGGGCCTGCCGGCGACCGACACGGTGCTTTTGGTCCTGGCGCTTTTCATCTGCAATGTGAGCTTCGGCACGGAGAGGACGACGTTCCTGACCGGCTTGGTGCACCTCGTGGTATTTTTTACCTGGGTGTTTTTGATATTTGTGCCGTGAGGGTTGGGGGGCGAGCAAGGGGGCAGGCAGATTCTGACGACTGTTTCTCGGCCGAGCAGCCACACGTTTTCCGCACCGAGTTCCGAAGTAGGCAAGCCGCACAAGTTCGGCAAAGACGGCGTGAGGGGTGGGCGCCAATTTTTCTCCTTTGCGCCATGGGCGGACGCTTAGCACCAAGGCCTTGAACGTCTCGATAGGGGCCGCGAGCGGATTGGCAGCTTCTGGCTTCGCAACGAAGATTGCAGACATTCAACCCGCTGGATGGAGGTCGTGAACTGACCCAAGGCGACATTCCTCAGACTGTCCGTTTCCACCGAAGCGGGGCGATGCGGCCGATCAAGCGCCTTTCGGGTTCGAAAGCTGTTAGGGTAGGATGATAAACGATGTGCCGCAGGAGCGGGGATGCCCGTCGATCGCGTTCAGCGGAAAGTAGCTGCCATCCTCGCTGCCGACGTGGTGGGGTTCAGCCGACTTGTCGGCAAAGATGAAGAGACGACCCTTGCTACCCTGAAGGTCCATCGACAAGCGATCGACAAGCTAATTGCCGGCTACGATGGACGCATCTTCGGAAGCGCAGGCGACAGCGTCATCGCAGAATTCGCCAGCGCGATAGGTGCGGTTCGGTGCGCTATCGACATCCAGTTGGCGATCGATCGGCTCAACGCCGACTTGCCTGGGCCAGGGCGCATGCGATTCCGGATTGGAGTCAACCTCGGCGACGTGGTGGTTGATGGCGACAATCTCATGGGTGACGGTGTGAATGTCGCCGCCCGCCTTGAGGGGCTGGCGCTTCCGGGCGGCATCTGCGTCTCTGACGCTATCCAGATGCAAGTTCGCGACCGTCTTGCAGCAGATTTCGTTGACCTGGGTGAGCAGCGCCTAAAGAACATTGCGCGGCCGGTTCGGGCTTTTCGCGTGCCCGTCACGTCTGAGGAACCAACTAGCTCGCCGTTTCGCGGCCTCGACAGTTTCGATTTCGAGCACGCCGATCTCTTCTTCGGGCGGAGCCGTGCGATCGCTATCTGCACTGAGCGACTGGAGCAGCTCGCGGTCGCGGGCAAGTGCTTCCTGCTCATCTACGGGATGAGCGGCTCCGGCAAGTCCTCGCTCGTGCGCGCCGGGCTGATTCCGGCCGTCACGCAACGTGGCGCGGTGCCGGGCATCTTGCTCTGGCGGCGTTGCGTCATGCGTCCGTCCGAGGGACCTGACGCGATCACGTCTCTGTCAGCGGCGTTGCTCCGCGCCGAAGCCTTGCCCGAACTTGCCGAAAACGGGACGGCGACCGAGTTGGCGGCGACGTTTCGGAACAATCCCGATCGGGCGCTGGCTTTTGTCCGCTCGGCGCTCGCCTCGACCCCCTCCAGTGGCGGCCCGGGTAAGGCGCGTCTGGTCCTAGCCGTCGATCAGATGGAGGAACTCTTCACAACCGAAACGGAACCAGCCTCGCGCGCTTTGTTCGTGCGATTGCTTTCAGCGTTCGCCACTAGCGGACTTGTATGGGTGATCGCGACGATTCGCGGCGACTTCTTCCATCGGTGCGGCGAGGTCCCGGGTTTCTCGGCATTGAAGGATGGCCTGAGCAGCTACGAACTCTTGCCTCCGACCGGGGCCGAGATTTCGAAGATCATCCGTGAACCCGCAAGCGCGGCGGGCCTGCGCTTTGAGGAAACGAAAGACCGCGGCCGACTGGAGGACGTGCTTCAGGAGGCGACAGCGGCCGACCCCGGTTCCCTACCACTGCTCGAGTTCGTGCTCGAAGCACTTTACCAAGCCGGCCGAGCAGAACGCCTGCTTACCTTCGCAGCCTATCGTGCGCTTGGAGGCCTCGAGGGCGCGATCGCGCGCCGGGCCGACGAAGTGGTCGAGGCGTTGTCGCCCACGGTTCAGGATGCGCTGCCAACCGTCCTTCGCGCGCTGACGACGGTTCGTCTCGGCGACAATTCAGTCGCCGCGGCCCCGGCGGTCCGCGACAACATGGCGCGAACGCCCGCACAAGCTGCACTTCTCGACGCGTTGATCGCGGCTCGGCTTCTCGTTTCCGACGAGAACCTTGAAGGGCAGGCAGTCGTCCGCGTCGCCCACGAGGCGCTTTTGAGCCGTTGGCCCCGCGCGCGCGACATCGTCAACGCTGATCGAAGTTTTCTGGAGACGCGTGCCCGGCTGCGAACCGATGCCGGCCGCTGGCATGCCGACAACAGGAATCCCGACCTGCTTCTGCCCGCCGGCATACGACTTGCCGAGGGCGAGGAATTGCTAGTGTCGCGGCGAGAGGACGTCGACGATCAAGTAGCTCAGTATGTAGAAGCATCATTGTTGGCTCAGATGGCGGTCGCGGAAAGGGAGCGACAGGCCGATCGTGCGCGCATAGAGGCCGAAGAGGCGACCAAACGGGAGCGCCTTGAGCGCGAAGCGGAACGCCGCAGCCTGGTGGCGGAAGCGGCGACACGGCTTGCGCGCCGCACGCGTTACGCCGCTATTGTCGCCTTTGCATTGGCGGTCGTGGCAGGCGCCGGCGCGATCGCCGGATTCTGGGGACAACACGAGGCCAGCCTTCAGGCAGAGCGCGCCGACGAGAATGCCCAGGAGGCAATAGCGGCGAGAGACCTCGCGCTGCGCAACCAGTCACGGTCGCTCTCGTCGATCTCGCTGCAACTGTCGTCCGCCGGGGACAGCGAGCTTGCCATCCTTCTGGCGCTGGAGGCCCTTCCCAAGAAGGGAGAAACGACCGAACGGCCCTATGTGACCGAGGCCGAAGCCGCCCTGTTCAGAGCTCTGTCCGGGTATCAGGAACTCGCCGTCCTTCGCCATGAAGATGCCGTCACCCACGGCGCTTTCAGTCCGGAAGGAGACCGCGTCGTTACATCTTCCTTCGATCAGACCGCGCGAGTTTGGAACACCGCCGACGGAAAGGCGCTTGCCATCCTCAAGGGCCATAAAGGCGTGCTAAAGTTGGCAGTGTTCAGCCCGGACGGAAGACAAGTCCTCACTGGCTCGGTCGACGGCACTGCAAGGGTCTGGGATGCGGCGACCGGCAAGCAGCTCTACGTCCTCAATCAGACCGGTGACGTCCACGCCGCGATTTTCAGCCGCGACGGAACGCGGATCTTTACTGCTTCGGAGTTTGCCGCGCCGACGATCTGGAACGCTCGGGACGGCACCGAGATTGCCAGATTGCCGGGAGCCAGTTGGCAATCTACCGTTCTTGCGGTGAGTCCCGACGGTCAAATGCTTGCTTCCGTCCAGTTCCACGGAGACGTTCAAATTTGGAATGCGAACGACGGCACTCCGATCGGCACGATTCCGGTTCGCGGAGACAATGTTACTGGCATCGAGTTTAGTCCGAACGGGACCCAACTCCTGACCGTCGCCTGGACTGGCACGTCTCGTCTTTGGAGTCTGGCGGATCTGTCGGGACTTGCCGCTCTCCCCGGATCACCGAGTGCTGGCCATCAAGGGACCTTCAGTCACGATGGCCGCCTTGTGGCAGTCGTTGCCATCGACGGATCCGCCCGTCTTTGGAATACAAGGACAGGTGAGTTGATCCGCATATTCGGCCAAGAAACCAGGGCAAGCGCGCTCAATGCCGGAATCTCCTATCAATATCTCGACGTCAACGGCGCGTTCAGCCCTGACGGCGAACTTTTCGCCACCGCGTCGGTGAACGGCGTTTCCCGTATCTGGGACGTCAAGAGCGGCTCGCAGGTCTCGATCCTCCACGGGCATAGTGCGCTGATCGAGGAGGTCGCCTTCAGCCCCGATGGCCGTCGCCTTCTCACGGTGTCGCACGACGGAACCGCGCGCATCTGGGACGTCGACGGTGTGCTAACGACCACGTTGCGTCACGAAACCGCGCGCAGGTTCGCAGTATTCAGTGCTGACGGGGCGCGCGTCGTGACGGGAAGCGGTGTCGTGGGGCATGTCTGGGATGTTGCAAGTGGCAATTTGGTTGCGACGCTCGCGCCCGGCACGGAAGGCTTGCTTAAGCTTGCGGTATTCAGCCCTGATGGGCATCGTCTTGCCACGACGTCCAACGACGGCGTGGTTCGGCTGTGGGAGGCCAAAGGCGGTCGCGAAGCGGCAGCGCTGGAAGGTCATGATCCCAAGGTCGTCCAGGTCCAATTCAGTTCCGATGGCTCGTTCCTGGCATCCGCTTCGGTCGATGGAACTGTGCGGCTCTGGGACGCCTCGACCGGCGCTGCCAAGACAGTATTTCAAACCACAGCGGATTTGCAGGATGCCTTGTTCAGCCCGGATGGCAAGCTGGTCCTTGCGACGTTGAACGACAATACAGCGCGGCTTTGGAAGATGGACGGCACTGAGCTCACAGGTGTTCCAGGACACGAGAACCGCATCAGCGCAGCGGCTTTCAGTCCCGACAGCCGATTGGTCGCCATTGGTTCTTCTGACGGAACGACGCAAATCTGGTCAGTCGCGGAAGGGGAAGCTGCCGCCACGTTGAAGGGACACGGCGGGCCGGTGACAAATGTTGCCTTCAGCAACGATGGCAGGTCGCTGGCAACTGCCTCACGAGATGGAACCGTTCGCATCTGGAGCGTCAAGGACGGGAAGGAAAGGTCTGTCCTCACGGGGGGCAGTGCCAGCATCGACAACGTCGCATTGAGTCCCAACGGACAATATGCGGTGACGTCGTCCTACCGTGAGCGGTCTGTCAGGCTGTGGTCTGCCGACACGGGTCAGCAACTCGCGCTCCTTGTTGGCCAGCATGACACCAGCACGATCGTCCCGGCGGTCACGCGGGCCGCATTCAATTCGGATGGCACACAGGTCGCAGCTGTCTCAGGCGGAGATAGCGTGCAGTTGATCCGCGTCTTCACGTCGCCAGAGGACCTCATCGCCTATGCTCAAGACGTCGTGCACCGAAAACTCACTTCTTGCGAGCGTAGGCGCTTCTTCCTGCCCGTGGCAGATGATGCCGAGGACTGCCCTAGCTAAGCTGGCGTTGCAGCAGTCGTGTCAGCAGCGAGATGAAACGAATCCAGAGGGTCCGAAGCTGGCGCAACCTCGCCCGTCGTGTTGACACCAGGGAAGTCCGCTTCTGAAGGAAGGCAGGGGCCGGCTGAATGACCGACATTGGGCGCGAAGCGGTCATCCACGATCCTCAGGTTCTGACCCAGGACGGCCGTTCCCCGGTAGTGAGCGGGAAGGGCGCGGTCGTCGAGCGAGTTGTCAGCCGCCTATTTCCGCAGCCCATCAATGTGCAACTTGGGAAGCCGCTGACATCAATTCCTCCGGATTCGGCGCCTTGAAGGTATTGAGGCCATCCTCCAGAACTTCAGTGAAGTTCCAGCGTACGATGCCCGCCCGGTCGATTAGGAACTGACCGACAAGCTGCCCCTGGCCGGAAGCCATCGCCTGCTGGTCGGCTCCCGTAATCTCATATCCTTCCTTCTTGTTAAGAAACTCGTACATTGCCATGACGTCCATAGGCTCGGGCAACTCGCCCGGGAGATCGATACGGATCGCCATGACCGTGTCCATCCCGACCTCGCGCAAGCCGAAAGCACGGTGCGAGGCCCGCTCCGGGTCGGACGCGGCGAGAAGATCGGGTGCCGGGTGGTAACGGAAATAGAGCCGCGCCCGCTCGACTGGCGTATTGACCACCGCCAGGCATTCGACGCCTTTCTCACGCAGGGCCGGCTTGAGTTGCGCCATCGCCGCGACATGGCGCCGGCAGAACGGACAGTGCAGGCCTCGGAACAAACCGATCAACAACGGGCTACGGCCTCGAAAATCATCGAGCGCGATCTTGCCTTCGCGGGAGATCGCATCGAGAATAATATTCGGCGCCCGGTCGCCCGGCTGCAGCGGGCGTTCGACATTACTCGTGGACATGGACAACCTCCTCGCCCCGGATAAGCACACCCAGCCATCCGGAGTTGAGTCCATGCTGGGCGACGCCAGGGCAAAAATGCGTTCGACCTTTGCCATATTGCCGAGGTCGAGATTACGCGCGTTGCAAGTGCATCATAACACGAAAAAAGCCTCTGCGGGTCGCCCGTTTCGCGAGCTGTCGCGAGCGCTGTGGCAAAACAATGTAATCGTCTCATCCGTGCAATGGGACGACACAGCGGCGGGACCGATTGGATCTTCACATGCTTGCGGTGTTCAAGTCTTGAAACTTGGGCGGCTTCGATGTGCCCGGACGTCAAATGCCGACCGCACAGATCGCAGATCTCTGCCCTCAGCGGAACCGACCCGCCATGCAGCCGGTTAATCGGCATGAAGCCACCACCAATCCAAGGCCGCATCATGAGCATTCTGCAAACCACGAAGAAAGCCGTCGAGCAGGTCACCGGTATCGCCAGGCCGGGCCGGCGAGAGGTCGCCGACCTCCTGAGGCCGCGCAAACCGAATGCGTTTCGGTTCAGCGATGATGGCCTGGTGCCCAACCATCCGTCCTGGCCGCTTGTCGTCTATCGCGGCGCCGTGAAGCTGCCCGAGGAATTCGATCCGGCGGCCGTCATGGAGGCGCTTTTCGAGGCAAACGGCTGGGGCGATAGCTGGCGCAATGGCATCTACGACTACGTCCACTACCATTCGCGGATACACGAGGTGCTGGGCGTTGCGCGCGGCACGGCCAAGGTCCGCTTTGGCGGCAGCAAGGGACGAACGCTGCCGCTGAAGGCCGGCGATGTCGCGGTGCTTCCGGCCGGCACCGGGCACCAGCGTCTTTCCGCATCCGACGATTTTCTGGTTGTCGGCGCCTATCCTCCATCCGGCACCTATGACCTGTGTACGACCGCCGCCGACCATGCCAAGGCAGTCGTCACGATCCCCAGGGTCGGCCGTCCGCGCAAGGACCCTGTCTATGGAAGCAACGGCCCGTTGCTCGCAGCCTGGAAAAGGGATTGAAGCCGTTTTCTTGCAGGTTGGCTTCGGGGCTAAACCCGGATCCTTGACCCGCCGCTCAAGCCGCCAGCACCGCCGCGTCCAGCCCGCGGATGATCTTCGCCAGTTCGACGCATTCGTCGTGGCGCACCTTGTTGCGCCGCCAGGCGAGGCAGATCGTGCGCTGCGGCATCGGTTCCTGGAACGGCACGATCTTCAAATCGGGGATAGTGCTGGCCGGCCCTGCCGCCATTTCCGGGATGAGCGTGACGCCGAGCCCGTGCGCCACCATCTGTAAGAGCGTCGTCAGGCTGGTCGCGCCATAGCTTGCCATCGCCACCGGCCGCACGTTGCCGCACACGGCGAGCGCCTGTTCGCGCAGGCAATGGCCTTCCTCCAGCAGCATCAGCCGCTCCAGTGCCGGGCTCTCCGGTGGCACCGGCGGCGAGGCGAAGGCGGGATCGCCGGCCGGCACGGCCAGGAAGAACCGGTCGGAGAAAAGTTCCTCGGTAACCAGGCCTGGGTAATCGAGAGGCAGCGCCGCGACGAAAGCGTCGAGCTTACCCGAACTGGTGTCCTCGACCAGCGAGGCGGTCACCGCTTCGCGCAGTTCCAGCTGCAAGGCCGGGAAATGCCGTTTCAGCTCCGGCAGCACATGCGGCAAGAGATAGGGCGCCACCGTCGGGATGATGCCGAGCCGGAAGCGGCCTACCAGCGCCGGGCGGCCGCGCCGGGCCGTCGCCTCGACGTCGCGGACGTCGGCAAGAATGCGCTCGATGCGCGGCAGCAGGGCCACGGCCTCGTCGGTCATCCGCACCACCTTGCCGCCGCGCTCGAACAGACGGCAATTCAGCCGCAGCTCCATCTCGGCGATCTGCGAGGACAGCGCCGGCTGGCTGACGCCGGCGAGTTTTGCGGCACGGCCGAAATGCAGCGTCTGCGCCAGCGCCTCGAAATAATGCATCTGCCGGACGGTCAAACCGATCATAAGGAAAACCTATCAGAATAAACAGCAAAGGCAATTTGTCTTTATCGGCTGGGCGGGCTAGTCTGGAACCATTCCAGGATGGCGCGGCCGCCGGCCCTGCCCGGAAAATCAACAAAATCCCGAAAAATCAACAAATCGGAGGCAAAGATGGACGCGAAAACCGACGACAACAGCGCCGGCAAATGCCCGGTCCCACATGGATCGGCCAGGAGGAGCAACCGTGACTGGTGGCCGAACCAGCTTGACCTTGGCGTCCTCCATCAGCAGTCCAGCCTGTCGGACCCGATGGACGAGGACTTCGACTACGCCAAGGAATTCAAGAGCCTCGATCTCGATGCGGTGATCAGGGATCTGCACCAGGTGATGACCGATTCGCAGGATTGGTGGCCGGCCGATTTCGGCCATTACGGCCCGCTCTTCATCCGCATGGCCTGGCACAGCGCCGGTACCTATCGCATCGGCGACGGCCGTGGCGGCGCCGGCGCCGGCCAGCAGCGTTTCGCGCCGCTCAACAGCTGGCCAGACAACGCCAATCTCGACAAGGCGCGCCGGCTGCTGTGGCCGGTCAAGCAGAAATACGGCAGGAAGATCTCCTGGGCCGACCTGTTGATCCTCACCGGCAACGTCGCGCTGGAATCGATGGGCTTCAAGACCTTCGGCTTCGCCGGCGGTCGCGCCGATGTCTGGGAGCCGGAGCAGGACGTCGACTGGGGATCGGAAACCAAGTGGCTCGCCGACGAGCGCTATTCCGGCGACCGCGAACTTCAGGGCCATCTCGGCGCCGTGCAGATGGGGCTGATCTACGTCAACCCGGAAGGCCCGAACGGCACGCCCGATCCATTGGCCGCGGCGCGCGACATCCGCGAGACCTTCGCTCGCATGGCCATGAACGATGAGGAAACCGTGGCGCTCATCGCCGGCGGCCATACCTTCGGCAAGACCCATGGCGCCGGCGATGCATCGCTCGTCGGCCCGGAGCCGGAAGGCGCCGGCATCGAGGCGCAGGGCCTCGGCTGGTCGAGCAAGCATGCCACCGGCATTGCCGGCGACGCCATCACCTCGGGCCTCGAGGTGACCTGGACCACGACGCCGACCAAATGGAGCAACAACTTCTTCGACAATCTGTTCAACTACGAATGGGAGCTGACCAAGAGCCCGGCCGGCGCCCATCAGTGGACGCCGAAGGGCAGCGCCGGTGCAGGCACCGTGCCGGACGCGCACGATCCCTCCAAGCGCCGCGCGCCGGCGATGCTGACCACCGACCTCGCGCTGCGCGTCGACCGGGCCTACGAGAAGATCTCGCGGCGCTTCCATCAGAATCCTGATCAGTTCGCCGATGCCTTCGCCCGCGCCTGGTTCAAGCTGACGCATCGCGACATGGGTCCGGCCGTCCGCTATCTCGGCCCGCTCGTGCCGAAGGAAGAGCTGATCTGGCAGGACCCGATACCGGCAATCGACCACGAGCTGGTCAGCGAGCAGGACATCGCCTCGCTGAAGGCGAAGATCCTGGCCTCCGGCCTGTCCGTCTCAGAACTGGTCTCGACCGCCTGGGCGTCGGCCTCGACTTTCCGCGGCTCCGACAAGCGCGGCGGCGCCAACGGCGCCCGCATCCGCCTGGCGCCGCAGAAGGATTGGGAGGTCAACCAGCCGGCGCAGCTGGCCAAGGTGCTCGAGACACTCGAAGGCATCCAGAAGGGCTTCAATAACTCGCAGTCCGGCGGCAAGAAGGTCTCGCTTGCCGACCTGATCGTGCTTGGCGGCGTCGCCGCGATCGAGAAGGCGGCCAAGGACGGCGGCCATGACGTGGGGGTGCCGTTCACGCCGGGCCGCATGGACGCCTCGCAGGAACAGACCGATGTCCAGTCCTTCGCCGCGCTCGAGCCGAAAGTCGATGGCTTCCGCAATTATGTCAGGGGCAAGCCGCCGATGTCGGTCGAAGCGATGCTGGTCGACCGGGCGCAGCTGCTGACCTTGACGGCGCCGGAGATGACGGTGCTCGTCGGCGGGTTGCGGGTGCTCGGCGCCAACACCGGTCAGTCGAAGCACGGGGTGTTCACCGACAGGCCGGGCACGTTGACCAACGATTTCTTCGTCAACCTGCTCTCCATGAACACGGTCTGGGATCCGGCCGCCGGTTCCGATGAAGTCTACGAAGCGCGCGACCGCAAGACCAGGGCAGTCAAGTGGACCGGCACCCGCGCCGACCTGATCTTCGGCTCGCACGCGCAATTGCGTGCGCTGGCCGAGGTCTACGGGTCGGCGGACGCCGGGCGGAAGTTCGTCAGGGATTTCGTCGCCGCCTGGACCAAGGTGATGAACGCCGACCGTTTTGATATCGCGGCGTGATCCGGGCATACGAATTCTCGACGCAACAAAAAGGCGCGGGCCTTGACCCGCGCCTTTTCCATGAAGCCTTCGAAAAATCAGTCCTTCTCGAAGATACCGGCCTTGGCGACCACGCCGGCGATGGCGCCGCCGATCAGCGGCGCGACGATGAACAGCCAGAGCTGGCTGATCGCCGCAGTTCCCGAAAACAGCGCCGGTCCGATCGAACGGGCCGGGTTGAGCGATGTGCCGGTCACCGGAATGATGGCGAAGTGCAGTCCGGCCAGCGTCAGGCCGATGACCAGGCCGGCGAAGGCCGTCGTGTGCTTGGCGTTGGTGACGCCGAGGATCACCGTGACGAAGGTGAAGGTGCCGATCAGCTCCCACAGGAAGGCCGAGCTGACGCCCCATTTCGTCACGTCCCAGCCATTGGCGCCGAAGCCGCCGGTGTGGCCGCCGACCTGTCCGGAGACGATGATCCACAGCGCCAGCGACGCGATGATGGCGCCGATGACCTGCGCGATCCAGTAGGGAATGACGTCCCTAGCCGGCATCCGCCCGGCGAGGAACACACCGAGCGTCACCGCCGGATTGAGGTGCGCGCCGGAAATCGGGCCGATCGCGTAAGCGGCCGCTATCAGGCCGATGCCGAACGCCAGACCGATACCTTCCTGGCCGAGCGGCAGCGCGCCGCCGAAGCCGCCCGTCACCACCGAAGCCGTGCCGATGAACACCAATAGAAACGTGCCCAGAACTTCCGCCAGATAAGTTTTCATTGCCCTCTCCTCGTATCGACCCGCGGCTCCGCTTTTTCTGCGACGCGAATCACCGCGCAAAGAGTATTCGCAACCGGAAAACTTGCAAAGCAGAGCAGTTTCGCAAGCCGCTATGCTTGTGAGCGCCGGACACGCACATTAGAAACGTGTAATATATTGATCGAATTGTTCGTTACGCATGCCGGCGCCCGCCTGGTGGCCGCGGCTCGCGATGCACCAACCCACATTCGTCACCCGTCGGCATGGATCGTCTCGCCGTCGGCGAAACAGAACTGTTTCAATCGGGGCACGAAAAGCTCTAAGAGCAGGGCCGGAATTAATTTACTGAGTAATGGAAGACGACAATGAGACTGGGCGGGCGGCTGGCGGCAGCCATTGAAGTGCTTGACGACATTGGCCGGCGCCACCGGCCGGTGGCCGATGCGCTGAAGGACTGGGGCCTATCGCACCGCTTCGCCGGCGGCGGCGACCGCGCCGCGATCGGCAACATCGTCTACGACGCGCTGCGCCGCAAGCGCTCGGCCGGCTGGCTGTTGGGCGAAGACACACCGCGCGCCATCGGCTTCGGCGCGCTGCTGCTCGAATGGGGCCAGACGGCGCAGTCGCTGAACGAGACGCTCGAGGGCGACAAGTTTGCGCCGCCGCTGCTTACCGCCGACGAATTGAAAATGGTCGGCGGTCGCCGGCTTGCCGATGCGCCGCCGGCCGTCAGGGCAGACATCCCAGACTGGTGCATGCCGCTGTTCGAGCGGGCGTTCGGCACGGCCTGGGTGGAAGAGGGCGCCGCGCTGGCGACGCGCCCGCCGCTCGACCTCAGGGTCAACACGCTGAAGGCCGATCGCGGCAAGGTGCTGGCGGAACTGGCGGAGACCGGCGCCAAGCCTGCCCGGATCGCGCCGCACGGCATCCGCATCCCGCCGATCGAAGGCGACGGCAGGCACCCGAACGTGCAGGCCGAGCCGGCCTTCCAGAAAGGCTGGTTCGAGGTTCAGGACGAGGGTTCGCAGATTGCGGCCGAACTGGCCGGCGCCGAACCTGGAATGCAGGTGCTCGATTTTTGCGCCGGCGCCGGCGGCAAGACGCTGGCGCTGTCCGCGGCGATGGACAATCGCGGCCAGATATTCGCCCACGATGCCGAGAAGGCACGGCTGGCGCCGATCTTCGACCGCATCCGCCGTTCGGAAAACCGCAATGTGCAGATCGTCACCAAGCCGGCCGAACTGGCGCCGCTCGGCAAGCACATGGATATCGTCGTGATCGATGCGCCCTGCACCGGCAGCGGCACCTGGCGGCGCCGGCCGGATGCTAAATGGCGGTTGACGCAAAGACAGCTCGACGCCCGCAAGGGCGAGCAGGAGACGATCCTCGATGCCGCCAGGGACTTCGTCAAACCCGGCGGCCTGCTGGTTTACATCACCTGTTCGGTGTTCGACGAGGAGAATGGCGACCAGGTTTCGGCGTTCCGGGACCGCCATCCCGATTTTGTCCCGGTCGATCACCGCCAGCTTTGGGACAGCCGTTTTGCGGGCCACGAAGCGGCAATGCGCATTGGCGCTGCGGGCGGCATTTCGCTGTCGCCATTGCTGAGCGGCACCGACGGCTTTTACTTCTGCGCGCTGCGGCGGGCCGGCTGAATCGTTGCCATCGATACAGGGCTAAGCCGAATGCTGCAGTGCAGCATTTGCGATTGCCTGCCGCCCACCCCTCTGCGATAAATGCCTTTGCGATAAGATTTGCCGAGAAACGAAGGGCGACGGCCATGGCAGCAAAGATCGTTCCTGCTCCCGATTATGAGGACCGCGTCAGGACGTCCTTCGCGCGCCAGAACGCGATGATGACGATTGGCGCCGAGCTGACGCTGGTGACGCCCGGCATCATCGAGATCGAAATGCCCTATTCTGCGGCGCTGACGCAGCAGCACGGCTTTCTCCATGCCGGCGTCATTTCGACGGCTCTCGACTCGGCCTGCGGCTATGCGGCATTCTCGCTGATGCCGGAAAATTCCGGCGTGCTGACCATCGAGTTCAAGGTCAATCTGCTGGCGCCCGGCAGGGGCGAGCGCTTCCTGTTCCGCGGCTCGGTGACCAAGCCCGGCCGCACCATCATCGTCGCCGATGGACAAGCCTATGCGTTCGCCGTCGACGGCGAGGCCAAGCTGATCGCCACGATGACCGGAACGATGATGACAGTGCTCGGCCGCGACGGAATCGAGGGCTGAGGAGCGGGTAGGGAGGATGGACGATCATGGCCGGCAAGACACCTGGTGAGCTCACCCCGATCTCCGGCAAGTCCGTTCTCTTCGTCATGGCGGCGGAGGCCGAATACGGTCCACACCTGCAGCGGCTGTTCACGCCCCTGATGACCGGCGTCGGACCGGTCGAGGCCGGTATCGGGCTCGGCGCCGAACTATCCCGGCTGCATGCCGGGATGGCGCTGCCCGATCTCGTCGTGTCGCTCGGGTCGGCGGGCAGCCGGACGCTGGAGCAGACGGAAATCTACCAGGCCGTTTCGGTTGGCTACCGCGACATGGACGCCTCGCCCCTGGGGTTCGAGAAGGGCGCCACCCCGTTCCTCGACCTGCCTGTCAGCGTGCCGCTGCCGTTCAGGATACCAGGCGTCAGACAGGCGACGCTGTCGACCGGGGCGGCAATCGTCACCGGCGCCGCCTACGACGCGATCGCCGCCGACATGGTCGATATGGAGACCTTCGCCTGCCTGCGCGCCTGCCAGCTGTTCGACGTTCCGCTTATCGGCCTGCGCGGCATTTCTGACGGCGCGGCCGATCTGAGACACGTTGGCGACTGGACCGAATATCTGCACGTCATCGACGAGAAGCTGGCCGCGGCGGTGCAACTGCTGGAGCAGGCGATCGCCTCAGGCGCGATCGACTTCAAGCTTGTTGGGGCGGCAGGTTCTTAGCGTTGCCGAACAGCACGCCGATCATCCTGAAGCGAACGGCGTTGTCGCGATTGATGTAAGTGACTGACCCGGGCTCGTGATCGAGGGTCCAGCGTCCGGTCGCGCCGGTGTCCCAGTCGGCGACATAACCGTCATCGAGCATCCGCCAGCGCCCGCTTCGCGCCTCGCCATCGTCGAGCAGCATGTGCGCGGCACCCTCGCTTTCAAAATAGACGTAAGCCTCCTTGCCGTTTCGTTCCAACACATGGGTCATGCCCGGAATGAGCATTGCAAGGGCTTCCTTCTGAAGTGCTGCCATGATTTCCTCCTGAATTGAAGTCGCCGATTGCCTTGACCGGCATCGCCACTTAGAGTGAACTAGTAGTCAAGATGCTTGACTATGTATCGGGCGAGAAGAATTTGGTCAAGGGCCTTGACGAAAAACCTGAAGCGCTGCCGGATCACATAGGTTGGCGGCTGTGGCAGGCGAGCCGCGCCTGGCAGACCGAGTTCGCCGCTGCGATGCGCGCTGCCGGCCATCACTGGTTCACCGAAGCGCGTGCCGGCCTGCTTGGACATATCCCGCGCGGCGGCATGCGCCAGTCGGCGCTGATCGAGCGCTCGGCGATCTCAAAGCAGGCGATTCAGCAATTGCTCGATGGCCTGGAGACGGAAGGTGTGTTGCAGCGTCTGCCCGATCCGCAAGACGGCCGCGGCAAGCTTGTGCGCTACACCCGCAAGGGCCTGGACGCCCTGCGCGATGGCGACCGCATCAAGCTGCAGATCGAACGGAGCTATGTTGCCCGCCTTGGTCACGAGCGTTTCGCGGCGCTGATGGGCGCCTTGCGGTCACTCGATACAACGCAAACTGATGCATTGGACAAAGCCTCTGGCGTTCAGGACAACACACCGGAATCGAAGTGAAAGCGCGACCTCACAACCCATTGCGCCGACTCGTTTCTTTCTCTAAACGCTCGCCATGAAAACAGCCAATCATCCCGACACCGTCCTGATTGTCGATTTCGGCAGCCAGTTCACCCAGCTGATCGCCCGCCGCATCCGCGAGGCCGGCGTCTTTTCCGAGATCGTGCCCTTCCAGTCGGCCGAGGCGGCGTTCAAGCGCATCGATCCGAAGGCGGTGATCCTGTCCGGCGGCCCGGCCTCGACCGGCGACATCGGCAGCCCGCGCGCGCCGCAGATCGTCTTCGATGCCGGCGTGCCGGTGCTCGGCATCTGCTATGGCCAGATGGCGATGTGCGTGCAGATGGGCGGCGTCGCCGAAAGCTCCGATCATCGCGAATTCGGCCGCGCCTTCGTCGAGATCGCCAAGGACAGCCCGTTGTTCGAGGGCCTGTGGGCGCCCGGCCAGCGCCACCAGGTGTGGATGAGCCATGGCGATCGCGTCATCTCCCTGCCCAAGGGGTTCGAGGTGCTCGGAAAATCGGAGGGCTCGCCCTTCGCCATCTTCGGCAATGTCGAGCGCAAAATGTACGGCCTCATGTTCCACCCCGAAGTGGTGCATACGCCGGACGGCGCCAGGCTGCTCCGCAACTTCGTCCACAACATCGCCGGCATCGAAGGCGACTGGACGATGCGCGCCTACCGCGAGCACGCGGTCGAGACGATCCGCAAGCAGGTCGGCAAGGGCAAGGTGATCTGCGCGCTGTCGGGCGGCGTCGATTCCTCGGTCGCGGCCTTGCTGATCCACGAGGCGGTCGGCGACCAGCTCACCTGCATCCTTGTCGACCACGGTCTGATGCGCAAGGACGAGGCATCAGGCGTGGTGGAGATGTTTCGCCAGCATTACAATCTGCCGCTGATCCTGGTCGACGCTTCGGACCGTTTCATCGGCGCGCTCGAGGGCGAGTCGGACCCCGAGAAGAAGCGCAAGACCATCGGGCGGCTGTTCATCGAAGTGTTCGAGGAGGAGGCCGAGAAGCTCGGCGGCGCCGATTTCCTGGCACAAGGCACCCTCTATCCCGACGTCATCGAAAGCGTCTCTTTCAGCGGCGGCCCGTCGGTGACCATCAAATCGCATCACAATGTCGGCGGCTTGCCCGAACGCATGAACATGCAGCTGGTCGAGCCGCTGCGCGAATTGTTCAAGGACGAGGTGAGGGCGCTCGGCAAGGAGCTCGGCCTGCCCGACAGCTTCATTGGCCGGCATCCGTTCCCCGGTCCCGGTCTCGCCATCCGCTGTCCGGGCGGCATCACCCGCGAAAAGCTGGAGATCCTGCGCGAGGCCGACGCCATCTATCTCGACGAGATCCGCAAGGCCGGACTCTACGACGCCATCTGGCAGGCCTTCGCCGTGCTGCTGCCCGTGCAGACCGTCGGCGTGATGGGCGACGGCCGCACCTACGAGTTCGTCTGCGCGCTGCGCGCCGTCACCTCGGTCGACGGCATGACGGCAGACTTCTACCATTACGACATGGCATTCCTGGGAGCAGCCGCCACCCGCATCATCAACGAGGTACGCGGCATCAACCGCGTCGTCTACGACGTGACGAGCAAACCGCCAGGCACCATCGAGTGGGAGTGAGGGGTACAAACGGCGGCAATATCTAGTTTGGGCGGCTAGTTTCATCGCCGCGCAATTACCGTTCTAGTCGAGTTTTTCACTCCGCTAAGCTGGCTTTCTCCATCTTTGCCCGGCAACTCCGATCTGCGGCCACTTCTAGTGGATTGATTGGGACGAAAGAGTCCTGTTGGGATTTCTGTTGTCGCCGCAGCGTGCGACGTTAGGGGATGCGTACTGGCATCAGCATTTCTGTAACGGCCTCGGACAGGGCTCGGCTTGAAGCGATCGTGGCGGGGCGGAGTTCGCCGCAGAAGCATGTCTGGCGCGGATCATTCTGCTGACCGATCAGGGGCTTGGAACGCTCGCGATTATGGCGGCGACCGGCAAGTCGAAAACCTGCGTGTGGCGATGGAAGGAACGCTTCATGGCCGAGGGTGTCGAAGGACTGCTGCGCGTCAAGACCCGGCCTCCGGGCATCGCGCCGCTTGAGGCCAGGCTGGTCGACCAGGTCGTGGCGCTGACGCTGGTGCGCAAGGCCGGTTGCTCCAACGCTCGGGCCAAACATTTATGTTTGGATGTCGTGCAGTATCGTTAATCTCCAAGCGGCTTTAAATGGGGCAACGTAAGTCCGTCAACAAACAACGGAGTACGTCAATGTCCCAATCCACTCACACCATGCATGCGCTGATCTTGGGTCAGTTCAAACAGCCCTTCAGGCTCTCGGAAGTCTCGCGGCCCGTTCCTGGCGACGGCGAGGTTCTCGTCAGGGTCAGAGCGAGCGGCGTCAATCCTCTCGACACTAAGATCCGCGCAGGCGCTGCGGCACATGCGAAACATCCGCTTCCGGCGATTCTCGGCATCGACCTTGCCGGCGTCGTCGAGCAGGTTGGTCCGAGTGTCACCGCGTTCAAACGCGGGGACGAGGTCTTTGGCATGACCGGAGGCGTGGGCGGGAACCAAGGTTCGCTGGCCCAGTTCGCAGCAGTCGATGCGCGGCTGCTTGCACCGAAGCCCACGAACCTGTCCATGCGCGAGGCGGCAGCGCTGCCGCTGGTCTTCATCACCGCATGGGAGGGCCTTGTCGATCGTGCCAAGGTTTCGGCAGGTCAGAAGGTCCTGGTCCAGGGCGGTGCGGGCGGCGTCGGTCATGTTGCGATCCAGATCGCGAAGGCGTTCGGCGCCGAGGTGTACGCCACTGACGCAGCCGCGAAGAAGCCGTTGATCGAGCGCCTGGGAGCGGTCGCGATCGATTATCGCGAGAAGACGGTGGAGCAATATGTCGCCGAATACACGGACGGTCGCGGCTTCGATGTCGTCTACGACACCGGCGGCGGGACGGTGCTGGACGCGTCATTCGCCTCCGTCAAGCGGTTTGGCCATGTCGTCAGTTCCCTCGGTTGGGGTAGTCACGCACTGGCGCCACTGTCGTTCAAGGCGGCGACCTATTCGGGCGTGTTCACGCTTCTTCCGCTGCTGACAGGCATTGGCCGTGAACACCACGGCGAGATCATGCGGGAGGCCGCGCGGCTGGCCGAGGCTGGCAAGCTTGTCCCGATCGTCGATCCGCGTCTCTTCACACTCGAAACAGCGAGCGACGCCTACGCTGCCATCGAAGATGGCAATGCCCAGGGCAAGCTGGTCGTCGACATAGACGTCTGATGCGCAACGTCGAAGCGGGCTGTTCCGGGACCGTGACAGCCTCCCAGACGACGTCTCCGTTCACGGATCCCAAGAACCTAAAAGGAAAACATCATGCCTTATATTCGCGTTACGTTGGTCGACAACGTCTTCTCCGCCGAGGAGAAGCATGAAATGGCCAAGGCCCTCACAGACGTCATGGTTCGCTTCGAAGGTTCCGAGGCGTTTCGCGAAGTAGTGTGGGTCTTGATCGAAGAACTCCACACCGATGGCTGGCACATTGGCGGACGCCCGTTCGAAGGTCCGAAGTCTCTGATGGGCATGCTCGAACGAAGCAAGACGGTTTACGAGTCGATTGACGGAAATCCCGCGACGCGGGAGGAATTTGCTCGGTTGGCCCCACCCATATCTGCGTGACGGGCGGCGTGGATGCTCAAGAATCCCACGATTCGAGCCGGCGCTTGCATTCCCGGCTCGAATATATCGCGCCTCCCATGGCGCCCCGCCTCGATCTGCTGCATATGAAATCGCATGAAGATGGGCGATCTTCGTGAGAATCCATGCGAGCACGTTTGAGTATCAAGGATGGAATGGAGCGATCTAAAGATATTTCTGGCTATTTCCCGCGAGGGCACTTTGGGCGCAGCAGCGCGCCGACTTGGGCAGACGCAGCCGACAATGGGTCGGCGATTGCGCGCGCTGGAAGAGGCTGTCGGCCATACGCTTTTCCAACGCAACTCCGACGGTTTTGTTCTGACCGACGAAGGTCAAGCGGTGCTCGGCCATGCCGAAAAGATCGAGGAAGAGGCGCTCGCCTTCGAGCGGCGGCTTGCCGGCGCCGAGGCGCATCTCGAGGGCAACTTGCGCGTTTCGTCGTCGGATTGGTTTGGTCACATCATGCTGGCTCCCGTTCTAGCCGAGTTTGGCCGCCGGCATCCGAAGCTATGCGTGGAGTTGCTCACCGACGCGCGCCTCTACAGCCTTCCCCGGCGAGAGGCCGATCTGGTGTTTCGGATTACCCCATTCAGCGATGTGGAAGTGATCTCGCGTCGACTGATGCACATTCCCTATGCGCTCTACGCACCAGCAGGCATGGCCTCCCCGTTGCTGGGAGACGGTGCGGGCGCGCGTTTGATCACCATGGATATGGCATACGCAGAAATGCCCGACGCAGTGTGGCTTAAACAGAAGCTGCCTAACGCTGAAGTCTGCCTGCGCAGCAACAATCGCGAGGTCCAGGCGCAGCTTTGTGCGCAGGGCGCCGGGCTTGCGGTTTTGCCGAGGCCACTGGGCGACCGCACGCCTGGGCTCGCAGCGATAGACATCGGCGAAACGCCACCCGGCCGGGATACCCATGTGGGCTACCACCGGGACTTACGGCGGCTCGCACGGTTACGAGCCTTGCTCGACCTAGTCATAGAGCGGCTCGCAAATTGATCTCTCGTCGATTCCATTCAGTGCACGTCGATGTCGTCGCGTCGAAGCGACGTTCTTGCGCGGCCTGTTCGAACCGGCGCAGGCGCTTCACGTCGCGCAGAGGGGGAGCGCCAAACAGACGCCGGAACTCACGATTGAATTGCGTCGCGCTTTCGCAGCCCAATTGAAATGCCGAGACGTTCCCCTCGATGCCCGCCGACGTTGTTCTGCCAGGGTTCGCGTGCGTCGGCGACGAGCTGCTGGTCCGGGTGGACATTGAGGCATTGCCGTAGGGTGATGTGCTACGCCTGGTCGATGTTCTGGACGTTGTACGCGACGCGTTGCGCTTCGCCCAAAAGCTGCTGCGTGCGCTGGACAGACTGCTGGAACTGTAGAGAGACGAGAACGGCAGGTTCGTAAAGCTAGTCTAGTTATTCGAGATCGGCGTCAATGCGAACGATCAGCCCGGCGGCATTAACCGAGATGTCAAGAAGGCCGGTCTCGTGACCAAAGTCTCCGGTGAAATTGACCCGCACGCGCGCTTGGCCGGCGCCGATGCCGTCGATCGAGAGGAAGCGGGTGACCGTGTGATAGCCTACGAAATACCGCTCGATGTAATCGCGGACGCCGGCATGACCGTCGAATCGGTGGCCGGTCGACGGGTCGTCGATCACCGCATCTGGCGTGAACAAGGTCACCGCCGCGTCGGCGTCGAACGCGTTGGTTGCCGCGATCAGCGCATCTGCCGCTTTGCGCAAGGTGTTGGCGGTCATCGCTTTAGCTCCCGTGCTGCCAGCTCTTGAAGACGAATTCGAGGCTGCAACCGTCCAGGTCTCTGACCTGCGCCGCATAGTAGCGGGGATCGTAGTGCAGCTGCGGTCCCTGTGCGTTGATCTTGGTCGCACCGGCCGCCAAAGCTTCGGCATGGGAGGCATTCACCATCGCTTCAGAATCGGCGGCGAAACCGACATGCACCGCGCCGGGTGCTGCCGAGCCCTCCCTCAGCCAGAAGAACATCCGGCCCTTGGCGCCGAAGCCCTTGAGGTCGGGATGCCCCGCCGGTCCGTCCTTACCGTCGTAGTCGAGGCGGTCGGTGACCCCGAGCATAGGAAGTGGCCTTTCGCAAAAGGCGATCGACCGCGCCGTATCATTTACTGTCAGGAGCACATGATCGAGCATGTGAGTTTCCTCAAATCATGTAGCCGCCGCCAATTTCGATGTTCTGGGCGTTGATCCAGCGGTTCTCGTCTGACAGCAGGCTGGCGACCATGCAGCCGACATCGTCCGGTTCGCCGACGCGACCGAGCGCAGTCTGCCCGGCGAGTAGCGCCTCGAATTCTTCGCTTAGCCCACCGCCAAGCTCGGTGCGGATGGGCCCCGGCGCGATCGAGTTGGCACGGATGCGGCGCTCGCCGAATTCCTTGGCCATGTAGCGCGTCAGCACCTCGAGGCCGCCCTTGAAGGAGGCGTAGGGCGCAACGCCGGCGGTCGCGACGCGGCTGGTTGCGCTGGTGACGTTCACGATCTGACCGCCATCGGCGATCAGGGGAAGCAGGGCCTGCGTGAGAAAGAATGGCCCCTTGAGATGCACGCGGAACAGTCCATCGAACTGCTCTTCGGTCACCGAGGCGATGGGGTTATAGAGCCCGTACCCCGCATTGTTGACGAGGAAATCGAAGGTCTTTCTGTTCCAGGTCCTTGCCAGCGCTTCGCCGACTGCGTCGCGAAACGCAAGGAACGCCGAACTGTCGCTGACGTCCAGCTTTATGGCGACTGCCTTGCCGCCATCCGCTACGATCGCCTTGCCGACCTTCGCTGCCGCATCCGGATTGCTGTTGTAAGTCAGGATGACACCCATGCTGCGCCTGGCGCACTGGATCGCGACGCTGGCGCCGAGGCCGCGGCTGCCGCCTGTGATGATGACGATGCTCATTTGGTGCTCCTTGGATTTGCTGACCAGGTGATAGGCGCGGGGGATCGCGGCCGCTCGCACGATCCTACTCGGATCTTGCCTATTTCTGCTTCCCTGTTGATCGGCGTGCACCGCTGTGAAACAACGATGCCCATGGGCACGCAGCTTCAGGAACTCAGGCAGCTGGCTTCTCGCGCGGAAAACCGCCGCACGGAGACGGGCATTCCGCGTGTCGCCATGGTTCAGGGCGACATACCGGAACATCAGCTTGCCGCCGTCTACGATCCCATGGTCAATCTGATCCTGAGAGGGTCGAAGACGATGACGGTCGGCGATCGGACGTTTCGCTACGATCCCGCGACCTATTTTGTGATGTCGGTCGATCTGCCGGCGGTTGGCTCCGTGCACCCATCTGAAAACGGAGAACCCTATCTGGCGATCAGCCTGACTCTGGAGCCGGCGATCGTCGCCAATCTGCTGGCCGACCTGCCCAAACCTGCTGGAGGTGAGCTCTACAGACCCGGCTTCTCCGTCGCGCCGGTCACACCGGACCTGCTCGACTGCTGGCTTCGCATGCTGCGCTTGATGGAGCGTCCGAACGAGATCGCAGCCCTGGCGCCTGCCTACGAGCGCGAGATCCTCTTCCGCGTGATGCAGGGGCCGCTCGGCTGGATGCTGCGTGATGTCGCCACGCCTGACACTGCTCTCTCGCGGATCGGGATCGCCATCCAGTGGATCAGGGAGAACTTCGCCAAGCCGTTGCGCGTCGAGGCTTTAGCGGAGATGGCGGCTCTCAGTGTTTCCGCGTTCCACCGCCATTTCAAGGCCGTGACGGCGCTCAGCCCGCTGCAGTACCAAAAGCACGTGCGCTTGCTGCACGCCCGATCCCTGCTCATTGCCGGAGAAGGCAACGCCACGTCCGTCGCGTTCGGTGTGGGTTACGAAAGCCCAAACCAGTTCAGCCGCGAATATGCTCGTCAGTTCGGGTTGCCGCCGTCGAGAGATGTGGCGCGATTGCGCCAGAGAGGCCCACGCAACGCCGAACATTTGCTGGCGATCAGCAATGGATGAATGTCGCGGGGCGAACTCGCGGACGACGAAGGACTGCCGTAGGCAGGGCTTCAATTCAATCCTGCTCCGACGTGGAGATGATATCCTTGTCGAGTCACATTCTTTTTTCTGACACGCAAAGGGTGAGCGATAGGGGAGGGCACAGCAGGCCTCACAACGCGACCTTCACTTCCCGCGCCTGGCCAAGCGGTTGTTTGAAGGTGAAGGACGTTCACGCGCCGGGGATGGCGGACCGAGCCGTGACGGTATAATTCCGGGAGGAATCGTGGGCGGCGTAGTCTGGCGTAGAGGCGGCGGTGCGGGCCAAGGAGTGATGTCGCCGCCGCGCCTGCCGATAGATGGCGGAACCATAATTTCCGCGATATGCCAGAAAAAACCAATGATTTCAAAAGCCGGTACTTTTGGCGGTCTATATGACGGTATGCAGAAACCGAAAAAACATTTTGTGAAGCGAATTCAAGTTCTTAAGTTAACGATTGATAATCGAGTGGGAGTGACGAGGAGTACTGCGGAGTAGAAGAGGATAGAGCAGCACGTTTAAGGCGATGTTGGCTCGGCGATAATAGTCAATAGTCCCAGCCCCCGGCCACCCGGCGACGGCATAGACGAAGCATCTGGCCGATCGGCGAATGTCTGGAACGAACGTCCCACAGAGAAGGGTGGAGCAGCCTAGCCTTGCTGGGTTTGACACCCGGGGTCCGCGGCAACTGCCACCGGCGAGGCGTTGCATCTGCCGGCCACGTATCCTTTCGCTGGGTTCATCCGTCTTAGCTGTTCATGGGCACGGTCATCCTTGACATCGCCCTCCTGGACGAATTGGAGCGTGACAAATGAACAGCAAGCAGAGCCTAGCGAACAAGATACACTACGAAACGCTCGCGGAGGCTTTTCGCAGCGGTCGAGAATCGCCACAGGAAGCATCCGAGTGGTCCGTTTTGACGGCAGAACCGGGCGGCGTCGATTACGTCGAGACGAAGGTCGGCGACAAGACCGCGCTGTGGGTTCAGCCAAAAACGGCGGCCAAAGACCGGGTCATGCTTTACCTGCACGGCGGTGGCTATGTCGGCGGATCGATCTGGACCCATCGCAAGATGGTCGGACACCTTGCTAAGGCGATCGGCTGTTACGCTCTGCTCGCTACGTACGACTACGTTTTCCAGAGCAAGTTTCCGCGCCAAATCGAGCAGGCCGTGACCGCGTTCGAATGGCTTGCCGAGCAGGGTGTCGCGCCGAAGCACACCATAGCTGCAGGCGATTCCGCTGGTGCTGGCCTGATCGTTGCGGCGGCGATGAAACTCCGCGATGCGGGACGGCCGCTGCCGGCCGCGATCCTCAGCATCTCTGGCTGGTATGATCTGTCGGCGAGCGGGCACTCCTACGAAAGCAACCGCGAGAAGGACGCCTTCTTCCAGAAGGCGGTCGTGGATATGCTGGTATCGCAAGTCCTTGCAGGGACCGATCCCCGGCATCCACTCGCCAGCCCGATCTTTGCCGATCTGAAGGGCCTGCCGCCGATCTATCTGCAAGTGGGTGGAGACGAAACCCTGCTCGACGACAGCCGAGCGCTCGCCGACCGCGCGAAAGCCGCCGGCGTCGAGATGCGCTTAGACGTATTTCCGGGGATGCTGCACTCGTTCCAGATGATGGCCGGCCGCGCTCCCGAAGCCGACGACGCGATCGCGCGGTTGGCACAATGGGTTCGCCCCAAGCTTGGTCTGGCCGCAACCGCAGCAACACGCGCTGAAGGTCAGGAGGTCGCATGACTGGCAAATTGAAACCAAGATGTGGCAGCTGAAGGACATGCCCGAGCGACCGACCGGCCTGTTCGACGCGCGATATCGCGCCTTCCTCGAGACGGTGTCAGGCGCCCGCGCCCAACTGCATCGCTACTGCGCCCGCATGACGGGCTCACGCCTCGACGGTGAGGATCTCGTGCAGGAGACGCTGTTCGAGGCCTACACGAAGATTGAGACCCTCGACGATGCCCGCCGGCTGAAGCCCTGGCTGTTTCGCATCGCTCACAATCGCTGCATCGACTTTCTGAGGCGACGCGATGTGCGCGAGCGCGCGGAGCACGCCTATTCGGACGACATCGGCGTTGTCTCTGCAGAGCCGGCAGCGACCGATGCACGCCGCGCCATCGAACGGCTGGTTGGCCGCTTGCCGCCCAAGGAGCGCGCCTGCATCCTCTTGAAGGACGTGTTCGACTATTCGCTGGAAGAGACCGCAGAACTCGTGGACTCGACGGTTGGGGGCGTCAAAGCCGCGCTCTCCCGCGGACGGGCGAAGCTCGCCGACTTGCCCGCTGAACCTGCCGGTGAACCGAACCGTCCGCTTGATCCCGACACCGCGCGGCTCTTGCAGCGCTATGTTGACCTCTTCAACCGCCATGACTGGGATGGCGTGCGGAGCCTGACCAGCGCCGATGCTCGGTTGCGGGTCGCCGACTGCTTCGACGGCCTGCTCAGAAGTTCTCCCTATTTCGTCGAATACGAGCGAAACCCGGAGACGTGGACCATGGAGTTGGGGGCGATCGACGGAGAGCCTGTCCTGATCGTGCTCTTCCAGCGAGGCGACCGGTGGCAGGTCGCGTGGCCGGTTCGTGTCCATGTCGCCGGTCGCGTCATCGATCGCATCGAAGATTATTATGCCTGTCCATGGATGTTGGAAAACGCCGCGGAATCCGACCTGAAACTCATGACTGGGCGGGCCGTTTTGGGAAGAGCATAAGGCGACGATTTCTCACTTCTGGCCTGGCGGAGTTACGATGGTGCGTCCTCAACGAAAAATCGTGGCGTGCCTCGGGTCGAGCAGCACGGCGGGCAAGCGCCAGGCATTCGATTGGATGGCGGAGCTCCGCCGGCGGCCGGGCAACGGGCAATTTGAGTTCCGGAATTTTGGCGTCGGCGGCGACTTGGCGTACAATGCGCTGCAGCGGTTGCCGGATGTGCTCGCCTGCCGTCCCGACAAGGTCATCGTCTGGGTCGGCGGGAATGATGTTCTCACGCTCGTGTCACGCAAAGTGCGGCGGTTCTTTGCGTTTTGGAAGCGTCTGCCCCGCACGCCTTCGCCCGATTGGTTCCACGAGAATCTGGCCGAGATAGCACGCAGGCTGAAGCGCGAGACGGCGGCGGACATCGGCCTTTGCTCGCTCCCTCCGATAGGAGAAGCGCCGGATTCGGACGATCCGTTCCAGAGCGAGCTCAACCGGCGGATCAAGGAATATTCTGCGATCGTGGCGGCCATCGCGCACGAGGAACGCTGCGGCTATGTCCCGCTCCATGAGGCGCTCACCGAGGAAGTTCGCGCCTCGCCTGGCCGGGCCTACACGGCGTTCAACTTTCTTCCATTCTATCGCGATGCTTTTCGCGTACTGGTGCTGCGGCAGCGTCCGGATGATGTCGCCCGCGTAAATGGCTGGCTATTTCACACCGACGGCGTGCACTTGAACAGCCGGGCAGGGCTGATCGTGGCGGATCGCCTACAGAAGTTCATTGAGGCCTGAGCCTGAGCGGCAGGGCCGTATCCGATTTGCGCACCTATCTGAATGTCTTATCGCGCAGGCTGGCGGCCGGTTTATCGACCTAGCAACATCGCCACGCGCGATGCCAAAAGTTTAACGACGAACCCTAGAGGATAACCGCGGTGGCTCGGCACGTCGTCAGGAATGACATCGCTGTCCGACTTGAACTTAGTGCAAATCCGCAGCTGCAGTGGCGGGAGTTCTCCGTGAAACCGCGCTCTGTATGCCGAGACCCAATGCGGACCTCTATCGAAGTTCATTAACATCGCTGAATTGCAGCACATGGCGATGACCCTATTCGTGGCTGAAGTTTCCTTAAGCTTGTAACCCCTCAGCAATTCGGCCCCCTTGGAGCACTCGATGCGGTCCTTTCGATAGAGGATGTATGCGGTGCCGCCATCGGGATCGCGTATGGCGCCAGCACCTGGCAAAGCTTCGATCTGATCAGCTCCCTTCCGGCAGTCGTCGCAGTAGCAGGCACTGCTCACGATCGGCCTGCCAAAGGCTTTGAGTTCGACGCCACCGCAAGAGCAAGTTGCGGTCATGATAGGTGAGTGCGTCATCTGCTGGTGATCATCATGCGATTGCCCTCGCTGTCCCGAAACTCCGCGATCGTGCGCCCCGGTTGCCATGGCGCGGGGCGCGGTTCTGCTATGATCTCGGCGCCTCGCGATTTGAGTCTCTGAACGGTGACTTCGATTTCGTTGTCAACCAGCACGAGGACGGGGCCCTCAGATGGTGTTTCGTCCTTGCGCCTTAAGAAGTGGAGGGTGGTTTCGGCACCTGGAAATCCGAGTTCGATCCATCGCCACCCATCATTGCCCATTGGCTGATCGGCGACGACGCGGCAGTTCAGGTGATCGATGTAGAACGCCTTGGCGCGTTCCTGGTCGAACACCGGAAGCTCCGCGAACTGGATGTGCATTGTCGATCTCTCCCTATTGCATCTCGGTCCAAATCAAACTAGACGGTCCAGTACCCATGAGTCAATCGGCAGCGGACACGCCAGGAGCATGACCACGACGCGTTCAGCAGGTGCTACAGAAGAACTCGAACCGCACGGACGGTCGGCGAAAAAGCGCCGGGCCATCCTCGAGGCGGCGACAGAAGTGTTTCTGCAAAAGGGCTATCTGGCCACCAATATGGACGAGATCGCGGCGCTTGCGGCGGTGTCGAAACAGACCGTCTACAAGAATTTTCCGAACAAGGAGATGCTGTTCGTGGAGATCGTGAGCAGCTTGACCAATCGAGCCAGCGATAGGGTCCACAGTAAAATGCCCGAACTCGCCGAGGGCGAAGATATTGCCGAATATCTTCGGCGCTATGCGTACCGACAGCTTACCACCGTGCTCACGCCGCGCGTCATGCAGCTACGCCGTCTGGTGATCGGTGAGGTCGGCCGCTTCCCGGAACTGGCAAAGGCGCTCTTCGATGGCGGACCCGGGCGCGCAATGACGGCGATGGCAGTGTTGTTCGAGCGCTTGGCTGATCGCGGCCTGCTTGCGATCGATGATCCGGCCGTCGCCGCTTCCCAGTTCAATTGGTTGATTATGGGCGAGCCATTGAACAGGGCCATGCTGTTGGGTGACGAGTCGATTCCGAAACCGGCGAAGCTTCGACGGCACGCCGCGGCCGGCGTACGGGTGTTCCTTGCGTCATACGGCAAGTGAGGCACTCCACGGCGACGAGCGAATGCCGGGCGCTACCGTGCGGACCGTTCGGCCGTGTTTGACGGTCCTTTTTTGGTCCCCAGTGGGTCGCGGCTTGTTGCGGCGCGGCTGTCGAAAATAGACCGATTGTTGTCGATAGTCGCCGAAACCGAGCCGATCCCGAATCGCCGAAATTCCCTTTTGAAATCAAGAGCGCAGATTTCTGACGGATCGCAGAGTCGGTTCTTTTCGGCGTGCAGAAAAGTTTGTGCTGCCGCGTCAACGCGTTACGATGGCTCAAAACGATCGAGTGGGAGTGAGGGGAGCGTAGTTTCGGATACTGCGGGAAACTGTGTCGTAGTGTAGGCGGCTCACACATCTCGATAGATACCGAGTAATGTCCGCTTGTGGTGCCGTTCACGCTTTTGGATTGGTCAGGGCTGGGCGTGCCATCACCTGCTCTCATCGAAGTAGGCATGATGATGCCCCGGGGACTGCAATCAAGGCCCTGAATTCAATGCATTTCCCTTTCGATAGACATCTCGATCCCCACTGCGTCCCTTATTGAAAAGGCAGCCGCAGCCTCATGGTGTGTGCCCACACAATCTTCATTCGAGCTTGGTCGGTATGGACCGCGAAAGATGCGGGGCTGCATCCCTTGACCAATCTCATGCTATTCCCTATATAATCGAGTATGTACTCACTCAATGTCGTTGGACGGAAATATGGCGCGTCCCCTCAGTGAAGAAAAGCGACAGGCACTGCTCGATGCAGCGGCCGAGTTCGTCGCCAGCCTGGGCACAGGCGCGTCCACGGCCAAGATCGCAAAGGCTGCTGGCGTGTCTGAGGGAACGCTGTTCACTTACTTTCCAACCAAGGACGATCTGCTCAACCAGCTCTTTCTCGAGATCGAGGCCGACTTGGTAGAGATGATGCTGGCGCCATATCCGGCGGACGCCTCCCCCAAAGACCGACTATTCGCGGTCTGGAACCGTCTGATTGACTGGGGACTGGCTCACGCCACGGCGCGCAAGGCCCTTCGTCAGTTGAAGGTCTCGGATCGCGTGACAGCGGAAAGCCGGAACCGGTGTCACGCCATGCAGCGGGATGCGCGGACGATGGTGGAGGAGTGTCTCGCCGGCCATGCCGCGCCTGACAGGATCGCCTTCTACATCGATACCATTCTCTTCGACTTGGCCGACATCAGCATCAACGCGGTCACAGCCAAACCTCAGGAAAGTGACGCCATCCGGCAGGCCGGGTTCGACCTTTTCTGGAAGGGGTCTGCCGCCTGAGTTTTAGCCCCTAAATGAGTATGTAGTCACTCATAGATAAGGATCGAAAATGTCGAATTGCAAGGGTTTCACCGAAGCTAACGTTCCCAAGCAGACGGGAAAAAGCTTCATCGTCACAGGCGCCAACGCCGGCGTCGGGTTCGAAATCGCGCGGGTGCTTGCCGCCAGGGGCGCGCGCGTCCTGCTTGGCTGCCGCGAGCAGACCAGGGCGCAGGACGCCATCGCGCGGATCAAGCGGATCACGCCGAATGCCGATCTCGTCTGGTTGCCGCTCGACCTCGGTGACCTGGACAGCGTTCGCACCGCAGCCGAGATCGCGGCGAAGGAGCCACGGATCGATGCGCTCATCAACAATGCCGCGATCATGAATCCGCCGCTGACGCGCACGAAGCAGGGGTTCGAATCGCAGTTCGGCGTCAATCATCTCGGCGTGTTCGCGCTCACCTCGCTGCTCCTGCCCAAACTGGCGGAGACGCCGGGATCGCGGGTGGTCGTGACCTCGAGCATCGCGCATCTGAAGGCCAAGATCGACTGGGACGACCTCAACGCCGACAAGAGCTACATCAAGACCGATCGCTACGGCGGCAGCAAATTGGCGAACGCGCTGTTCTTCTTCGAACTGGATCGTCGCCTGCGCGCGCCGAAGTCGCCCGTCACAGCCATCGGCGTTCACCCTGGCGTCGCCAATACAAGTCTTGGCCGCCACATGGGGATTGTCCAGATCGCAGGCCCAATCGTCGGCCTGCTGCTCAATAGCTCCGACAAGGGCGCGTGGCCGGCACTTTTGGCTGCGACCGGCAAGGTGAAGCCCGGAGGCTATTACGGTCCCACCGGCCTTGGCGGAATCCGCGGTGTAGCCGGCGAAGCAAAGCGCGCGCCGCATGCCGAAGATCCCGCGCTTGCGAAGCGGCTCTGGGACGTCTCCATCGCCATGACCGGCATCGATCCAGGCTTGCCGGCCACCTGACTTCACGGCGACACGGTGCGTCAGGCCCTCGTGTAGGCTTGCTCTGGGGCGCGGATTGGACGAGCCTCGCCCGGGCGACGAAACCTTGCTATAAGAGACATGACGGTACTTTTCCGCTGTTAGCGGAGCGGCTCCCAGCCGCTAAAAATCGGCTCTCAGAGGCAATCGACCTCGATAGATGCCGAAACCATGCGAAAAATATTCAGTGAAAAATCTGTTTAAAATCAACAGCGTAGATTTTTGACAGCCCCCATGTCGGCTTATTGTCATCTAAACTGAGAAATTTCGAGCGAAATCAGATGCTTATGGTCCGTCCGAACAATCGAGTGGGAGTGAGGGGGCGTGCGGTAGAGTAGGTTGGAGTACTGTCGGATATATTCGGAAATTGTTGGTCAACGATAGGAGGCGATAGTTCGCGGGCGATTCTGCAAGAACAAGCAGCCGTTTTGCAGGTCGGCGATAGACCTTCGATTATGTGTAGAGATGCTCAAAGGGATCGATCCACCGCGCCGTTCACAGCACATGCTTTGGATTGGGATCGGAGCGCCGATCAATTCCTCGGACAATAGACATTATGTTCCGTGGATTTGTATCATGGTCTAAGCCCCGGGGCGGGACCAACGAGACGAGCACACAGCCGCCGAGCACAGCGGGGACGGCGCCGTAGCTGAATACGTTCTCGTGCCTCGCATAGTTTCAGAGTGCTCCCGCAATGCGTGGACCGTGCGCATGCCATGCGCCAGATCCCTGTAGACTTAAGCGTGCCATGCTTCAGCAGCTTGGCCGACAGCGGACCCGAGTTGGCGAACGGAACAATTTGGTCGTCCTGCTACGCGACGAAGCGGACCACGCCACCATCCACCCGCAAAGCCGCGCCGGTGGTCGCCGAAGCCTGCTCCGAGCATGTGTAGATGATCATGTTGGCCACCTCATCGGTGGTCGCGAAGCGGTGGATGAGGCTCGTCGGACGCATCGCCTGCAGGAAGCCCTGCTCGGCTTCGTGCTGCGTGATTCCATTTGCGTCAGCCTGTTTCGCCATGAAGTTGCCCAGGATCTCAGAGCGGGTAGGTCCCGGCAGGACGGCGTTGACGGTGACGCCCGTGCCCGCGACCGCCTCGGCAAGCCCGCGTGAGACCGCGAGTTGAGCGGTCTTGGTCATGCCATAGTCGAGCATTTCCTTAGGGATGTTGACTGCGGATTCGCTACTTATGAACACGATGCGGCCCCAGCCTTTCGCCACCATCCGCGGCAGGTAATGACGGCTCGCGCGCACGCCACTCATTACGTTCAACTGGAAGAGGTCAAGCCAGTCCTCATCGGGGATATTTGCGATATCCTCGACGCCGTTGTAGCTCCGGATGTGTGCTGTACCGACGTTGTTCACAAGGATATCGGCGTCAGGCGCATGCGCGATCAAGGCCTTTGCCCCCTCCGCTGTCGCAAGATCAGCGGCGATACCCGAGATGTCGCTGCCGGGGAAGGCCTGCCGCATCTGCCGCACCGCCTCATCGACCCGAGCGTTTCCACGGCCGTTGACGACGACCGATGCACCGGCACGTGCCAACCCCTCCGCCGTCGCGCGGCCGATACCGGCGGTGGATCCGGTAACAATGGCCTTGCGGCCTTTGAGTTCGATATTCATCTCATTCATCTCCAAAATTAAACAGGAAGCGCAATCAATCCACTGTCGTCTTCGCTGTTTCCGCCTCCGCTGCGTGGGCGAGGCTTTCGACCCAGTCTTGGTGATACCGATAGAGTGCGCCGGGATGTTTGCGCCCGAGTTCATCGAGGAAGAAGGGGCCCTGCTGCGTTTCCTCGGTCAGCACATGGCAGCCATGGTCCGTAGGCGTGATGACCCAGCCATGGTATGCGCTTGAGCCGGTCTCGTCGCCATCAACTGTCGTCGCCCATGCGAGCCTGCGAAGGGGCTCGCATTCCGTCACGACCAGACTCATCGGAAATCCAACCGTCACACGGCTGTATCGCGTTCCGAGCGCCAGTTCCGGCTCCCCCGTCAGAATCTTGACCTGATCCTCGGCGGGAAAGTAGCTCGACCAATTCTCGGCTTCGACGAGCAGCTTCCAGACCGCTTCAGGCGGCGCCTTCACGTCAATGTCGTTGAGTGCGTAGATGGCCGACGTTTTCGGATCATATCGCTCGGGCCAAGTCACATGGTCGTACATCGATTACTGCTCCTTCTTGAACAAATCCTGGAAGATGAGCTGGCCCCAAGTGCGGCCGCGCGCGTGCACCAGCGCGCCACCCTCGTTGAGCTTTCCCAGCTTGACGGGTGCGAACCCGAGTTGTTTGGCCAAGGCCGCCACGGGAGCGGTCGCGTCCTCGTCGTCGCTCGACAGAAAGACGACACGGTGCCCGCCCTGGACGATCGGATCGGCAGCCAGAGTGGCCGCACCCAGATGATTGAACCCTTTGACGAGCTTGGCGCCGGTGAACGCCTTCGCGACGAAGGCGGAGGACGGGAGACCGTCCAGCTCTTCAGGCACTGGAAACGCGTTCATCGCGTCGATGACTGTCTTGCCTTCCCAGCTCGGCAGAGCCTTCGCAACCTCGCGATGCTCCCCGAACGGGACTGCCAAGATGATTGTGTCGGCCTCGAGTGCATCCCGCAGCGACTTGGCGACTACCGTGGGTCCAATCGCCCGAGCCTGCGGCGCCAACGCCTCGGGCGGTCGGCGGCTCGCGACGGCCACGTCGATGTTTTTACGGGCGAAGGCGTGGGCGAGGGCCTGGCCTATCTTACCGAATCCTACAATTGCGTAGCTCATGATCTTCTCCGATCCGTGTTGGTATTGATTTCCCCGGCCTTCAACGGCGCTGGGTTAGCGCGTCAGAGTTGCGCAAGACCGCCGTCAACGGCGACCTCGCTGGCAGTCATGAAGCTGCTGTCCGACGACGCGAGAAAGGCCGCCGCCGCCCCGATCTCCGCCGGATCGGCCATGCGCTGGAGCGGAGTCATCGAGGCGAAGACCTTCTGGCCCTCCTCGCCTAGTGCTTCCTTCGCTAGCTCGGTCGCAGTGGCCCCGGGCGACAGCACGTTTACCCGGATGCCGGTGCCCTTTAGGTCCTCCGCCCAGGTCCGCGCGAGGTTGCGCACTGCCGCCTTGCTCGCGCTGTAGGCGCTCATCCCCGGGGCGCCCGTGGTGCCAGCGCTCGATCCGGTCAGGATTATCGAACCGCCCTCGCTCATCAGCGGCAGCGCCTTCTGGATCGTGAAGATCGTACCCTTCACATTGGTGTCGAAGGTTTCGTCAATGTGCTCGGCGGTGATCTCGCCGAGCCGAAGCTGGCTTCCCGCCCCGGCATTGGCAAAGACGATGTCGAGGGTTCCACGCTCGGCCTTCACCGCAGCGTAAAGTCGGTCGAGGTCGGTCAGATCGGAGACCGAGCCCTTCACCGCGCGGGCATTGGGCCCGAGGTCGGCCACAGCGGCGTCGAGCGCTTCCTGCCGACGGCCGAAGATGAAAACGAAGGCGCCCTCCTCGATGAAGCGCTTTGCTGCGGCGCGGCCGATGCCGGTAGCGCCGCCGGTGATGACTGCAACCTTCCCTTCAAGCTTTCCCATGACTTATCCTTCCAGGCCTTCGCCTTTGGTTGTGCGGGGACACCCCCGAGAACCTCGAAATGGGTCCGCCGGCGTCAGTTGTTGAGTGCGGAAGCGCGCACATCGGTGGTGCGAAATCGATCCGGCTGGACGACTGACGCCGGCCGCGACGATTGGCGTCCGCCGTTCGGAATTGAGCCGCGCGCGTCGACATAGGCTATGATGACCGCCCGTACTGCTGTTCGATGTGTTAGATACGGGCTTTGGAAGGCGCACCGCGCGGTGCCGGATTGCACCATGATCGACTGGGATGACGTTCGCTACTTTCTTGCCGTCGCGCGCGGAGGCTCGGTGCGTGCCGCCGCCGAGCGCCTCGGTGTGAACCACTCGACCGTGCTGCGACGTGTCGCCCAGCTCGAGGAACGCCTCGGGGTGCACATGTTCGAAAAGCTGCCTTCGGGCTACCGCCTGACGACTGCGGGCGAGGAGGTCCTCGAGTTCGCGGACCAGATGGAAGTGTCGTCGCACCTGCTGGAGACGCGCGTCTTCGGGCGCGACCAGAGCGTGCGCGGGCTTCTGCGGGTGACGCTGGCACCGCCCCTCGCGACACACCTGCTCATGCCGGACTTCGCCGACTTCGCGCGTCTGCATCCGGACATCGAGATGGAAATCTTGTCGTCCGGCGAGCTGGCAAATCTGACCAACCGAGAGGCCGACGTCGCGATCCGCGTCGTCTACGACCGCAAAACCCTGCCGCTCAATCTTCACGGCCTGAAGGGACCGGAGCTGTTCGGCGGCGTCTATATGTCCTGCGATCGACTAGCCGCGTGGCGTGCGGGCGCACCTGATCCCATCCGGTGGATCGTCATAAGCATTCATGGAATTCCGGAATGGGCCAGCGAGGGTGAGGTTCGCACCACGGCGGTTCCCTTCAGGACCACGGACGCCGAGGCGCAGATCGTTGCTGTACGGCAAGGGCTCGGGATCACGACACTGCCCTGCTTCGTCGGCGATGCCGACCCCCTGCTGGCGAGGGTGCCGGGCACCGACCTGCACATGTACGGAACGCTCTGGCTTCTCACACAGGGGGAGACACGCAAGACGAAGCGCGTACGGCTCTTCACGGAGTTCGTATCCCGCAGGCTCGCCGCGTACGCGCCGCTTCTCGCGGGGCTGTCCATATCGCGCGACTGACGCCTGGCAGGTCGCCGATGGCGCTGTCTCGAGCGGTCGGCGGCCGTCAGAAAGAAATCGACCCATTGATACCGATAGTCGCCAAAACGAGCAAATCGTGGACCGTCGAAATTGGTGTTTGAAATCAAGAGCGCAAATTTCTGACGGATCGCAAGAGGGTTCTTCGTCATGCGCAAAGGATTTGCGATAGCCAAATCAGCGAGTTACCATAGCTATGAACCATCGAGTGGGAATGAGGGGGAGTCTTAGCGAGCTGCCGAGAGCAGAGTGGCGGAAGCGATAATACCCCGGCAGATGTAGGCGATTGTCCTTGCATGGTGGCCTCTAGTCCTCAAGGCGACGAGAAGGGCCATTCTCGGCGTTGAAAAACAATTGCTCTTTGAAGACTGTGGCGCGTACAGCTATTTCGAAATCCCATGATTGGTATGAGAAGCTTTGCCCGAGCACCGCGCCGCACGAATGATGACGCGCAGCGCAACCAAATTGGGGAGGATTCAAAATATTAGTATGCGATGTTTGATTGTCACGGCTCATCCACTCAATCCAAGCCTTTGCCAAACGCTTTCGAACGCAGCTATCGACACCCTGGTGGATGCGAAGCACCAGTGCCGACATGTTGATCTGTATCGATCTGGCTTCTTCCCGGCTCTTACACCGGCGGAGCGTGCGAGCTACTATTCCGGATTCGAGACCACAGAGGTAGCTAAAGAGATTGAGGATCTTCTCTGGGCCGAGACTATCGTCTTGATTTTTCCCACGTGGTGGTTCGGACCTCCAGCTATATTGAAGGGCTGGTTCGACAGGGTATGGGTGCCTGGTATTGCATACGATCACGCAGCCGATCTTGGTGCCATACAACCGCGACTTCACCAGTTAAGGAAGGTGGTTGCAATAACAACTTTGGGCTCACCTTGGTGGGTCGATTGGCTGATCCTCAGGCGGCCAATGCGGCGTGTTCTCAAGACAGCTATTCTGAATACCTGTGCTCCTCAAGCCTCGCTTACGTTCCTTTCATTTTACAAGGTTGAAAGTCTGCCTAGGCAAGGCGTCGATGCTGCGATAAATCGCATTAGATCAATGCTACAGCGTCTATAGCTAAGCCTCGTCACAATGCTCCTTTTCCTTGAAGGGCGCACGTAGAGCAATGCCCGTGGGGACAGCGCGGCTCGTGACCGCTGCCCTTATCGGTATGTACGCGCATCACCATCGGTAGATGGCAGCACCGCGGATATCTACCGTCACGACATGGCATTCCTGGGCGCAGCCGCCACCGGCATCATCAACGAGGTGCGCGGCATCAACCGCGTCGTCTATGACGTGACGAGCAAACCGCCAGGCACAATCGAGTGGGAGTGAGGGAAACGGCGATGATAGGCGGCTCTAGCGTAGAATTTCGCAGAAAATACAATGATTTGCGGGCAGAGAAGACTGCTAGCCAGGGCACATTATCAATGGAATTGTCAAACCTATCAAATCATTGAAATCGTCAAGTTTATCGGAGCGCCTGGCGCGGCTCGCAGCTTGTAGCAGATCACTCTGACGGTACTTTTGACGGTACTTTTCATATCCGACAGAGCATTCTAAAAAGTACCGTCATTCGTTTTTGGGATTTGACGGTACTTTTCTGTGCGTCAACGCTTTGAAATATAACGAAAATTGCCCGTAGCATGACATTTCTGCGCTGACGGTACTTTAGTTATCGACATACATAGTTTCAGCTTTGGCTGCGGTACCGATCGATGTTCCGGACCCGATAGCATATCGTCGGATGGCACCGTCGCATCACCTATCAAATGTTGTCCCGACTGCTGCCGGATCTGCGATGGAGAGAAGCGTCGACCGCATCCAGGCGGGAGCTTGGACCGCGGTAGATGCGAGCGTCTTTTGTCGTTGGGAGAAAGATGAGGTGCCGCGATCTGTGCAAGCTCGGCCGCGCGCGCCGGCCCAATATGACGAAGCGCCTGGACGACGGTCCCGGCCAAGCTGCCCGGAGCAATCAAATGCTTATCCGCCCGCGTGGTCGTTGCCACCGTGCGCGGCGATGAACATGGCGACGGCCGACCGGCAATAGGATTCGATTTCGTTGTCGTCCTCTGCTCTCGCCTCATCGAAGCGTGCGATAATCAGGAGATCGGATCCTTTGAAAAGCGCGGCAAACAAGCGGGCGGACCGGAGAGGATCGGGCACGTTCAGAGCCGCCTTCGCGTGCAAGTGACGCAACAGCGCCTCGATTTGGGCGATGACATGGGCGGGGCCGGCTTCGTAATGGAGCTTGCTTAACGACTTTTGATTCGTCTTGTCGGCCATGATCATGGCTTCGACACTGCGGACGTCCGAGCTCAACAGCGTGCGAAGCAGGCATGATCCCACCGCCATGAGCTGATCTTCGGCCGAACCGTCGACGCCTTCAAGAAGGGCCTGTGGTGCAAACAACTGATGGCAGCCGGCCGCGATGGCCGCGCTGAACAGCGCCTCCTTGTTCTCGAAGTGCCGATAGATGCTGAGCTTGGATATCTTCGCCCGCTGGGCGACCTTGTCCAATGTCGTCGCTTGAAAACCCAATTCCACAAAGAGTTCGCACGCGGCGTCGACTATCGTTTGGCCAAGCGCCTCGTTGGCGGGCCGGCCGCGCCGGCCCTGGCTGTTTACAGTCACGACAATTCCAGTACTTGACAGTATCCTAATTCTTGCATTACGATACCATGTAGTATCTGAAATGTGCAAGCCAATGGGTAGGTTTCAACCTGTCCTCCAAATCAAGTTTCCCGGGGCGCCCGGCGATATCGAATGCGGCATTGTCCGGCCGGTCAACACAGTGATGGGCGACTTTCTCGTCGATGCCGAAGCCCTGCTCGCTGCCCGTCTCGAGCGCGTATCGCTGGACGATATTTCGCGCTAGGCCTAGCCCAACCCCCTCCATCGACAACACGGAGCTTATCACCATGGATGACGTCATCATCATCGGCGGCAGCTTTGCCGGTCTCGCCGGCGCCCTGCAGCTCGGCCGTGCCCGCCGCAAGGTCACCGTTCTCGATACCGGCCTGCCGCGCAATCGCTTCGCCGGCCACTCGCATGGCCTGCTCGGTCACGATCACAAGCCACCGCTGGACATCCTGGCCGAGGCGCGGCAGCAGCTGGCGCGTTATCCCACGATCAGGCTGGTCAGTGCCCGGGCCGACAGCGTCTCCGGCGCCATCGACGATTTCTCCGTCCTCACTGGCGATGGCGAAAGCCTTGGGGCGCGGCGCCTGATCCTGAGCTATGGCGTCGCCGACCAGATGCCTGATGTTCCGGGCTTTGCCGAAGGCTGGGGCACGTCCATCGTACCCTGCCCCTATTGCGACGGCTTTGAAGCCGCCGGCCAGCATTGGGGCCTCGTCTGGTCCGGCCCGCAGTCGCACAATTATGTCAGGCTGTACCACGATTGGACCGACACGTTGACGCTCTTCGCCGATGGTCACGACATTCCACCCGATATCCGGGCCGATCTGGCGCGCCGCAACATACCTGTCGTTGATGGCCGGATCACCGAGATCGCCCATCACGGGGGCCATATCGCCACCGTCAATCTCGATACCGGCCGCAATGTCGCGGTCGACATCCTGTTCGCGCATCCGCGCAACAAGCCGTCCGCAAGCCTGCATGAATCACTGGGCCTCGCCACGGTCGATACGCCCCTCGGCATCGCCCTCAAGGTCGACGAGCGCCGCGAAACTAGCATTCCCGGCATCTACGCCGCCGGCGACCTCGCCAACCCCCTCATGGCCTCGGTCACCCTGGCAACATCGCATGGCGCGACGGCGGGTATCTCCGCCCAGCAGTCGATGCTGGTTTGAGAGCACAGATTCCCTTCTCCGGTTGCCGCGGGCTATCATATTCTGAAGGTTGCGGGCCGGTGCCACGGAACGCGGGGCCCCTCTCCCCTGAGGGACGTCTTTGGCCGGTCAGCCGTCTCGAAGGGGCAGTTGAGCAAAACGATTCCTAGGCTCAGGCCGGTCCGCAAACGGTCTCAAAAAGACCCACAGGCTTTCCACAGGTTATTCAACCTCCCCCGGCCCCCTCCGGGAAGAAGTTCAGCAAGTGGAGGGCGCGACATTGCACCTTGAACCGTGCTGTCGCGTCCTCGGAGCGGGTGGGTCTTGAGGTGTCCAGTTTATGCTGCCGGGAGTGTCCAGTTTGCACTGCCAGCGGTATCCAGTTCACCTACAAACGGAGAGGGATGGCGCTTGGATGACGCTGCCGCGGCGGGTCGCGTTGTGGCGCGCTGTGCTATGAAAGTTAGTGACGGTACTTTCTTGGTTCGCTGTGAAACCCACCTGAGTTGCCCAAAGTGGGTCGGGAAAAGGCGATCGACTTCGATAGATGCCGAAACCGCACAAAAAATTTTCGTGCTATTTTTCCATTTGAAATCAAGACTGTAACGTTTTGACGGCCCATGGGTCGGCTTCTTGCGCGGCAACGAATAAAAAACCTAGCTATATCAATGGCCTAACTAGATTTGGAACAATCGAGTAGGAATGAGCTCAAATTCGGTCCGACGGACGTTAGGGTGTCGGGTGGGTTGTGATCAGGCGGGAACGTACGTCACTCTGATCGCGTCCTCGCCAACCCGGTCGCTGGCCACGAGACGCAGCGGCGGCCGCGGGCCGGCGAAGAATGGCTTGCCGCGACCAAGCACGATGTGACGGAAGTAGAGCCGGTACTCATCGACAAGGCCAAGCTCGGTCAGACTACCCGCAAGCTCCGGTCCGGCGACTTCGATCTCGCCCTCGTGTTCGGCTTTAAGCGCCCTAACGAACCCTTTGAGATCGTCGTCCACCAGCGTCGCGTTCGGCCCGACCGACTTCAGGGTGCGAGAGACGACCCATTTCGGCTGCGCCCGCCAGGCCGCCGCAAAGTCGCGCCCGACCTGGTCCTGTCCTGGCTGACCCTCGTCCCAATAGCGCATTACCTCGTACATGCGCCGGCCGTAGAGGCTGCCGGCGATCCCGCGCACATGGGCGTTGAAGTGGCGATGGAGCGCCTCGCCCGGCATCGGCAGCCCGGGCCCGCCCTCGGCGCCAGCGACATAGTCGTCGAGCGACTGCATCATTCCGAACACAAGCTTCGCCATGCACAGGCTCCTATCGATCGACGACGATCCGAAGGGATCGCATTCATTTATACCTCGCCCTTACTTCGTCGGTTCGTTGGCTGCACACATTCTCTGACCTGTTCACGTTGGCCGGTAAATCTGCGCCACCGCGGCCCCCGGAAAGGCTTTCGAGCTCACCAGCTTGAGAGACATCGGCGCGGCGAGTTCGGAGAACAGCGGCAGGCCTTTGCCCAGCGCCACGGGGCCACCATCAGGGCGAGCTGGTCGACCAGTCCTTGGGCGACGAGACTGCGGGCGAAGCTCACTCCGCCGTGGGCGATGATCGGCTTGCCCTCTTGGGCTTTCAACTTCGCGACTTCCTCCGCCAAGTCACCGCTCGCCACATAGGCCTCCGCCCAACTTTCACCACCGGGCTGCAATTTCGCCGGCTGGTTGCGGCTGAGGCAACTGCCGTCCGCCAGGTGGCGAGAGGCATGTGAGACGAAGCCGGTGCACGCCGACTGATTTGATTTCCCAAGACCGGATACGGGTCTTTCCGTAACGGCGCCAATCAGCTTATCGATTTTTCTCGGCCTGGTTCTCCTTTCGTCGCACCGAGGCGGGTAAGCAGATTGAGCGTGATCCTGCCGACATCGTTCATGGCGCCTGCGGCTGGCAGCGCGCCGCACCAGGCAACCGAGCTTGCGGAAAAGATCAAGCCGCCTGCTGCGAGCTTTCGCAGGGTCATTTCGGCGCAGCGGCGGGCGATGCGTTGCTTATCCCCGCCCTCATACCAGCGCGTCGGATCCTGGAAGAAGCTGTCGGGAAATCCCGTCGCCCGCGCGATCACGACGGTGTCAGCGGAAGTGCCGAGGGCTGGATACGTCGCATCCACTTCGTAGCCCGCGGCACCGCCCAGCACCATGCCGTCGGTGCCGAAGGTCGCATTTTCAACGCCTTCGAACAGCCATGCGCATCCTGCTTCATGGCTTTCCTCAGTGCGCGTGAAGGGGCGTGCGCCATCGAAACCCATCAATGAGATTGCACCGCCGATCAGCGAGAATTCGCCTCGGCCGCGGCAGCGGAGATAGCCGCCTGGTTCGTTGGTGATCGACAGCGCCTGTTCGGCGACAGGGCCGTCCCAGGTGCGGCCGGCCTCCAGCGGCGAGCGCCGCAACTCCATCAGGTCGTCCTTGAAAGCCACAGTGGCAGCAAAGCCGTTTCCGCCGAGATAGGCGATGCTGCCGCCTTCGGCTACAAACTGCCGCAGCGCCTGCTCCATCTCGATCGACATATATTCGGGATGACTGCCGGTGACGACGGCTTGATGTCGACGCAAACCGTCTATGCCGCATTCGTGCAAATCGTGATCGGTCATGACGTCAAACACGATTCCATTGTCGTGGCAGAATCGGAGGAAATGCAGATCGACCGGCAAATTGTGTGGGCAGCCGCAGAGCGGATAATCGTAATCGTCCCTGAGCGTCACTTTCGGCTTTTTGTAGGAGCAGATGGAAACACCGCTAAGGTCGGAATGGTAGTCGTAAAGGGATTTCAGATTGTTGGCGATCGCGAAGCGATGTCCCCGGTCGTCGCCTTTCCATTCATAAAGATGATCCGGGAGATATTCGTCCGCATAAGCGAGATAGGTGGCCGTCGGCACGAGATACAACAGCGGCGACGAAACCTGTGAAGAGGTGACGAAGAACACCACGCGTTCGTAGCCACCCTCCCATTCGGCCTGGAACGCGTAGACGCCTGGGTGTGCGTTTTCGGGGATCGTCACGCGGTGCGAGACCGGCCACTCAAGCGGGCCGATGTCGTCGTCGTGGCAATGGATAGCGTCGTAGTGCGACGGCACCAAGCGAGGCTCGAAGCTCGATCCGTCCCAGCGTGCCGAAGTCACGCAGAAGGCTGGCTGATTGATCACGTCGAGGAGCAACGGATCTGCTCCGCCCGACGTCAGGATCGCCTGCGTTGGTAACAGCGTCGGGAAATCCCAGGCAACAGTCCCCTGTGGGGTGTCGAGCCGGATCGCAGCAAATTTCGCGTTGAGGGTAGGTTCGTGGTTGGTGGCGCTTGCGCCGAAATGGATGCCTTGCGCCTGGAGGTTCCGCGCCGGGCCGCCAAAACCTTCATGGAGTTCGTAAGGCGCGAGACGGTCATGGGATTTGATGCGCAGACGCGATTGATCCTGCCGCAGATCCAACTCGACGGTGAGCCACACACCAGTTGGCGCCTTCTTCTCGACAAAGGTTTCGTCACCGATTTCCACGACAAATGCGCCGTCGTCGCGGAGGCGCAGCCCGAGGGCGCCTGCTTCCAGGATCGTGCGCGCACCTTCGTTGCGCGTGAGGAACAGCTCGAAACGAATGCCGTGGACGGCTTGTACTTTGGCCAGTTCGCCGGCTCGCACGAACAGGAACGACCCCTGGTCGAAATGCCGATGCCGTGCTTCACCTATCGTTTCGATGGGCCAGGCGAGAAATTCCGGAGCCGGCTTGTCGAGCCGGCAAATTCGTGTGGCCTTTATCGGCCGATCGCATGACAGGCTGAGGTTGATCCGCTGGCCTGCTTTGGCACTCCAGGGGGTGGTATAGCCGACCACGCTCATCGCGTCGTGGTCTACTGCGCGCTTCATCTATCCCCTCCCGATGAACTCCAGATGGGCTGGGGCGAACCGGGTAGACCGGTCCGATGTCGGTCAATGCGCTGCCGCTCTGACAAGCAAAGTTCCGCATGGCGCACTACAGCCATGATGTACATGCTTGTATAGATAAGCTGCATTCGGATAGTCTCGACGCGATCGGTCCAAGCGCGACATTACCAAGGAGGATGACATGCGCAACGCATCTCTCTTCGATCTGTCAGGCAGGAAGGCGCTTGTAACCGGCGCAAGCCGTGGCATCGGGCGCAGCATCGCCGAGGCGCTCAGCGCGGCCGGCGCCGACGTCGCGGTCGCGGCGCGCAGCGTGGCCTCGCTCGAGAAGACGATGGCCGCCATCCGCACCGCCGGCGGGGTCGCGCACGCCGTCGCCCTGGATGTCACCGATGTCGACCGCTGCCGGGCGGCGACAGCCGAGGCCGGCAGCCTGCTCGGAGGTCTCGATATTCTCGTCAACAATGCGGGGGTGGAAGAGGTCCGGCCTTCACTCGATGTCGACGAGGCCTTGTGGGACCGGATTGTCGATACGAATCTCAAAGGCGCCTTCTTCTGCGCCCAAGCCGCCGCGCGGCAGATGAGAGACGCCGGGCGGCCCGGCGTCATTATCAATCTCTGCTCGCTGACCTCCGAGGTTGGGGTTCCCACGGCGGTGCCGTACGGCTCGTCGAAATCAGGCCTCCTCGGCATGACGCGGGCGCTTGCTGCAGAGTGGGCCGATCTCGGGATCCGGGTCAACGCCATTGCGCCTGGCTATTTCAGAACAGCGATGACAGACGTGTTCTACAGCAACGAGGCATGGCAGCAATCGATGCTCGCCAAGATTCCGCAGCGCCGTTTTGGTGATCTCTCGGACCTGCACGGAATCGCGGTGTTCCTCGCTTCGGATGCGGCAGCCTACATAACCGGCCAGTCCATTCCCGTGGATGGAGGCTTTCTCGCATCGATTTGAAGGCTTCAGGGGCCGGAGACGTGTCCCAGAAGTGATCGACAAGCGCTAATCGTAATTGCGTTCTAAGAAAAGGAGCCGCCATGTCTGACGTCAGCTTCCACCGCCTGTCATCCCTCAGTGTCGATCAGCGGGCCAGTTTACTGAAACGCGCCGAAGGAGATCTGTCTTCCTTCATCGAAAAGGTCCGTCCAATCATCCAGGCCGTCAAGGATGAAGGTGACGCGGCACTGCTCCGGTTTGCACGCGAACTCGACAAAGCCGATGTTGCCGACGGTGGACTGAAAGTTTCGGAAGCGGAGTTCGACGCGGCATTCGACAAGGTCGACAAGGACGTCGTGGAGAGTATCCGGTTCGGCATTGAGAACATCCGGCATTTCCACGAGGAGCAGCGCCCGGAAACGATGTGGCTCAAGGAAGTTCGGCCGGGCGCCTATGCGGGCGACCGATACACACCGATTGCTTCCGTTGCGCTTTATGTTCCGCGCGGCAAAGGCGCCTTTCCCTCGGTGACGATGATGACTTCGGTTCCGGCGGTGATTGCCGGGGTTCCCCAGATCGCGATCGTGACGCCTGCGACTTCGGATGGTTCCGTCGACGCCGCGACGCTGGTTGCTGCCCGCATCGCCGGCGTGGAGACCGTGTACAAGTGCGGCGGCGCCCATGCGGTCGCCGCCGTCGCCTATGGGACCGAGACTGTGAAGCCTGCCGTCAAGATCGTCGGGCCGGGGAGCCCCTGGGTGGTGGCGGCAAAGAGCGTGTTGTCCCCGATCATCAACACAGGTCTCCCCGCCGGTCCTTCCGAAGCGATCATTTTTGCCGATCACAGCGTCGACGGCGGCCTGGCTGCTCTTGACCTGTTGATCGAGGCCGAGCACGGGCCGGATTCCTCGGCCTACCTGGTGACGCACAGCCGCAAGGTCGCCGAAGCCGCATTGATTGCGATACCGGAACATTGGTCCCGGATGAGCGAACAGCGTGTGGAGTTCTCGCGCGCGGTGCTGACTGGAAGGCGCGGCGGCATCGTGCTGACCGAGTCGCTGGAGGACAGCTACCGGTTCATCAACGACTATGCGCCGGAGCACCTCGAGATTCTGTCAGCGGAGCCATTTGCGCATCTCGGACGTATCACGGAAGCTGCCGAGATCCTCATGGGTCCGCATACGCCGGTGACCCTCGCCAACTTCGTCCTGGGACCCAATGCGGTGCTGCCGACCAGCCGGTGGGCGCGAACCTTTGGACCGCTTTCCGTGACGGATTTCGTCAAGAGATCGTCGGTCGGCTATGTGACCTCGGCGGCCTATCCGGAACTCGCCCTGCATGCCCGCAGGCTCGCCCGCTACGAAGGATTCAGCTCGCATGAGAACGCGGTTTCGGAGATCCGCGATCGCTATCTCGCCGGCTGAGCGGAAACGATGACGATGAGGGCGGCGCGGCTCCATGGACCCGGCGACCTGCGCGTCGAGGATATCGCCGCGCCAGGCGCTCCCGAGCCAGGCTGGGTGAAGCTGAGGGTCGATGCCGCAGGCATTTGCGGTTCCGATCTCCACAACTTCCGCACGGGCCAATGGATAAGCCGATCGCCTTCCACGGCCGGCCATGAGCTGACAGGCACGGTGATTGCCATCGGCGAGGGCGTGGATACCGTCGGTGTTGGCGACCGAGTGGTCGCCGATTCCCGTTTCTGGTGCGGAGAATGCGCGCAATGCCATGCAGGCAAGCGGCATCTTTGCACGTCGCTGGGCTTTGTCGGCGAGATATGCGACGGCGGATTTGCCGAACAGGCGGTCCTGCCCGCACGCCTCCTGCACATCGTCGATGCCGTGCTTGACGAACGCGTCGCGGCGATGGCCGAGCCGCTGGCTGTAGCGTTGCACGCAGTGCGGCGTCTGCCGAAAACGGCCGGTTCCGTTCTTGTCGTCGGCTGCGGGACCATTGGCGGGCTTGCCGCACTGCTGCTTTCCCGGACATTCGCAGGTACCGTGCTCGTCGCCGACCGCAATCAGGGCCGCTGCGCCCGCGTGGCGCGGGTCACCGGCGCCAGCATCGTCGATTTGAACCGGAACGCCATCGCCGCCGCCACCGCGGATGCCCCCTTGCTCGCTGCCGTCGAAGCGACCGGCAGCATCGCAGCACTCGGCCAGTTGCTCGGCGTTCTCGACGCCGGCGGCACCGTTGCGATGGTCGGCATATTCCACGGCCGCCTCGATATCGATCCCAACATCCTGGTTGAACGCGAAATCGCATTGCTGGGATGCCACGCCTTTGCCGATGAGCTTCTCGACGCCATCCGGATGCTCGGCGAATTGACCGAGCCCATGGTCGAACTGATCGACCGGGAGATCGGCCTGGATGATGTTCCCGCAGCCTATAAGCGGTTGTTGGCGGGACAGGGCGATGGCTTGAAAACAATCATCCGGATGCGGTCTGCCGGGCGCGTGTGATTTCCGAACCTTGCCGGAAAGGATTTTTGTAATGATCACTTTGCCCGACACCGCCAGCCCTCTTTACGAGAAGGTCAAGGACTACATCCTGACGAATATCGGAACGGGGCGATGGAGCAAGGACCGCAAGCTGCCGTCCGAAAATGAATTCGTGGCGACACTCGGCGTGTCTCGGATGACGGTCCATCGTGCCTTGCGGGAGTTGACCTCTGCGGGTTTTCTGATCCGGCTCCAGGGCGTCGGCACATTCATCGCGCCGCCTCGACCGCAATCCGCACTGATCGAGATCAACAACATCGCGGCGGAAATTGTCGCGCGGGGAAACAGGCATCGCTCCGAGGTTATCGTCCTCGAAAAGATCACGCCGACAAAGGAGCTCGCGCTTTCGTTTGAGTTTGCAAAGCGCGTGTCGGTCTATCATTCCATCGTCGTCAACTTCGAGAACGACCTGCCTGTGCAACTGGAAGAGCGCTTCGTCAACCCGGGCCTGATACCCGACTATGACAAGCAGGATTTTTCCAAGACAGCGACCTACGACTACCTCATGCAGAAAACCCCCGTGACGGAGGTCGAGCACATCATCTCGGCGACCCCTGCCGATGCCGAGACGGCGCGGTATCTGGGCATCGACGTCGGCAGCTGCTGCCTGTTTCTGCATCGCCGGACATGGACGGGCGCCGTCGTTGCCACGATCAGCAAGCTGACTTACGTTGGCAGCCGCTACTCGCTTGGCAGTCGATATTCTCCATCCAAAAAAACCTGATCGCAGTGAAGCGAATCAGAGTCGGAAGGAGGGGGGCTAACTTGTATATGCATGTATGTATTTAGCCTTGACATCCGCTGTTGCTGACGTTGAAGTGTCGTCGCACTTTCGTTGAACGGACAGCTAAGATGCCGAGGCAGGTGCCGCAAGAGCAGAAGCCCGCATTCTCACCAGGCCGGATGTTTGGTTCAAAAAAGCGGCCTGATCATCAAGGAACAAGATGATGCGTAACCTAGCAGGACAATTTCGGGCACTCGTTATGGCTGCTGCCGTCGGGTTTGCCCCGGCGGTCTACGCGGCCGACACGACAATTCCGGCGACGCCTGAGGCAGGAACATTCAAGATAGGCATCGAGCCATGGCTTGGCTACGGCCAGTGGCACGTCGCCGAAGCCAAGGGTCTGTTCAAGGCAAACGGGCTGTCTGACGTGCAGATCGTGAACTTCGCCGAGGACAAGGACATCAACGCCGCCCTGGCGAGCGGCCAGCTCGATGCCGCCAACATCGCGACCCACACGGCTATGGGCATGGTTGCGGCCGGCCTGCCGGTGAAGATCGTGCTTCTGCTCGACGTCAGCATGACGGCGGACGCCATGATCGCCGGCAAGGACATCGCCTCCGTCGCCGACCTCAAGGGCAAACAGGTGGCTTTCGAGGAAGGCACGACGAGCGACATCCTGCTCAAATACGCGCTCGCCAAGAACGGCATGTCCATCGCCGATGTCCAGCCGGTTCCAATGCCGGCGGCGGATGCCGGCAGTGCGTTGATCGCCGGCCAGGTCCCGGTCGCGGTTACCTATGAGCCCTATCTCACCGCGGCCAGGGCACAGAACAAGGACGTCAAGCTGCTCTTCACCGCAGGCGAAGATCCCGGCCTGATCAGTGACGTGTTGGTGGTGCGCGATGAGGTGATCAAGTCGCGTCCCGGCCAGGTGCTTGCCATGATCAAAACCTGGGATGCGGCCCTGAAGGCTTACAATGCCGACACGCCCGACGGCCGGGCGATCATCTCCAAGGCGGTTGGTTCGAGCGTCGAAGACCTCAACACCGCCTTTGATGGCGTGCGTTACTATACTCTCGCCGAAAACAAGGATGCGCTGACGGGCGAATTTTCCACCAAGACATTCGCCGATGTCGAGGCAGCCGCCAAGAACGCCGGGCTGCTTCAGGCGGACGTGACGCCGGAGCAGATGATCGACCCGTCATTCGTCAAGGCCGCGAAATGACGAGGGCCGGCTCGCGGTGGTGACGCAAATGTCCGAGCAGCGTGCGACCAAGCCAAGCCCGTCTCACGCAGCGCCGGGGCAGGTGATCAAACAGCCGATGCGCCGTCGCCGATCCTCCGGGATCGGCGCGCCCATCGCACGCTCGCGCTTCCTGATGATAGCAGTGGCGGTTTTTGCCGGCCTCGGCCTCGCTTGGTGGGCGGCAACGGGGTTGGGGCTGGTAAAGCCGATTTTCCTGCCCTCGCCGGGGAGCGTGGTGACCCAGCTCGGCAAGCTCTCGGGTGACGGCACGCTGTGGCTGGATCTCAGGACCTCAATATACCGTATTTCTGTTGGCTTCCTCATCGCCTCGGCATTGGCGATTCCGATTGGCGTGCTGATCGGCAGCTTCAGGACTTGGGAAGCGGCGATCGAGCCGCTTGTGGATTTCATCCGCTACATGCCGGTGGTCGCTTTCGTGCCCCTCTCCATCCTGTGGTCGGGGACCGGCGATGCCCAGAAGTTCCTGATCATCTTCATCGGCACCTTCTTTCAGCAGGTGCTGATGATCATGGACAATGTGAAGCGGGTTCCCGCTGATTTCATCGGCCTTGGCAGGACGCTCGGCCTGCCGGATCGCAGGATCCTGACGCGCATCGTGGTTCCCAGCGCCTTGCCAGGCATCTGGGATACGTTGCGCATCAGTCTCGGCTGGGCATGGACCTGGCTGGTGTTGGCGGAACTTGTCGCGGCGACATCAGGGCTCGGCTACCGCATCACCGTGTCCCAGCGTTATTTCCAGACAAACACCATCATCGGCTACATCCTGCTGCTGGGCGTGCTTGGCCTCATTACCGACCAGGTCATGAAGGCACTGGGAAAAGTGCTGTTCCGGCAGGAGGGCCACGTGCAATGAGGCCGGGCCGATGAGTTTGCCCAAATTGGGGATCAAAGGTCTCCACAAGAGCTTCGGCACGGGCGCGCGGCGCACGGAAGTGCTGCGCGATATCAATCTCGATCTTGCCGACAACGAGTTCGTCTCGCTGGTGGGCACGTCGGGTTGCGGCAAGAGCACGCTGCTGTCGATCGTTGCCGGACTGCAGGATTTCGACGCGGGAGATCTTGCCATCGATGGCGCGCCGATCCTGCAGCCGGGCCTCGACCGCGGCGTCGTCTTCCAGTCCTACACCCTGCTTCCCTGGCTGACGGCGCAGCAGAACATCGAGTTCGCCCTCAAGGCCGCGGGTCATGATCGCGCGACCTGCCGCAGGATAGCACGCGAGCATCTCGATCTGGTCAAGCTCCCTCACAGCGCCAATCGTTATCCGTCTGAGCTTTCGGGCGGCATGAAGCAACGGGTGGCCATAGCGCGTGCTCTTTCCTATCGACCCAAAATGCTTCTGATGGACGAGCCCTTTGGCGCGCTCGATGCCTTGACCAGGCATCAGATGCAGGAACTCCTGACGCAGATCTGGGAGGAGCACAGGCTCACCGTGCTCTTCGTCACCCATGATGTGGAAGAAGCCGTCTACCTGTCGGACCGCATCGTCGTGATGGGGATCGGCCCAGGACGCATCATGCAGACCTTCAATGTCGACATCGAGCGCCCGCGCCGGGAAGAGGTCATGGAAACCCCGGCCTTCATGGATTTGCAGCGCAGCGTGCACAAGGCGATCCGCGAGGCCTCAAAACGTCCCGAAATGGTTTAGGCGGGCCACTCAATTACTTACAATCGGCGACCAGCGTTGCGCCCAATCTCGATATCGCGCCATCGCGATTCCTGACCAGGGGAGCCGCGATCGGCGGCTTCTCCTCAACCTCGAAAAAAATTTGCAGGACAATGTCGATTTCCTAAACTCCGTTCGTCGTTTCGATGCCGGGCCGGTGAGTCCGGCTCAACAAGGAGACAGACGATGCGTGTGATGGTGCTCGTGAAGGCTACCGAGGACAGCGAAAAGGGCTTTGTCCCCACGCCCGAGGCGAAGGAGGCGATGGAGGCGATGGGCAGGTTTAACGACGAGCTGCGCAATGCCGGCATCTTGCTCGACGCCGATGGCCTCAAGCCCTCCTCGCAGGGCAAGCGCGTTGCCTTCGATGGCCCCCGCCGGACGGTCATCGACGGGCCTTTCGCCGAGACCCGCGAACTGGTCGCCGGCTTTTGGCTCTGGGAAGTCAAGGACATGGACGAGGCGGTCGCCTGGGTGAAGCGCTGCCCCAATCCCATGCCGGGACCGAGCGAGATTGAAATCCGGCCGCTGTACGAGATGGCTGATTGGCAATGGGAATCTGACGCCGGAGGTCACGGAAATCCATGACCGGACGCGCGAGAAGCTCAGCGGCAACTGAACCTGTCGGCCGCAACCTGCTTTGCCTTCGTTATGGCTTTGGCCGATAAGGCAGCATGACGGCAGGCGAGACGCAGCAGGCGATCGAGGCGATTTTTCGCATTGAACGGGCCCGGCTCATCGCGGGGCTGGCCCGCCTCGTGCGCAATGTCGATCTTGCAGAGGAACTGGTGCAGGATGCCCTGGTCATAGCCCTATCCGAATGGTCCAGGACCGGCGTTCCGGCCAATCCCGGCGCTTGGCTGATGACGGTCGCCAAACGCCGCGCCATCGACGCGATCCGTCACGACAAGATGCGCGAGCGCAAGCATGAGGAGATCGCGCTGGAGCTGGACGGCGAGTGCGATGGTACGGCCGAGGGAAACGAAATGGCCATGAACGACGATCTTGGCGACGAGCTGCTGGGTCTCATCTTCACAGCCTGCCACCCCATACTTTCGGCCGACGCCCGCGCGGCCCTCACGCTGCGTGTCATCGGCGGCCTGACGACGGACGAGATCGCCCGTGCTTTCCTGTCGAGCGAGGTGACGATCGCCCAGCGCATCGTCCGCGCAAAGCGGACGATCGGAAAGGCCAGGCTCAGCTTCGAGGTGCCGCGCGGCGCCGAGCGTGCGGCGCGTCTGTCCTCGGTGCTGGAGGTCATCTATCTCATCTTCAATGAAGGCTATGCCGCCACGGCAGGCGACGACCTTGTCCGGCCGAGCCTGTGCCTGGAGGCACAACGGCTCGGCCGCATGCTGGCGGGGTTGATGGCCGAGGATGCCGAGGTGTTCGGCCTGCTGGCTCTGATGGAAATCCAGGCATCGCGCCTGCCGGCACGCATCGGGCCGGACGGCGCCCTCTTGACCCTGACCGAGCAAAACCGCGCGCGCTGGGACCAGCTGCTGATCCGCCGAGGCCTTGACGCGCTGGCCCATGCCGAAGCCCTCGGGGGCGATGGCCCCTATGTGTTGCAGGCCGCGCTTGCAGCCTGTCACGCGCGGGCGCGCAGTCCGGCCGACACCGACTGGCCCCGCATCGCAGCGCTCTACGACCGGCTGCGTGCAGTGATGCCCTCGCCGGTGGTCGATCTCAATCGAGCGGTCGCCCACAGCATGGCCTTCGGGCCCGAAGCGGGCCTGCGGCTGGTAGACGAGATTGCCGACGCCGCCGCCTTGCGCAATTATGCGCCATTGCCGGCGGCGAGGGGCGATTTTCTGTTTCGGGCCGGCCGGCTGGCCGAGGCCCGCGCCGAATTCGAGGCTGCGGCCAAGCTCACCCGCAACGTGCGCGAGGCGGCCTTTCTCCTCGCCCGCGCAGACGCTTGTGGTTGACAGCATCGCTCTCCGTGCCCGACGCGCCGCTCGGCAACATCGAAAGCCGCCAGTTCGCTCCCGGCCAGCCCCCTTCAATGAGCGTGATCAGCTCGCAACGCGAAAGGGATTAACGATGCGCAAGCCTTCGTCGAGCGCCATTCCGTGCTGCATGTCCTCTGACCAGAGTGTATCGCAGCCAGCGTGAACCGCCGCGGAGGCGATCATCGCTTCATAGGTGGAAAGGCCGTACCGCTCGGCGAGCCTCAATCCTGTTTCGTGGGTCTCGTGCGTGAGCGGATGAACCGTCAACAGGCCGCGCAGCGTGGTCAGCAGCGCATGCGTGTCGTCCCATGACATTTGCATCTTCCGACGCGCGACATTGGTGAGTTCATTGAGAACCTGCACGCTGATCGCCCCGCCATCGGCGATGACCGCCTCGGCCCGATCCGCCTTCGCCGTGTCGTCTGACGCGATATAAAGAAGGACATTGGTATCGAAAAAACTAGCGGGCATTTGCCTCGTCCCGATCGAATTTGAAGTCAGCGGGAAGCCGACCGCGGAAGGCGCGGAGACGCTTCAGCAACTCCTCACGCCCGGGCTTCCGCGCGACGCCAAGCTGGCGGGCGTCAGCGACATGGATTTCGATCTCATCGCCTTCCCTGAGTTCAAGCGCTTCGACCACAGCGGCGGGAAGGCGGACCGCAAGACTGTTTCCCCATTTGGCGACCTGCATGCCACTTCCTCTCTTAGATATACGCTGGGAGAAATGTATATCCACAAGTCGTCAAGGGTCAAGAATTGCAGCCAATAGGTGTGTTCATTTTGGAGGAGAGGGCCTCGATCATGCCATCAACTGCGTCGGCACGCCGAGAATCGGTCCTGCCTCGGCGAGCCGCTGGTCGAGGGTCCACACCGTGGCGCCATGCTCCGATGCCGTCGCGAGGTGCAGGGCGTCGCCAGCACGAAACCCGAGGATATGCTGATCGGCGAATTTCGCGGCGACCCGAAAATGCCCGCCCGTCACCGGCAGCACGGTGAAGCTCTCAGCGACAAGCTTATTGAACATCGCGAGCGCTGCCGCGCGTTGATCCAGGTCGATCTGTCCGGTCCGAAGCTTGACCGCCATGGCGGAGGACATCTCGGTGATGGTCCAGTCGCTGATCACAAGTTGCGCAGGGTCCTGCTCCGCCAGCCAGCCCTGAACGCGCGCGGTCACGGCTTCGTTGGATAGCGCCGCGATGATCAGCGAAGTATCGAGATAGGACGTCAATAGCGATCGCCATCTCGCATCGATCGCACCAGATCGGTGGCAGCCTGAGCCTGCAGAGACATGGTTGCGGTCAGGGATTGGAGCAGGACGGCGTCGATCCGTTTGCGAGGGCGGGCCACGGCCGTGAGCCTGGCGACCGGCTTGCCACGCCGGGTTATGTCGATCGAGTCTCCAGCTTCAACCCGGTCGACGAGCTCACTCAGATGTGCCTTGGCGTCCGCCAGATTGACTGCATCCATGTCACGCTCCTGACCATGTAGATGGTCATGTAGCGCATAACGCGTGACAATTCCAGTGCAGAGCACGGCGAATAAGCAACTGGCTGCGTGAGCGAAGCAGGTGACCTGCAACGAGAATTATGCCGCTTCCCGCTTGACTCACACATATCCCGGCGGTTATACATCGATCAATAGCCGAAGAGTTATCGATCCCAATGCCAAACGCTCACGATGTACTCTTCAGAACGCTTGCCGATCCGACTCGGCGCGCTATTTTTGAGCGGCTGTGTCGCGAAGGAGAGCAGACGGTCGGGGCTCTGACGGCTCAGGCCAGAATTTCGCAACCGGCCGTGTCAAAACATCTCGGCGTTTTGAGGCAGGCCGGGCTCGTGCGCGACCGCCATGCAGGGCGACAGACCCATTATAGCGCGCAGCTTGCTGCGCTTGCCCCCCTGATCGACTGGACAAGCCAGATGACCGGGTTCTGGCAGAGCCGGTTCGACGACCTCGAAGACCTGCTCAAAAGGATGGACCAGTGAACCGAACGTCGACCGAAACGCTCTCCGTCGTTGTCGAACGGGAAATCGCTTATCCGCCCGAGAAGATCTGGCGCGCGCTCACGCAACCACACTTGATCGAGGAGTGGCTCATGAAAAATGACTTCAAACCTGTCGCGGACCACCGTTTCAATCTTCACGCAGACTGGGGCGCTGTCGAATGTCAGGTGCAGACGGTCGAGCCGAACAGAACACTGACTTACACGTGGGATACCAAGGATCTCAAGAGTGTCGTCTCCTGGACCCTCACCCCCACGAGCACCGGAGCCCGCTTGCGCATGGAACAGTCGGGCTTCCGGCCGGATCAGCAGCCTTACTTCCGGGGTGCCAAAGTCGGCTGGCCGAGGTTCTTTGACGATCTGGAGCAGGTTCTGGCGCGGACGGACTGAGATCCGCTGGGCTATCCAGGCAAGGGCTCTGTTACAGAGCGACATCACGAGGCGATAATGGAGGCAAGCCAATGAAGATCAAGTTGGCCAAAGTATACGTGGACGACCAGGAAAAGGCACTGGGCTTTTACACCGAAACGCTCGGCTTTACCAAGAAGGCTGATTTCAGCAATGGGCCGTTTCGCTGGCTGACCGTCGCATCACCCGACGAGCCGGACAGTGCCGAGCTGCAACTCGCGCTCAATGACAACCCCGCTGCAAAGACCTACCAGCAAGCCATTTTCCAGCAGGGCCAGCCCGCGGTCATGTTCTTCACCGATAACGTCAAGGGCGACTACGAGCGCATCAAAGCGCGCGGCGCCGAGTTCACGATGCCGCCGACCGAAGTGACCGGCTCGACCATCGCCCAGCTGAACGACAACTGCGGCAATCTCGTTCAAATCACCCAACTGGCGCGCTGGTAAAGCATGCGTTCAGTGGCGTGGCTGCCCGGCGGGAGTCGCCAAACGGGCTGCCCGATCCGCTTCGGTTCGTCTTCAGAGGAGGTCTCAATGGATTGGAACAAATGGGTTCGGCAGATCCACCGCTGGCTATCGATCATCTTTGCGACGGTCGTCGCCGCCATCTTCATCAGCCTGGGAGTAGGCAAGGAACCCGCCTACTGGGTATACCTCTTGCCGCTGTTTCCACTCGGCTTGCTCCTGCTTACCGGGCTGTACATGTTCGTGCTGCCTTACGCTCCCAAGTGGCGCAACGCAGGGGGCACCGGCGCATTGGAGTGAACGCATGGCCGACAAGACGTCCATCAAGTCAGCGGCGGTCGCGAAGAAGCCCGCCGCCAAGCCTGCAGCCGCCAAGCCGGTCCTCCTCGCAGGCGGCAACCCGCAGATCCCGAAGGGTGATGGTGACGCTCCCGTGCAGGCCTACATCGCGGCCATGCCGCGCTGGAAACGCGACGTCGGCCGCCGCCTCGACGCACTCATCGAGCGCAACGTTCCCAACCTGCGCAAGGCCGTCAAATGGAACTCGCCCTTCTATGGCGTAGAGGGTCAAGGCTGGTTCCTCAACTTCCATTGCTTCACAAAGTACATCAAGCTGGCTTTCTTCCGCGGCACGTCGCTGCATCCTGTCCCTCCAGGCGAGTCCAAGCACAAGGACGTGCGCTACCTCGACATCCGCGAGGACGACCAGCTCGACGAAGCTCAACTCACCGGCTGGGTAAAGCAAGCCAGCCAGTTGCCTGGCGAGCGAATGTGAGTGGAATGCGAGTCATTCCCGCAAACCCGGTGCCGACTAGCGGTATTCATGTGACGGGCGAGCGGCAACAACCCTAGGGAAAGTGACAATGACGATGAAGATGAAGAGTGGCTCTATGGAAGGAAATGCAGAGAGCTCTCCCTCTCAGCTGATAGATGCGAGGATCAGTGAGCTGGGCGATTGGCGAGGCAAGACGCTTTCCCATGTCCGTGCTCTCGTCAAGCAGGCCGACCCGGAAGTGGTCGAGGAGTGGAAGTGGCGAGGCGTTCCGGTGTGGTCGCACGCCGGAATAATCTGCACCGGCGAGACCTACAAGAACGTCGTGAAGGTGACCTTCGCAAAGGGCGCCTCCCTGCAGGATCCTTCAGGCCTGTTCAACTCCAGTCTCGAAGGCAACACCAGGCGCGCCATCGATATCCGTGAGGGCGAAGACATAGATGAGAATGCGTTCAAGGCGCTGATACGCGCTGCTGCCGCCCTGAACACGGCCCGATAGTCAGCTCCGGCCGATATGGTCGGCTAGCGGGCCGAGAGCGGCGAGCAAAGCTTCGCCGGTGGCTTGCGTCGCGTTCTCATGCGGCGCGCGCAGGTTCAGCCAGCGTCTGTCGCCGGACCGTACCGCCAGCACTGCCTTCATCGCGGAGATGAGGCCGGCGTCCTGGATGATTTTGCGGAACGCCTTGATGGCGGCATCCGCGTCAGTAATGTCCTCTCCCGCCAGCGCTGCGTCGTAGAGGGCCCGGATCGCTGCGGCATTCAGATTGACCGTCGCCGAGATGCAGCCCGCAGCACCGTTGGCGAGGCCTTTCGTCAGCTGTGCTTCCGAACTCGGGAACACCGCGACCCCTGGAGCTGCCGCAATGACCGCCACGGTGTTGTTCCAATCGCCGGCGCTGTCCTTGTAAGCCACCACGACATCCGGAAACGCTTGGCTCAAGCGGGCGGTCAGCGCCGGGCTCACCGGTACGCCGGAATTCTGCGGGATGTGGTAGAGGATCATCCTCATCGCCGGGTTCGCCACCCGTTCGATCAGCTCGCCATAGTAGCGGGCCTGTCCGTTGTCGCCGGCGGCCGTATAGAAGAACGACGGCAGCACCATCACCCCGGCACAGCCGAGCCCGACGGCATGCGCCGTCAGCTCGACGGTCTCGGCAAGTGCTGTGACACCGGTGCCGGGCATCAGATGGCTTGGCGAAATGCCGGCCTCGACCAGCCACTCCAGCGCTTGCATGCGCTCGCGCAACGAGACGGACAACGCCTCGCCCGTGGTGCCGAACGGCGACAGGAAATGCGCTCCCTGATCCAGCACCCACTTGGCGTGTGATATCCAGAGGTCGCGGGCAATGCGGCCGTCGTTTTCGAACGGCGTCAGGATCGGTGCGATGGTTCCTTGTGGGCGGATCATGTGCGTCCTTCTACGGGTGAAAATCTGTGCTGTGCTCAAAGCCGGCATCAGAAATGTCGAGCAAGCTACATGAAGCAGTGTTGCTGAGTACCGGCCGTTCGACCTCGAAATCAAGCCGCTCGCGCATAGGCGCGCGATTGTGATCGGGCGGCGGTTCTGAGGCTCTCGAGGTATATCCTTGTCACGGGACAACCTCGTCCGGCCGAAAGGGGGGTGACAAACGAGTTCTGCTGTTTCATCAATGCCGCCTTTTGAGGAGAAGCCCATGCGCAGCATCGGCGTCGGCATTATCGGCTGCGGCAACATTTCGGATGCCTATCTGAAGGCATCGCCACAATTCCCGGTGCTCGACATTGTCGGCGTCGCCGACGTCAACCGGACGGCGGCCGAGGCCAAGGCAGCGACCTACGGCCTGGCTGCCATGCCGGTCGACGCGCTGTTGGCCGATCCGCGCGTCGAGATCGTGCTCAACCTGACGACGCCGCAGCATCATGTGCCGGTCGGCCTGCAGGCTGTCGGGCAACGCAAGCACGTCTATTCCGAGAAGCCGCTGGCAACGACGCTCAGCGACGCCGAGCGGCTGGTCGCGGCCGCGCGCGAAAAGGGCGTGCGCGTCGGCTGTGCACCCGACACCTTTCTTGGCGGCTCCCACCAAACGGCGCGGCGGCTGGTCGATAAGGATACGGTCGGGACCATTGTCGCCGGCTCTGCCTTCATGCAGGTGCCCGGCCACGAGCTCTGGCATCCCAATCCGGATTTCTACTATCAGCCCGGCGGCGGGCCGATGCTCGACATGGGACCGTACTACCTGACCTGCCTGGTCAATCTCCTGGGTCCGGTAAAATCCGTGACCGGGCAGGCGAAGTCATCCTACGCCACCCGCACCATCGGTTCTGGACCGCGCCAGGGCGAGACCATCCGGGTCGAGGTGCCGACCCATATTTCCGGCCTGCTCGCATTCGAGAATGGCGCCGCGGTCTCGATCACCACCAGCTTCGACGTCTGGAAGCATGAACACAATCACATCGAACTTTACGGAACCACGGGCTCGATGATCGTCTCCGATCCCAACCAGTTCCAGGGCGACATCAGGACCAGCCAGCGCAAGGGCGACTGGACGGTGGCCGATCAGATCCATTCCTATGGCGACGGCAATTACCGGGGCCTCGGCCTTGCCGACATGGCGCAGGCGATCGTCTCGGGCAGGCAACACCGCGCCAGTCTCGACCTTTCCCTCCATGTCCTGGAAATCATGGAATCGATCATCTCTTCAGCAGACGTAGGGCAGCGTATCGATCTCAGATATGGCTGCGCCCGGCCGGCGCCGATGCGCGCCGATCTGCCTTTCGGAATTCTGGAATAGGGAACAATGCGATGAGCAAGACGGCACTGATTTTCTGGGGCGGCTGGGAAGGTCACACCCCGGCTCGAAGCGCCGAAATCGTCAAGGAGATGCTGGCCGGCAACGGCTTCGACGTGCAGCTGGAGCAGGGGACTTCGGCGCTTGCCGATCCGCAACTGAGCAAGCTCGATCTCATCGTCCCGGTGATCACCATGTCGACGATCGAAAAGCCGGAACTGCAAAACCTGACCAGCGCCGTCGGGGCCGGCACCGGCCTTGCGGGCTTTCACGGCACGATGTGCGACAGCTTCCGCAACGAGCCGGAATACCAGTTCATGACCGGCGGCCAGTGGGTCGCCCATCCCGGCAACATCATCGACTATCACGTCGATATCACCAGGCCAGACGATCCGGTCATGCAGGGCATCGACGGCTTCGCCTACCGTTCAGAGCAGTATTACATGCATGTCGATCCGACCAACGAGGTGCTGGCGACGACTACTTTCACCGGCGAGCATCTCGATTTCATCGCCGGCGTCGTCATGCCGGTCGTCTGGAAGCGCCGCTACGGCAAGGGCCGCGTCTTCTACAGCGCGCTCGGCCACACCGCCGACGAGTTCGCCGTGCCGCAAATGCGCACGATGTTCGAACGCGGCGCGATTTGGGCCAGCCGAAACTCGGACCTTGCATAGCCGTTCAATCTGAACGCCACGTACCGTTGTAATCTCTCATAGGGCGGCCGCCCGAACGCGGACACAGGACCGGGCTGCGGCAAGCAATTGACTGCCATGGTAGTATCCAATACACCAGCGGTTCTCATCGAGAAATTCCGCAGCTGGAGGTCGAATGGAGCAGACGTGGCGATGGTTTGGCCCGAGCGACGCAGCAACGCTTGCCCATGCCAGGCAGGCCGGCGCGACCGGCATCGTGACGGCACTGCACGACATCCCTTACGGCGAAGTCTGGCCGATCGACGCCATCAGGCAGCGCCAGGCGCTTATCGAAGCGGATCCGGCGATGGGCCTGAAATGGAGCGTCGTCGAGAGTGTGCCCGTGCACGAGGACATCAAGCTCGGCCGCGGCGATCTCGACCGGCTCTACGACAATTTCAGGCAGACCTTACGCAATCTCGGCGCCTGCGGTGTGCGCACGGTCTGCTACAACTTCATGCTGATCCTCGACTGGACCCGGACCGACCTGGCTGCGCCGCTGCCGGGCGGCGGACGGGCGCTCCGCATGAACATGCACGAGCTTGCCGCGTTCGATTGCTACATGCTGCAGCGCAAGGGATCGGAGCGCGACTATGCGTCCGATGTTCTCCAGCGGGCGAGCGAATGGTTCGAGACGACGCCGGATACGTCAAAAGAACGTCTGCTCGCCAACATCATGGCCGGCCTGCCGGGCGCCTTCAAGCGCTACGACATAGCAGAATTGCGCGAAGTGGTGGCCGAGCAGTCGGGCCTGTCGCACGACCGGCTGCGCGAGAACCTCGTCCGTTTTCTCGAAAACGTGCTGCCGGCGGCCGAAGAGGCGGGCGTCACGTTGGCGATCCACCCGGACGATCCGCCGCGCGATCTCGTCGGCCTGTGCCGGATCGTCAAGAACGCCGACGACATCGCCCTTATCCTGGACGCCGTGCCATCGGCCCATAGCGGCCTCACCTTGTGCACCGGGTCGCTGGGCGCCAACCCGGCCAATGACGTGCCCGCAATCGCCAGGCGCTTTGCGCACAAGATAAAGTTCGTGCATCTGCGCAATGTCAGCATGGACCCGGACGGCTCGTTCATGGAATCCGAGCATCTGAGCGGCGATGTCGACATGGTCTCGGTGGTCTCGATCTTGCTCGACGAGCAGCAACGCCGCCGCGATGCCGGTGAACCGGCGGCGCTGCTGCCGTTTCGCCCGGATCATGGCCACGAGCTGATTGATGACGCCGCGCGGCGCACCCATCCCGGCTACCCCGTGATCGGCCGTCTTCGCGGCCTTGCCGAATTGAGAGGCGTGATGACAGCGATTGCCCATCAGCGCGGCTACCGGCTGCGATGACGGCGCCCCGCCTGCTCTGCGTCGGCGCGCTCACCTACGACACGATCTTGCGCCTCGATGTCCTGCCCTCCGGCGCCGGCAAGTTCCTGCCGAGCGAGGCTATACAGATCGCGGCCGGGATGGCGGCAAGCGCCGCCGCGTCAGCCAGCCGCCAGGGCGGGCAGGTCTGGCTATGGGCAAGCGTCGGCGACGATGCTGTCGGCCGCGATGTCATCGGCCAGATGGAGGCGGAGCGGGTCGACTGTTCGCTGGTGCGCAGGGTTGAAGGTGGCCGCTCGGCCATTGCCACGATCCTGGTCGATGCCGCCGGCGAACGCATGATCGTGCCCTTCTACGATGCCGTCACGCAAGCCGATCCTGACCGTCTTCCGCCCGCGGATTTTTCCCGCTTCGACGTCGTGCTGGTTGATGTCCGCTGGCCTGGAGCCGCGGCCCTGGCGCTGGCGAAGGCTCGCGAGTGCGGCATCCCGGCGATCCTTGACGCCGATGTCGCGTCGCGACCGGTGCTCGACCGGCTGCTGCCGCTCGCCTCGCATGTCGTTGCTTCGCTGCCGGCGGCACGCATCCTTTGCGGTCCGGAGATATCCGCTGGTTCCGCCGTCGCCATTCTCGGCCAACGGACCGGCGCCTTCGTGGCGGTCACCGATGGCGCGAACGGCACCGTGTTCCAGCACCCGGGCGGCAATGATGTCCGTCATCTGCCGTCGCCGCGGGTCGAAGCCGTCGACACCCTGGCGGCGGGCGACGTGTTTCACGGCACCTTCGCTCTCGGCCTGGCCGAAGGTTGGGACGAAGAGCGGGCGATAGCAGTGGCCAGCGCCGCCGCCGCGCTAAAGTGCCTGCGCTTTGGCGGACGGCTCGGCGCACCGACGCGCGCGGAAACGCTGGCTTTCATGCAAGGATCGACATGACGCCGAACACGCTTGGGCCGGTTCGGCAAAGAAGGCACGTCAAGTGGCGCCGATCGACTACCATGGTAGTCACTGCGCAACTGTTCGAGGGAGAATAAATGGCTGAGTTCAAAAAACGCGCACTGGTCACGGGAGCGGCCATGGGCATCGGCCGTGCTGTCGCCGAAAGACTGGCCGGGCAAGGCGTCGACCTGATTCTGTTCGACCGGGCGGGCGATCAGCTGGATGACGTCGCGGCGCAGCTTTCGGCGCGCGGCGTGACCGTGCACACCGTGCTTGGCTCGACCGCCGACACTGAAGCCTGTGGCCGCGCCGTCGAGCTTGCCCGGTCCGCGTTCGGCGGGCTCGACATGCTCTCCCACAATGCCGGCATCCAGCGTTACGGAACGGTGGAGACCACGGACGAGGCGCTTTGGGACGAGGTGATGAACGTCAACCTCAAGGCTGCCTACCTGCTCTCCCGCGCGGCGATGCCGCTGCTGCGGCAAAGCCGCGGCGCCATCGTCCATATGAGCTCGGTGCAGGGTCTGGCCAGCCAGGAAGGGGTTCTGGCCTACAGCACGGCCAAGCACGGCCTGATCGGGCTGGTCAAATCGATGGCCGTCGATTATGCGCCGCTCGGTGTGCGCGTCAATGCCGTCGCTCCGGGCGCGGTCGACACGCCGATGCTGCGGGATGCGGTCAAGCTCAACGATAAGCCCGACGAGATCCTGCGCATCCTCGACAACATGCATCCGCTCGGCCGTACCGCCCAGCCGCAAGAGATTGCCGCAGTCGTCGCCTTCCTGCTGTCCGACGATGCCTCCTTCGTCACCGGCGAGGTCGTACGCGTCGATGGCGGCCTGCTGGCGCGCATCGGCGGTTCTCCGCGCAAGGAATAACGTCAGCGCTGCTGCTTGCGCAGGCATTTCATGAACGGCTTGAAGCTGCAGAGCCTATAAGGGGTCGCCGATGGCACGGCTTTTGGGAACGCGGACCATCACCGAGGGGCGGCTCGACGAAACCGCCCCCGGCGCTTCAGTCGCGGCTAGGACGTTCGAGGTTTTGCTCGACCAGATCCTGACCTTCCGCCTGAAGCCGCACGAGCTGATTTCTGAAAAGGCGATGTCGGAAGCCCTCGGCGTGAGCCGCACGCCGGTCAGGGAGGCGCTCGCCCGGTTGGCCGGTCTTGGCTTGATCGACATTTATCCGCAGCGCGGCAGCATGGTGGCGCCGCTCCGAATTGCCGATCTCGAAAAATCGCAGTTTCTGCGCGAAGCGCTCGAAGTCGGCCTGATCAAGCGCGCGGTCGAGAGCCCGCGCCGTGCCGACCTGCTTGCCGTGCTCAAAGGCGAACTGGCCGTCCAGGAGACGTTCGCCTCCATCGCGGACGACAGGCGCTTCTTCAAGTCGGACGAGCTGTTCCACCAGCACATCGCCAGTCATGCCGGGTTTCCCGGAATCTGGGCCGACATCAGCGCGGCGAAGCTGCACATGGACCGCTTCCGCTTCCTGTCTTTTCCGCGCCTCGACAGCATGTCGGTGGTCCTCGGCCAGCATCGGCGGATTGTCGATGCGCTTGAGCAGGCCGACGCGTTTGCGGCGGAAGAGGCGATGCGAACGCATCTTCGCCGCATCTTCGAGGTGCTCGAAATCGTCCAGGAGCGCTATCCCTATTATTTCGAGGCAAACGGCAGTGTGAGCCCGCTTTCGGCCGGCTCAATCCAAGCCTGAGCCTTTCTTGCGCGCTTCCGAAGGTGTCTTGGTCTTGCTGCCGGATTTGTCGGGAGCTGGCTCGGCTTTGCGATCTTGACCCTCGCCGCCTTGCTCGTTGCGGAGCTGCTTTTCCACTATCGATCGCGATCCTTCCGCCGGGTCTTGTTCAGGATGAGTATCGGTTCCCGTCATGTCGGCTCCTATCCATTTTGATCAATTGCGTGCGGCGTGGGCTGACCTCCGCCGCCGGTTCTGTCGCGCCCGATCATAAGCCAGGCGGCGAACAGCACGACCAGTACGACCACGATCCAGGCGACGAAACGAGGCATCGGCCTCATGTCCCTCGCCGCCGCTTGCTGCCGCGTGCCTCCGGATCGGAGCCGGCCTCGACCGTTGGATCGGGCACGACCGGGCCGCGTTCGGCCTCGGAACCCTCAGCTTCGATCTCCTGCACGGCCTGATCCCAGTGCTCGCGCTCGCGTCCTTGCGGACGGCCTTCGCGCTCCCAGATCTCGTGGGCTCGCTGCTTGATACGCTCTTCCCTGTCCATGGCCTTTGCCTCCTCATCCCCTAATCCGGCGATCGCTGGTTTGTTCCGCGGTGCCAGCGCCGTTCATCACGGTTCAGTTGACCTGATCACCCAGCGCTCTAGATCAAACTTCGCGCCGAAGTCGCTTGGTGCGGGGAGAACAATCGTGTGGCAGCAACGCTACAAGCACGTATTGTAAATGCCGTTACAGCCGTCGGTCCTCGACCAGACCGCCTGTGCTTGCTGCTGGTAATATTTGTACTGACGGCATGCTCGCCTTCCGGCCAGGTCGAGCAGCAGTCGAAAACCGCGGCTTCCGCCGCACAGACCGCATCGCTGGTCCTGGAGAGCTGGATCGCTGGGGGAGCCCCGTCGGAATACACGTCGCGCACTTTGCAATCGGCCGGCAAGGCGCTCGCCGATGCCGGTGCGCAAATCCAGTCCGGCAAGTCGCCTGAGCCCGGCGGGCAAGCCGGTCTGACGATCGCGGTTGGACGGCTTTCGGCAGCGGTAATTCGCGCGGCCACGGCCGTGCAGAACGGCAACCGCTCGGAAGTGGAACACGCACAGCAGGATCTGCGGGCCGCCGCCGCCGACCTGAGCACGTCCTACGCGAAATATTTCGCGCCGAAATCATGAAGAAGCTGCTCGAAATATCGCTCGGCGTCGTCACCAGCGTTGGCGGCTTTCTTGAGGTCGGATCAATGGCGACCGCCGCTCAGGCCGGCGCCGCGTTCAGGTTTCAGCTGATATGGGCCGTCGTCCTGGGCACGATCTGCATCATCTTCCTGGTCGAAATGGCCGGACGCTTCGCCGCAGTTAGTCATCACACCATCGCCGACGGGATCCGGGAACGGTTTGGCTTCAACGCCTTTCTGTGGCCGTTGCTCGCCACTTTGCTGGTTAACTTCCTGGTCATGGCAGCCGAAATCGGCGGTGTTGCGATTGCGCTCGAGCTCGCCACCGGCATCGGCTTTCAGTGGTGGGCGCTGCCGGTCGCTTTTCTGGCATGGCTGTTCCTTTGGAAAGGCACGTTCGGACTCATCGAAAAAGGCGTCGCGATCCTCGGGCTGGTCACGCTGTGCTTCGTGGTTGGCGCCGTCATACTGAAGCCCGATTGGGGGCAGGTCGCGGCCGGGGCCGTGCCAACACTGCCGGATCACGACGCGGCCAACTACTGGTTCATGGCGGTCAGCATTCTTGGTGCGTCGATCTCGCCCTATCTGTTCATGTTCTATTCGTCGGGAGCGATCGAGGACGAGTGGGACAAGAGCTATCTCGGAGCCAATCGGGCGATTGCCGGCCTGGGCATGAGTTTTGGCGGCACAATCGCTATGGGTGTGCTGATTGTGGCGGCGCTCGTTCTGGCAGCACACGGCATAGTGCAGGTCGACGACTACCACCAACTGCCGCTGATGCTGATCCAGATCTTCGGTTTCTGGGGATTTGTCCTGTTCGTTGCGTCACTAGGCATTGCCTGTTTCGGCGCCGCGCTCGAAATCGGCCTGCAGCAAGCCTACCTTGTGGCGCAGGGTTTCGGCTGGACCTGGGGCGAGAACCTGAAACCGCGCGACGACCCGGGCTTCAGCGCCGCGTATACGGTCTCGCTGTTTCTCGCCGCCATTCCGATCGCACTGGGTCTCGATCCGCTGAAGCTCACCATCTTCTCCATGGCGCTGACGGCCGCCAGCCTGCCGCTAACCGTGGTGCCGTTCCTCTTCCTGCTGAACGACGAGCGTTATGTCGGCGAGCACCGCAATGGCATGATAGCGAATGCCGCGGTCATCTTCATCATCGCGCTCGGTTTCGTGCTCGCGATCGTGACCATTCCTTTGCAGATATTCGGAGGCACGTGATGGATTTGCTGCGCGACATCCTGGACAAGCAAGTGGTCGACCGCGAGCAGGTCAAGATCGGCAAGGTTGACGGGCTGGTGGCCGAACTCAGGCCAGGCAAGCCGCCAAAAATCATTGCGGTCGAGCTCGGCTCGATCACGCTGGCGCGCCGGCTTGGCCAGCGGCCCGGGCGCTGGATGGCGCGGCTTGCGGCAAGGCTCGGCGGCAAGCGCCATGCCGAGCCGCACCGCATCGCCTGGAACAAGGTGCGCGACATCGGCGTCGACATCGAGTTCGATATCGACGTCCGCGAAACGGCGATTTTCGACTGGCAGGACTGGCTGCGCGACCGTGTCATTGGGCGTATCCCGGGAGCTGGATGATGGCTACTATCAATCTCGAGCAATTGGCTGGCAGGAATGTGCTTTCGCAGCGCGGCAAAAGCATCGGTCATATCGAGGAGATACGCGCAGAATCGGATGGCGACGACCTGGTGATTGCCGAGTACCATGTCGGCATCTACGCGGCCTTCGAGCGTCTGTCCGCTTCGGCCATCGGCATTGCGGTCCTCAATGTCTTTGGACTGCGCAGTCGCGACAGCATGTACCGCATTCCTTGGGACAAGCTGGACATCTCCGATGCGGTGCGGCCGCGGTTGTTATGCACGACGGAAGAACTTTCCGGTATGAAGGGGAGTATCGAGGGCGATAAACCGGAATGAACGATACTTTCCCGCCGTCCGAGAATGGGGTCCAGTGAAAGTCCTGGTTACCGGCGCCACCGGCCTGATCGGTGCCTCGGTCGTGGCACGCCTTCTTTCCGAAGGACATGAGGTGATCGGATTGGTCCGCAGCCCCGGCGCAAACCGGACCGGCAATTATCAATTGCTGGTGCTGGACATGGCGGTGGCGCTGCAGCCCGAAGACTGGCTACCGCATCTCAGGGGCATAGACGCCGTCGTCAATTGTGCCGGCGTTCTGCAGGATAGCCCTCGTGAAAAGACGCGCGAAGTCCATTGCGATGCGGCGGCAGCACTCTTCCTCGCCTGTGCGCGGGCAGGGGTTGCCCGGGTGATCCACTTTTCGGCAATCGGCGTCGATCGGGCGCAGCCTTCGACGTTCTCGGCGACGAAACTGGCCGGCGACCAAGCGCTTATGGCGCTTGATCTGGATTGGGTGATCCTGCGCCCGTCCGTGGTGCTCGGCCGGCCGGTGTTTGGGGCCAGCGCATTGTTTAGGGGTCTCGCCTCGCTGCCGGTGCTGCCGTCCATGCCCGGCACCGGCCGGCTCCAGGTGGTGCTACTCGACGATGTGGTCTCAACAGTCGTCTTCCTTCTCGATCCCGACAGTCCGTCTCGCGTCGTGTTGGAACTTGTCGGTCCTGAACAACTGAGCATGGACGAGGTCGTCGGCAGCTATCGCCGATGGCTCGGCTGGGCTCCTGCAGCCAGGTTTGTCTTGCCGGCGGCTGTTGCAAGGCTTCTCTACCGCCTCGGCGACCTTGCCGCGATGTTCGGCTGGCGTCCACCGATGCGCACCAACGCGGCCAGAGAGATCGCCCGAGGAGCGGTTGGAGATCCCTCGGACTGGACCGCCACGACCGGCATACGCCCGCAAACCCTGGCGGGCTTCCTCGCGCTCAATCCGGCAACGGTGCAGGAAAAATGGTTTGCCCGGCTGTATTTCATCAAGCCTGCGATCTTCGTCGTCCTGCCCTTCTTCTGGATCGTGACGGGTATTGTGTCGCTGACCACCGGCTATAACGGTGGCGTCGAGCTGATGCAAAGCACGGGGGGTGGCATATTGTCGGTGCCGACCGTGATAGCCGGTGCTCTTGCCGACATCGCCGTCGGCGCGCTCCTAGCCTGGCGGCCGGCGGCGCGAAAAGGCCTCTATGGCGGCATCGCGCTCTCGCTCTTCTACCTGGTCGTCGGAAGCTTCCTGAGCCCCGAGCTGTGGAACGACCCGCTTGGGCCGTTCCTCAAGGTGTTGCCGATCCTGGTGCTGCACTTTGTGGCCTTGGCAGTGCTGGAGGAGCGTTGATGCTCTATTTCCTGCTGAGATTTCTGCATGTCATCGGCGCATCCGTGCTGCTTGGTACCGGCGTCGGTATCGCTTTCTTCATGCTGCTCGCCCACAGGACCGGCAATGCCGCGACGATTGCGGCGGTGGCGCGTATCGTCGTCGTCGCCGACTTCCTTTTCACCGCGACGGCCGTGGTCACGCAGCCTTTGACCGGAGCCGCGCTCGCCTGGCAGGCAGGCTACTCGCTGTTGGAGGGCTGGATCGTACTTTCGATCGCGCTCTATATCTTCACCGGAATGTTCTGGCTCCCGGTCGTCTGGATGCAAATGGAGATGCGCAAGCTGGCATCGCAAGCCGCCGCTGCAGGCGCGCCGTTGCCGCCGCGCTATCATCGGCTCTTCTGGCTGTGGTTCGCCTTCGGCTTCCCCGCCTTCGCTGCGGTACTCGGGATTTTCTGGCTGATGATCTCTCGGCCTGCGATCGACTGGTGAAGACAGGCCGCGTGCAGCTGCCGGGATGAGCGATGACATTCATTTCAGCGAATAGAGATAGGCCGCGATATCCCGCGCCTCCTGCTCGGAAATTCTGGTCGAAGGCATTGCCGTGTGCGGATTGACCTCCCTTGCGGCGCGTATCCAACGGACCATATTTCGCGGGTTGTTGGACAATACGCCGCCGATATAGATCCGGGTGGCCAAGCTGGCGTCGAGGCGTGGACCAACCAACCCTTGTGCGCTGGGAACGCCGGTGATCGTGTGGCATCCGGCACAGCCATTGGCCATGATGATTGGTATGGCGCGGGCGCCAACACCGCCGGTTGCATTGTCGGCCTTCTGCTCCACTCGACGGCTTTGCTCGAAGTACAACGCGATCCCGGCCAGGGCTGCAACAAGCACGACAATTGCCGCGGCGCCGAGGATGGGTCCGGACGGAGTGAAGCGCGATGTTGCGCGCACGCCGATGCTGCCAGGGGCATTGTCCGTCTTATGCGCGACCCTGGTGAGGCGCTCCGGCCACAACGTCAGCGCCGCCCAAGCTGCGGCCAGCACGGCAATTGCCGTCCCGGCACCAATGACCAGCTTAGACAGCCTGGAGCGCATGCAACGCCTCCCATCTTCTCTGTCCACTTGAGCGAATCCACAGACCGGCCAGCAGCAACGCGGCTCCGCCATAAATCAGGCCGGCCGGAACCCACATCACCAAGCCGGCGAGCTGCTGGTCCTCGAGCGGGCTAAGGCCCCACAATTCCGCGCCGGCTGCGTTTACCGGGTACCACAGCCTTGGCGAGACCAGCAGCAGCACCCCGAGCAGGCCGGTGTGCAGCGAGGTGAAAAAGAGGTGCATGACTGCGCTGCCGTAGGCTTGTTCGCCGCCTGAACGCGGCAGCAGCACCCACCAGAACAGCAGCCCCGTACCGAAGAAGCTGGCATGTTGCGCATAATGCAGGACACCCTGTGCAAGCGCCGCCTCGAACAGCGCCGGAACGTGCCACGCCCATATCGCGACGCCGTGCAGGAAGGTCGCGGCTAGAGGACGGCTGACAGCGGCCCAAACGGCTCGAAGCACCTTCGCCTGCCCGGCTGCGCCAAATGCCAGCCGCAGCTTGATCGGCAATGCCCACATCATCGCCGCCGCTGGACGGGAGGCGACCAGCAGGGGTGCCGCCACCGCCATCAACAGCTCGTGCTCGATCATGTGGGCGGTGAAAACGCGCTCACCGAATGCGTGGAGCGGGCTGACCAGTGCTGCCGCCAAAATGGCCCAGCCGGTCGCAAACAGCAGGGCTTGCCGCAACCGCAACGGGCGGCTGCGGGCACTCCGCCGCCACAGCCGAAAGGCGCCTGCCGCGTAAAGCAGTGCGACCATGGTTAGCGGCAGCGTGATCGGCAACGCCAGCGTCCAGCCGGCCTGCGAGGCACCGGCACCGTAGCAGATCGAGGTCGAGAAGAGCGCGTCGAAGCTCATCGTAGGCAGCCGTCAACAATGAGCGAGGCCGCGCCTTGCATGACGATTACCAGCGCAAACAGCACCGCGCTGAGAATGCCGATATTGGCGACGAAATGCTCGGTGCCGCGCGTACGATCCGGTTTAAAGGCGGCGCCACCTTGCTGTCGCGCCCGCCACGAAAGCACGCCGCCGAGCAAGGCCAGCACTGTCAGCACCAGCGCAATGACCGGTATGACGGGAATACCGTGGGCGCACTGCCACTCCACGAACGCATAATTCAGCTGCGTCGACACCGCCCAGGCCAAAGGCCCGGACAACAGCCCGCCCCATGATGTGCCCAAGCGAAGCGCACGCATCTCAGTCAAGCCTCGGCATCCAGTAGATCAACAGATAGATCGGGATCCAGGTCGCGACCACGAAATCCCAGTAGAAGACGTTGTCGCCAACGTCCCCGAAACGCCGGCCGCTATAGCCATGGCGCGTGAACATCAGGACCGTCAGCACCAGCGTGTCGCCGACGTCGGTAATCAGGTGCGTTGTGTGAAGGCCGAGCAGGACCCACAGCATCGAGCCGTACGCATTGGTATCCCAATAAATGTTGAGGGCCGGAAATTCGAACCACCGCACGACAAGCGGTGCGATACCGAGCAGCGACATGACGATCAGGCCGATGCGCACGGGCACCATGGCACAGGCTTCGGCGTAGCGGTTCAGTATGTGATTGGGCACCACGCTGGCGAGCAGCAACAGCGTGACGATGGTGCCCGGCCAATGGTTGGGCGGCGGCACGCCCAATGGCCATTTGGGCGATAGATAGGCGAGGTAAAGATAGGTGCCTGCGGCGAGCGCGAAGCCGGTGCCCTCCAGCGCCATGAAGGCGAGAGTGCCCCACCAGGTCGGGCTGCGCGGTCCGATCCCGAAGGTCGGGAGTTTGGAAAGATCGGCGGCAGGACGCTGTTTCATTCCTCATCCTCCGGATCGCCTTTCGGCCAGAACCAACCGATCAAAGTGATGGCGATCGGCCCGGCTCCCCAGACCACCGCCCACGGGCTGAAGATCGAATATAGAAAGGTGGCGCCGACGGCGAGCGCGGCGAACAATGGCCAGATCGACGGCGTCGCCGACTTCTCGCGCACATCTGGATGCGCCTCTGCCACGGTCGAAATGACAAGTTCGCGCGCGTCGACGCGAAGCCCGGTCGCGACAGGCAGCGTGTCACGTTCGGCCCAGAGCGGCTCGGCGTGGGTAACCACCGGGATCCGAGCGAAATTATAGCTCGGCGGTGGAGAGATCGTCGCCCATTCCAGCGTGCCGGCATTCCAGGGATTGTCCCCCGCCGGGGCGCCCCTCGAGGCGCTGTACACCAGGTTTATAGTGAACAGAACGAAGCTTAGGAACAGGATGACCGCGCCGGCTGTGATGAACAGGTTGATGTTGCCCCAGCCGAGTTCCACCGGATAGGTGTAGACCCGCCGCGGCATACCCCACAGGCCGACAATGTGCATCGGAAAGAACGCCGCATTGAAGCCTAGGAAGGCAAGCCAGAAGTGCCAGCGTCCGAGACGTTCGCTCATCATCCGGCCGGTGATCTTGGGGAACCAGAAATAGGTCGCGCCGAGCAGCGGGAACACCGACCCGCCGATCAGCACGTAATGGAAATGCGCGACCACGAAATAGGTGTCGTGCACTTGCAGGTCCAATGGCACCGACGCCAGCATCACCCCGGTCAGGCCGCCCGCGACGAACGTGAAGAAGAAGCCGAACATGAACAGCAGCGGCGTCCTGATTATCGGGCGTCCGTCCCACAATGTCGCCAGCCAGCAGAAGATCTGCAGCCCGTTCGGGATGGCGATCAGCATGCTCGAGGCGGTGAAGAAGCTCGCGCCGAGCTTGGGCAGACCGGTTGCGAACATGTGGTGAACCCACAGGCCGAACGACAGAAAGCCGACTGCGATCAAGGCCAGTACCATGCCCAGATAGCCGAATACCGGACGCCGGGCGAAAGCGGCGATGATCGAGGACACCATGCCGGTAGCCGGCAGGAATATGATGTAGACTTCGGGGTGGCCGAAGAACCAGAACAGGTGCTGGAACAGCAATACGTCGCCGCCCTCGGCGGGATTGAAGATATGGGTGCCGACCAGCCGGTCGAGGATCAGGAACGTCGACGTGATCATGACCGCCGGCATGGCGAACACGATCACGAAGGAGGTGACCAGCATCGCCCAGACATAGAGCGGAATCTTGTCCAGCGACATGCCCGGCGCGCGTTGCTTCAGCACGGTGACGATGGTGGCAACCGCAACCGCCAACGATGACACTTCGGTATAGGTGATCATCTGCGCCCACACGTCGGAACGCTTGCCTGGCCCGAATTCAGGACCGGACAGCGGCACGTAGGAGAACCAGCCGACGTCGGGCGCCATGTCGAGTGCAAACGACACCCAGGCGAAGAGGCCACCGGAGAGATAAATCCAGAAGCTGAATGCATTGAGGCGCGGAAAGGCGATGTTGCGGGTGCCGACCATCAGCGGCACGAGGTAGATGCCGGTCGCCTGGACGATCGGCACCGCAAACAGGAACATCATCGTCACGCCATGCATGGTGAACAGCTGGTTGTAGCGGTCGGGCCCGATCAGCCCGCGCTCCGGCCCCGACAGTTGGATGCGCATGGCAACGGCGCTGAGGCCACCGAGGCACAGGAAGGCGAAAGCGGTGATCAGGTAGCGCCGCGCGACAATCTTGTGGTCGACGCTCGAGAGCGCACCGATGATGCCCGGTGCCGTCTGCCATGTCCGCGCCAGCCAGCGGTCAAGGCTGAAGTCGGCGAGGCCGGTGTCGCGAGGACCGTCGCGCTCGGGGGCCAGGTCTCCTTTGCCGGCCGCTGCACGCTCGCCGGCAAGCCGACGCTCACGGGCCACGTCGGCGCTGCTCATTTCAGGCCCTCGAGATAGGCGACGATCGCATTCAGTTCGTCCCCGTCCAGTCGCACCACCGGCATGTGGGCGCCTGGCTTGATCCCCTGCGGATTGGCTATCCAGGCTGCGAGATTGCCGCGGCTCATTGTCAGCGTGCCGGCAGCGAGCGTTTGCCGGCTTGCGATATGCGTGAGGTTTGGGGCGACCGTGCCGCCGGCGATGGTGCCGCCGATCTTGTGGCACATCACGCATGGCCGTTTGAGGAACAGGTCGTGACCGGTTTTGGCCTCGGCCGACACGGGGGCGGCCGCCGGCCGCAGCTGATCGTTCAGCCAGGCATCGAAGACGGGCCGAGGTTCGGCGATGATGAAGGTGATCATATTGGCATGCTGCGCGCCGCAGAACTCGGCGCATTGCCCGCGATAGACGCCGGGCTTGTCCGCCTTCAGATCGAGAACGTTCTCGTGGCCGGGGATAAGGTCCAGCTTGCCCGAGAGGTTCGGCACCCAGAAGGAATGGATAACGTCGGTCGAGGTCACTACAAGCCGCACCGGCTCGCCCGCCGGAATGTGGATTTCATTGGCGGTCGTCAGGATGCGGTTCGGCTGATCGTTTTCGTAGCGCACCTCCCACCACCATTGATGCCCGGTCACCCGGATCGTCAGCGCCGCATCCGAGCCGATGGCGGCGAGCGTCCGGTTAGCGAAGTAGCTCAGCAGCGTCAGGCCGACCAGGATCAGAGCGGTAGCGGCGAGTGCGGCGACGACAATTCGCATCTTGCTGCGCTCGGCGGCAGCGTCGAGGACAAGCGGATCGCCGACCGGCGCCGGGCGCCGGGCCAATGGCACGATCAGCACGGCCATCACCAGAAGCCAGACCACCGTGCAGAGTGCTGTGAAGAACCAGATCAGCCATGCGAGTTCGCCCGCGGCCGGGCCCTTTGGGTCGAGCGCGGATTGCCAGCCGCTGCACCCTGCAAGGAGCAGGATGCAGGCCGTGCACCCGCCCACCGTCCAGACACCGCGGCTCACGGCGACTTCCCCAGCGTCGTGGCGTCCGGCAGGCGATTCTCGGATGGATGGGGCATCATGTCGTCGTCGCGGCCCGGCGCGGTGGAGGACGGTGCGTTGCCGCTCAGTGCCCGGACGAAGGCAGCAAGCTCCCAGATCTGGTCATCCGGGATCGTGTCGCGGAAGCTCGGCATGCCGTTTGGCCGGCCGTCCCTGATCGTGGCGTGGATGCTTTCGATCGAGCTGCCATAGAGCCACTTCTGGTCCATGAGCGCCGGGCCCATGCCGCCGCCGCCATTGGCATGGCAGCCGGAACAGTTGAACCAGTTGAACAGACGCTTGCCCTCGCTGAGGTGGAAGGCGTTGGCCTCGAACACGCCGGCCTTGCTGTCGGACGAGGTCGGCCGTTGGCCGCCCGGCTCGAGGGCAGTCACGGCTGCCGGTTGATCGCCCGAGCCGAGCGCCGATTGTGGACGCGTGTCGCGTTCCTCACGCTGGCAAGCGGCAACCGCGAGGATTGCGAACACCAGAAAGAGAAGACCTCGCTTCATTTCAAGGCGCTCCGACAGGATCGAGGCGGGGCACCTGGTAGGTCGCCAGGATCGCGTCGATCTCGGCGCGGCGTCTGGTCAGGGCGGCGTTCACCTCGCTGCGCAGCGTATCGTCGCCACGGCGCACTCCCATCGAGATGTCGAAGATCATCGGCAGTTGCGGGCCGTCCACGCGCGGCGAAACCGGCGTGATCCGCAGCGCCACCTTCTGCCTGGATGCAAAGTAGCCGGCCAACGGCCCCCAGACGACGGCCATATCGATGTCGCCATTCGCGACCGCCTCAATGATGCGCGCTGGCGGGTTCGGCGCCGAATAGTCCCCATAGACGGGGAAACCGATGAGATGGCCGACGATGCCACGACGGCCAAGCGCCTGGACGGGGGGCGAGTTGGCGCCATCGTCGCCGATCAGCTGGACGCCGATGTGCAGATCGCGCAGGCGAGGATCGTTGAAGGACGTGATTTCCGGCGCATCCTTGCGTGTCACGAACACATAGGAAGACCGGTAGTAGGGCGCGGTGGTGCGCAGCATCTCAAGATTGGCGGGCGCGCCGGGCACCAGATCGCATAGCCCGGCCTTCAGCGTGTTGCGGACGAAGCCACGGCGCTGTGCCCACCATGTGTAGGAAACAGTCGCGCCAAGCTCCGTCGCGACGAGTTCGGCGATCTTGTTTTCAAAGCCCTGCCTGGCGGCATTGGAGAACGGCATGTTGTTGGGATCAGCGCAGATCCTCAATTCGCGCGCATCGGCAACGGCGGCGACGAGCGAGAGCGCCAGTGCGCCGACCGCGGCGCCAACCCGCCGGGAAGATTTTCTCCGTGCGCGCGCAACTCGGCCGGTCGTCTCAAGGGAGCCGGAACACATACAGTGTACCTCCCGGCGTGGTTACATCCTTCAGATCCTTCATGACGTTGACAAAGCCGAGCGCGGCGGTGGCGTCGCGCGGATCGAGATCGCCGGATACGATCGCGCCGGCCCAGCCGCCGACACCCGAAAGGATCGCAACATATTGGTGCCCGTCCGGGCCGCGATAGGTGATCGGCTGGCCGATGATGCCGGACGACGTTTTGAACTGCCACAGCAGTTCGCCGGTCCTGGCGCTGACCGCCTTGAACCAGCCTTCCATGGTGCCATAGAACACGACGTTGCCGGCGGTGGCGACGGCGCCGCTCCACACCGGAAAGTTCTCCTTCAGGCTCCACGCCGGCTTGGCGGCGGCGACATCCCAGGCGGTGAAAGCACCGCGATTGCCGCCCGGCCCGGGGATCATGCGCACGTTCATGCCGACGTAGGGCGTGCCGGCGATGTAATTCACCTCGACGCCCTCTTCGTCCATGCAGAGATTGTTGTGCGGGATGTAGAGCAGACCGGTCTTGGGCGAGAATGCCGAAGGCTGCCAGTCCTTGAGGCCCGATGCGGTCGGACAGATGTCGCGGATGACCTTGCCGGTGCCGGTCTTCTTGTCCGGATTTACAATCAGCCGGCCGGTCTTGAGGTCGACGCCCGTGCTGGAATTGACGGGCCCGAAGGGGACTGCCGAGAGGACCTCGCCTGTGGTGCGATCCAACAGATAGACGTAGCCGTTGCGTTCCGGTCGGACCAGCACCTTGCGGGGCTTGCCCTGCCAGGTCATGTCGAGCAGCACCTGCTCGTTGATGCCGTCGTAATCGTGCAAATCGTGCGGGGTCCACTGATAGAACCATTTGGCTGCGCCGGTGTCGGGATCGCGGGCAAAGATGCCGGCGGTCCATTTGTTGTCGCCGGGCCGCAGATCCGGATTCCAGGGACCGGGATTTCCGGTGCCATGGAAGATCAGGTTTAGGTCCGGGTCATAGGAGATCCAGCCCCACACATTGCCGCCGCCGATCTTCCAGGCGTCGGGCGGCCACGACGTCACGCCGAGATCCTTGCCCTTGTCCATGTCGTAATGCGGCTTGAAATCGGGGCCGATCAGCACCTCGGCGTCCGGGCCGGTATTGTAGGCCGTCCAGACGACGTGCCCGTCACCGGCGTCGAGCGCCTTGATCCAGCCGCGTACGCCCATTTCGCCGCCGGAATTGCCGACCAGTACCTTCCCCTTCACCACCAGCGGCGCCATGGTGATGGTCTCGCCGATATTGATGTTGCCGATATGAGTGTTCCAGACCGGTTTGCCGGTGGCCGCATCGACGGCGATCGTGTGGCCATCGAGCGTGTTGAAATAGATGTGCCCTTCGAAGAAGGCTGCACCGCGGTTGACCACGTCGCAACAGGCAACGCCCTGCGCCGCAGGCTCGGGATTGGGCTCGAACTTCCACTTCATTGGCGCGCCGGGCTTGGTAAGGTCAAGCGCGTAGAGGATGTTGGGAAACGGTGTCACGATGTACATCGTGTTGCCGACCACCAGGGGCGCAGCCTCCTGACCCTTGTTGACGCCGATCGAGAAGGTGAAGGCCACCTGCAGGTTCTTGACATTGTCCTCGGTGATCTCCGCAAGTTCGCTGTAGCGGGTCGAGGCGTAGTTCTTTGCCGGCATCGCCCATTGGCCGTCGTCGGGCGGAGCAGCTGCGGCCGGCGGATTTATCGCAAAGCTTGACGTTGACTGAGCAACCGCCGCGGTAGTCAGCGCGAAGCCTGCCAGCAGCGTCCATCCCAGCATCGCAGCCAATGGCCTCTTTCCCCTTTTGCCAGGCACCCTATTTTTCGCCGCCACCAGTCGCGCTTGCCTCATTGGCTGTCGAGTTTGCCGACATTGGCGCAGAGCTCCATTAGCTGCCGCTGCGCCGTGTTTGTTGAACACTCTCCAACGCGTGAGCGGCGCAGAAGTGCCAAATGCAACGAAATAAATGTCGGATTCGGTTGGCCAAAGTCGGCGGCCGGGGGCTTGGGACAGCCGATCCGAATGTTAGCGCTCAAGTCGGAAGTAAATCTATTCCCGGTGGTCCGGGTTCGGCTGGAACGGAGCGGCGCTTTTCGCAGTTGTGTCGAATGCTGAATGCAGTCGAGCAACTGGCTCAATCGGTAAAAGAGCGGCGAGCGATCTTGTTCGTTGGAGCCGGGGTGTCGATGAGCGTCGGCTTGCCGTCCTGGCAAAAGCTCATCGAACACATGCAAAAAGAGCTCGGTCTGGACGAGGATACGATCGGTGCGCCGGAGGCCAGCTATCAGGCGCTTGCCGAATACTACCGGCTCAAGCAGGGGAGCCTCGGCCCTTTGCGCAGTTGGATGGATCGTGAGTGGAGCGTCTCGCGGGAAGAAGTGCAGCGGTCGGCAATCCACAAGCTCATCGTATCGCTCGATTTTCCGATCATCTACACGACAAACTACGACCGAAATCTCGAAGTTGCCTTCGAGATCCATAGCCGGCCCTTTGTGAAAGTGGCCAATGCGAAGGATTTGCCCAAGGCCACTGGCGAGGTGACGCAGATCATCAAATTCCACGGCGATTTCGACGACGACAAATCTTTGGTCCTGGCGGAGACCGACTATTTCGACCGGCTTTCGTTCGATTCGCCGCTCGACGTGAAATTTCGGGCCGACGCGCTCGGGCGCACCATCCTGTTCATCGGCTACAGCATGTCCGACATGAACATCCGTCTGCTGCTGCACCGGCTTTGGCAGACCTGGCGCCGCTCCGGCTATGACAAGAATCGCCCGAAATCCTTCATCTTCATGTCGCAGCCGAGCATCGTCCAGGAGGCTGTCCTCGGCCGCTGGGGCATCGATATGCTGACCGAAGAGGCCGACGATCCTGAGGACGCGCTGCTCGCGTTCCTGAACGAACTCAAGGATAGGGTGGGCCAGCCAGACAGCGGGTGAGAAAACCTGCGGAAAGCGGATTGGTCAGGCAGTAGGGAACCGGCTGATCCGATGTGAGTTCGGGAGGACTAACGTATCCGGGACCGAGTCTCGATGGGCGCACGCAAACACCAGCGAAAAATGCATGCCAAACACGACCTGTCGGCCGAGTTGGCCTATGAGATCGATTTTTTTGCCCGCAGGTGCGGCCTGACGAGGGACGAAGCGCTCAAGATGATGCGGGATGCCGGCCGGTTGAAGGACGGCGCAAAGGCATCTTACGAAACCGGGGCGAAGTAGCGGCATGGATCCCGCTTCGTGGTTGGCTTTTCTCGGAACGGTCATCCTGATGCAGATGCCGCCGGGGCCTGACAGTCTGCTGGTGATTTCGCGCGGCATCGGGCAGGGCCGTGATGTTGCCCTGTTCACCGTCCTGGGAATGACTCTCGGCGCCGGTATGGTCCAGTTGCCACTCCTTGCCCTCGGCATATCGTCGCTGCTCCAGGCATCGCCGTTTGCCTTTGCCATGCTTCGCTGGGCGGGTGCAGCCTATCTCGTTTGGCTTGGATCGCGTCTGATGCTGTTGCCGTCAGCCAGCGTCGCCGTCGAGCAGCCGCGCAATGTCGGACCGCTTATGGCCGCACGCGAAGGAATGATCGCCAATCTGATAAATCCCTGGCCGATAACCTTTATGGTGGCATTCCTTCCGCAGTTCGTCGATCCTGCTCGCGGATCGGTCACGCTGCAATTGCTGCTGCTCGGTGGCACCCAGAAAATGACCGGTGTGCTGGTGCTGGGCACATATGCACTCGCATCCGGCACGCTCGGGACCTGGGTCATGAAACGCCCGAAGGTAAGGCTCTGGCAGCAGCGCGTGGCAGGCTGCTTCGTCGTCTGTCTCGGTATCCGCATGGCAATCGGTGGCGCGCACCGCTGAGGATCAAGCGATGCACCGGCCACCGCCGATGGAACATCCGCCGACAATTTTCGTTGACATGCTCCACAAGGCGAGAGGTCGAACATGTCGAAGTTCCAAGCCGCTACCCCGGAGCGTTTGCAGCAGCTCAGGCTTGAGGCGACGGCGCATTTTGCGCCACTCATACTGCGCGAGGCGCTGGTGCGTCTCTGCCGGGCCTGCGGAAACGATAATCTCGACCGGTTCGAGAAGACGATGGTCGACCAAATCGAGGCATCGCGTGACGAAAAAGCCGATTTTGATGCGATGAAGGAATTTGCCATCGAACAGCTCTACGGCTGGATTCGAGAGGTCAAGTCTTCACCGGACATGAAGCAGCCACTGGAGAACGTAGATACCCGAAGGACCCCCGGCCGGTCTGAAGAGCCGCAAACGCTGGAAGACCAGTTGCAGGCGGGTCTGGAGGATTCTTTCCCGGCAAGCGACCCACCGGCTGTTGTGTCCACCGCGATTCCCGGCGGATCGAAGAAGCTGGTCGGAACCGACGAGGTCCTCAGGCAGCAGCGCGAGAAAAAGGCCGAGAACGCCAATCATTCGCGATAAACCAAGCTTTGGACGGAACTGCCGGGAAGCAGCGTGCCGGTTCACCCGCTGTCCGACATGAAGGCTGTCAGGCCACGCGCGTCATGCGGCTCGCCTTCGGCAAGAATGTTCGCCTCCCAAGCGGCGTCGACAAATGCTTGCCGCGCTTTGGCGGCCGTAATTTCACCGGTCCGGGCGCCATTCAATACATCAGCGGCGGCCAGCGCCAGCGGAGCATTGCGCGCCGGCCATTTCTCGCTTTTCAGGCAATGTACTGCTTCGAAAACGGAACTGACCAATCGCGATCGCCCAGGCTTGCCGAAATAGATGCAAACAGGGGTATCGAACTCTGTTCTCAGCACCGTATTCCTCCCGGTTCAACCAAGGTGGCCGCTTCAAGCAAGCTGGGCGTCTTCAGGGTCTACACGGCCGTCCGATGGGCGTTTCGGCCAAACGTCGTGGGCCTTCGCAGCTGATGTGGGGCGTGCTGGTGTTTCGGCTGCGATATCGTAGGCCAGAATGCCCGCCTTGCGGGCGAACGTATCGAACGCCGCGCGCACCGTCTCGACGTCGACCTCGTCAGCCAGCCCGGCGCGACAGGCGTCGAACGCCGCCTTGTGCGCCGGACCGCGGCTCGGCCATTCGTTTAAGACGTCATAGGCCTGCCAGATATTCTCGATATGGCGAGGGAAACCAAGGCCGACGAGAATTGGAACGGGGCGGCCAAACGATTTTTTTGTCATCTGTGTCTCCGCGAAAAAGCCTGTCGCATCAACGTCCGGGGCGGACACGAGGCTCATGCTCTTTAACGCGGGATTGCTGCACGGGTTGCAGCAGGTTTGTTCGATCTGCGCAGCCGGTCACTTGTTGGTCCGCATCTTCTGCCGGGGATTGATACCGCCTTGCGGCGTGGTGTCGTTCTCGACATCGCCTTCGAACGTATTGTTGCCCTGATCGAGCCGGTCGCCCTCCTTGATCGTGCCCCTGGAACTGCCGATGCCGGGATCGTTGGCAAGATCGCTATCGGCCGGCGTTTTGCCTTTGGCGTGCTTGTTTCCTGTCATGGACTCCTCCTGTTTCTTGAGGTGGCGGGCCGCCCTTGAGGTCGCAGCCAAGGCTCGCTGCGAGATCGCATTTCGACGCGCCAAATGTCGGCGCCCGAATTTGTCGGACGACCTTGATTTTGAACTCCGCGATCCCGATGGTTGTTCCGTCAAAAATATCGCCGTCGGCCGGGATTGCTCAGCCAAGTCCTCTCCGGTTTCTGGAGCCGGGTGCTTTCGCCAACCGGAACGATCTTTCGCCCAATGCATTTAACTGGTCTGCGCTCACGAACTCATTCTGGACGGGAGCTGGACCATTGCCACCTACAGCCTACGCCTTGGCGACTCGCGAAACCGAAGAAGTTTCCATCGTCGACCTCATACCCGCTTTGAGGGCTTTCGCCCGCACCTTCTGCCGCACCCCCGATGATGCCGACGACCTGGTCCAGGAGACGCTGACCAAGGGCTTGGCTAACATTGACAAGTTCGAAGCTGGAACGCGCATGAAGTCATGGCTTTTCACGATCATGCGCAACACCTACTACACGCGTGTCAGGGCCGCGGTGAGGGAAGCGCCCGGCCTGCTCGACTGCGCCTCGCTGCGGCCGATCTCGGAAGCGACGCAGGAATGGTCCGTGCAGGGCAAGGAGGTCCACCAGGCCATCCAGAGCCTTCCTGAGCACCAGCGCGAGGTTCTGATGTTGATAGGCGTTCTGGGCGTCAGCTATGAGGAAACGGCCGAAATATGCGGTTGCGCGGTGGGAACCGTGAAGAGCCGGCTCAACAGGGCACGCGCCGGCGTGCTGGAATACCTTGGCGAAAGCTCCTCGCAAACCCTGATGGAAAGGCGCAGCTATCTGTCAGAAGGACAACTGGACTTCGAAGCCGAGAGGCGCCGCTAATACACGTCACGTTAGTTGCTGGTCTCGCAAGCGCCTTTCGACAAGCGCATGCTGCAACTCGATCGCAAGTTTGGTCAGCCGGTCAGGAACCCTTTCCTGTTCGATGGCCGCAAGCAAGGAAGCGATTTCCCGGTCTATCGTCAGATCGGCACGCGTGCTGACGGAATCTTCCCTTGAGCGAGACATCGCGTTCTCTTGGCAAATGTTGGTCCCTTCACCTCACTCTGCTGGCAACAGTGCGAGTTTGCAAGAATTTGCAGGCCATCCATGCGACCGGCTTCGGTCCTTGCACAGCTTCGTCAGCGGTTGGGCTCTCGCTGCGTTTCAATTGCTCGCCGGCTGCAAGCCATATGCCGCCGCAACGATCAGTCTTCAGGCCGCCGATCCGCTGAATGATCCTGGTACTGCTCGGACTTGACCCGATTGCCGTCGAGCCCACGCTCCTTGGTGTGCTGCTTCTTGTCTCTGTTGGACAGAACGGCGTTCTCTCCGATCTTGTCCTTGGGAAGATCGGTCATCGCGCCAGCGCCAGCGCCTTTGCCGTGACTGCCGCGACCGATGTGCTTCTTGCTTCCGGACGCCATCTTGTCCTCCTTCATACCGTCGAATAGCGGCTTTTCCCGTTCGGCATCCGAACCATCGTTGGGCCGCAATGTTCCGCCGGAAATGGTAAGCAGGAAGGCATCGCCGTCCCAGTGCCGGAACGGCTTTTCGCCGTCGACGAGGACTTGCATGCCATTTGCGTTGGCGAAGTTATGGACATCGGCGCGATCCAGCGCCGGCGAGCCGCGATATGAATAATTCAAAAGCGCGGCCTTCCCCGGCCTCTTCAGCACGCGCGCGATTTCCACGAAATGTCGCTCCGCAAGGCCGGCCAGCACCAGATAGGGAAAGCTGTCGACGGCCAGCACGCGGTCGAAGCTGGCATCGCAAAAATCGGCAAGATCGAAACCGCGCGCAGGGCGGAATTCTACATTGCCGAGCCCGGCGCATCGCCGGCGGGCGATCGAGATCATCGCTGGGGATATATCGCTGCCGACGATCCGGTGCGACAGAGCGGAGAGCGCCTGTTCGAACCGACCGATACCACAGCCGATATCCAGTATGTCGCGGTCAGTGCCGGTAAAGCCTCGCCTCTCAAGCCATGCAACGATCTCAGCCGTAGCGGCGGAGAGCTTTTCCTCATTGCCCAGCGATGACAGCTGGACGCTCGCCGCCGGGGAGATCGCCGCCGCCGCGTCAAACCCGGCCGCCAGCCGCTTGACGACCGCATCGTCGGTCTCGTCCTCCCCACGCTCGTGCCGAACGGCACCACCTGTTTTGCGCAGCGTGGCGAAGATCTCGGGCCTGCGCTGCAGCAGGTCGGCAATCCGTTGTAGTTTTGCCGTCTTTCGCGAATCGGCCGAATGTGTGGTTTGTGCAATCTTCGCCAGTTCTGCGGCTTCGATTCCTGTCTCGAAACGGAGAGCCAGCCTGGCGATGACGGCTTCGACGCCGGCACCGTCTGCCATGCAGTCCTCCAGCACCCGCCTTGCTGATGTCGACCGCCGAGATCCTGGCTGCGTCGCGCTCATCGCCCTTTGCTCCGCGTCCAGATCTTGCGCATCGTCCACCGGTCTACGGCGCCCCAGCTGTACTTGTAGGCCTCTTGTCCGCGCAGAAAATCGAACTCTTCCGCGCCTTCGCAGATCGCCTGCCTTATCGCCTGGCCGATGAGCAGCGCGCCGGGACTTTCCTCGGCATAGGCCGGATCGAAGCCACCGAGATAAGCGCAAGCGCGGCCACGATGATGGAACCCGTAATAGGCGCCCACGATCGCGTTACCGATCGTGATAAGCCAGCATCGGGCAAGCACCTGTGCGACCAGCTGCGGCAGCGCCTGACGGTGGAATGCTTCAACGCGGGAATCGGACAGAACCCCGTCGCCGTGTCCGGCCCAGCGCGCGCGGTGAAAGCGGATCAGGTGGTCCAAGAATGTCTGCGGATCGGACAGAGCGGGTTCGATGGAGACACTGCCGCGTCTCGACGCGGCCCTGTGGGCGCGCCGCAATTGGCGCCTCCGCCGTGCCGGAACGCAGCCTTGAAGCGTCTGGTCGCCGGCGAGGGCGAGCACCGGGCAAGCGGCGTGACCGACGGGTTGGCACGATTCGAGCGCGGCATGCCTGATGGCAAGGCCGGCGCCGCCGGGAGGCAGATCCTGCAAGATCCACTGTGACCAGCCGACGGAAAGAACGGCGCCACCGATGACTGCGCCGACCGGTTCGGCCATCTCGGGAAGACAAAGGACATCCAGATAGTCGCTCAACGAAATGCCGAGCGGAAGCAATCGCGCGCCGGCGTCGTGGCGTTCCAGATAGAGTGGCGCCAGGCCGACCAGATCGTCGCCACGCCAGACGGCGACCGTCGCTAGCTCGCCGGGAGCAAATGTCCGCCACCATGGCAGCAACCATGCGGGAGACTGGAACGGCGTCGCCGAGGGACTGCGCGACCAAAGTTCCCACCAGTGCGGCTCGAGGGCTTCGAGGTCCGCCGGATCGTCGATGATCTCACTGCGGAGCATGTCCTGCTCACCTCGCCGTCGCGAGCTGCCCGCTGTCTGTGCCGAGCCGTGCCAGCGCCCGATAGGCGTCCATGTAGGAGGAAACCATGCGGTCGAGTGAAAAGCGCCGCCGCGCCTCGGCTCGGCAGGTCTCGGGGTCCAGGCTGGGTGCGGCAGCGATGGCTTCGGCCATCTCGTCGACATCCCCGACCAGATACCCGGTCTTGCCGTGCTCGACCACATCCGGCAGTGCGCCATTCGGGAAGGCCACCACGGGGGTGCCGCAGGCGAGCGCCTCCATTGCGACGAGCGAACTGGTCTCCGCGGCAAGGCTCGGGATGACTAGGCAGCGGGCTGTATTCAGCAGGCGCCGCTTGGCGACAAAGCCGAGCGGACCAAGGAAGCGGCGCCGGTCGTCCAGCCGGCGTTCGACCTCGTCGCGAAAATACGTTGTGTGAGTTTCATAGGGGTAGACCTTGCCACCGATGACCAGCGGCACGCTGGCCTTCTTGGCTGCGTCGAGCGCCAGATGGATGCCCTTTTCCGGGCAGACGCGGCTGAGCACGAGCGCAAAGTCGTGTTTGGCCTGCGGCTCGCTCAGCGCGTCGACGTCCACTCCGTTGGGAATCGGCCCAATCAGCCTGGCTCCCGGCGGTGCGGTTCTTTGCTGAGCCGCCGATACCGCATGCAGCCACAGATCCTCCCGCGCCGGATTGAGAGCGTCGGCCGGATACCAGTCGAGCGGCAAATGCAGGGTCACCAATGTCGGCCCGTCGCCCGGCAGATAGGCATCGAAATCGATACCGTGCAAATGGACCACGTCGATTGGCCAGCGAGCGCGTGCGGTAGCAATTACGGCGCAATGAGCACGCTGCGCCCGGCGCTTGGCCGCTTCATCGAGCACGCCCGGTTCGGCCGGCGTCTCGATGAGGACACCCGCAGCGCTCGAGCCCTGGCAGCCGATCACGATCGAGCGGTGTCCGGCCCGTACGAGCGCCTGGTCGAGCATCGACAGCACCTGCTCGGCACCACCGACCGCATCCGGCCCGACCGGGGCGAGGGGATAGGCGACGTTGAGGATGGTGAGCGTCATGGCTGGAGGGCCGAAGCTCCTCACGCTGCGGAGGCGCGCAGCCTGCCGACCGAAGGGGCAGCGATGCTGCCGGCATATCGGCGCGTCATTGCCGCGCAGAAGTCGGCGAATTCCTCCGGCACCAGCGGCGGACTGCTGTGGTGCGGCATCATTCCGCGGTGTTCCGGCGTGAAGCAGAAAGTAACCGTCACGTCGAAGTCGGCCAAAGCTTCCATCTGCCGGTCGAACCAGTCAAGTGCGTTCGGCCTGAAGCTGTCGGCCCAGGAAAGCCCGGTGCGCAGATTGGTGACGCCGAGGCGTTTCATCCAGGCAACGGCATCGTCCAGCCGGTGATCTTCGAAATGGAACCACTGCACCAGTCCCATTGCCGGCGTGTGGTGCAGGAACTCCTCGAGCGCGGGCTTTGGCGTGCCGTCCTGGCGGAGCAAGCCCATGTAGAAATGGCGGTAGTAAGACGAGCCTTCCGCCTCGCGATGGCGCGTCGTCGCTTCCCACTCGCGCGGCAGGTCGTAGAGGCTGTACCATTGGATGCGCGGTGCGTTGCCGATCAGCAATTCCGCGGTCCGGCGCAGGCCCCAGACCTGTACCTCCTCGGCGCCGAAGGTCGACACGCCGACCTCGCTGACCCATACCGGAAGATCGGTGACAGCCGAAATCTCGCCGATCTTCTGCGGCCATTCGTGGATCTGCCAGAGGTTCCAGTCGAGCGGAAAGCCGTGCACGGCGACTGCGTCGACATGATCGAGCACGCCGAATTCCTTCATCCGTGTCATGAAGCCGGCATCGATCGGCGAGATGCCGCCAAGGACCTTGGTCAAGGCCGGATTCTCCAACGCGATCGCGTCGGCGGCCAGGATTGCCGTAGCGGCGAAGCGACTCCAGTCGGGGTCGAGCTCGGGATCCCAGTGGGATTTGTTGTTGGGCTCGTTCCAGATCATGGCGGCTTCAATCATTTATCTGTCCTTTCGACGGGTAGACGGCGGCGCCGCCGGCCGGCACGTCGCCGGTGCGGCAGAAATAGACCTCCTGCTCCGGTTGCAGCACGATCTCGAAGCCGGCGCTGCGCAGCATGGCTTCGGTGCAGGCGCGATTGGGAATCCACCAGTTGGTCGGGTCGTCGGCATAGCGATGCTCGATGAAATGCAGCTTTGGGAACTCCGGCCGGTCGAACAGGTCGTGGGTCCAGAAATGATAATTCTGCTCGAGCGCCGGCACGTTGGTGCTGCCGCGCTGCATCGACTGGAAGATCATCAGGTCCCGGGCGACGTGCTCCCGGATCAGATCGAGTGCGAGCAAGGGATGGCGCAAATGGTAGAGCACGCCCATGAACAGCACGATGTCGAACCGCTCATGCAGGGCGCCAACGTCGTAGACCGAGAGCTGCCGGAATTCGATGTCGCAGTCTGCTACCTCGGCGGCAAAGCGCGCCTGCGCCAGGTAAGCCTCATCGAAATCGATGCCAAGCACGCGGCCGGCGCCGCGGCGTTTCATCTCGATCGAATAGAAACCCGCATTGCAGCCTATGTCGAGCACCGCCTTGCCGGAAAGATCGGCGGGAATGGCGTCGGCGAATTTGCGCCATTTGATCAGCGGATAGTTGCCAAGGAAATGGTCGGGAGCGGTTTCGATGCCGGCCAGTTCCATATTGTGGAACCATGGGCCGAGCGCATCGATACGGCGGCGGATTTCGGCATCGGAATGCAGCATGGCTAGCCTCTTTCGCCTGCGAGGACAGGGACGTGCTGGTGGCTGGCCAGCGTAATGTCGACTTGATCGTCCCTGGTACCGGCGGCGCTTTCAAGCAGGCGAAGTGCGGTGCGGTAGCCGTTGAAGGTGCCGACGTCGACATAGGCGGTGCCAGCCTTGATGCCGCAGGCATCGCCTCCGGCGGCGAGATAGGCATTGACCAGCGTGCCGATATATTCGTCGCACCGGTCCCGTTCCCGCCACAGCGCGGCGAGCTGGTGAAGGGTGCGGCCGGGCATCTTGAACGCACCCCAGATCCAGTTCGACGCGGCATTCTGCTGTTTGACCTGGATTTGCTTCACCCGGCTGTCCTGGTCGACAACGACGGCGTCGAAGAACTCCGGCTGGTCCACCGGAAACAGCAGGAAGGACAGGCCGTCGTCCGGGAGGGCCAGGAAGCCGTCTTCGGGAAACCAGATCGTATCGGGCAACCCGACCAGAACGGTCTCATCGGCTGTGACGAGCGGTGCGGCACGGAAGATGGCGTCGCAAAGGCCGACCGGAGAGGGCTGCACCACAAACAGCGCAGTCGCGTCGGCATAGCCGGCAGAATAATATTCGAGGATATCCGACTTACCCGAGCCGATGACGAAGCAGATCTTGTCGGCCCCCGCGCGCACCATGCGGCGCACCAGGTATTCGCTGACCGCGCAAGGCCGCTCGGTGTTGCCGTCGATGCGGCTGCCGACCGGCAGAAGCTCCTTCGAAAAGCCGAGCGGCTGGATGCGGCTTCCCCGTCCGGCTGCGGGCACGATGCCCAACATCAAACTGCCTCCTTCAACGGCTCGCCATGCGTGGAGCCGTGCAGTGCATCGGACAGGATGCGGTCGAATTCCTTCGCGCGCCGTGCCGAGGTGTGTTCCTCCAGCACCCGCTCGCGCGCTCGGCGGCGGATGGCGTCAAGCTCGGCGTCGGACAGGTCGAGCGCGGCGACCACGTCGTCGGTGCTGTTCGCCACGACGATCTCTTCGCCGGGCCGGAAAAAGGCCTCCAGTCCCGGCCATGTGTCGCTCACCATCGCGGCACCGCAAGCGGCGGCTTCGAACAGCCGGCCGGATGGGCACCAGCCCCTTTCTGCCATCGCCTCGCGGGTCACATTCAGAGTCAGCCGTGATGATGAAAAGAAGGCGGGGTGGTCGGCGGGCGGCAGGTGACGGACGAAGAAAATATTGTCGCTCCACGGGAATTCCTGCGGATATTGTGCGCCGCCAATGATGAAGCGGCGCTCCGGCAGGCGCGCAGCCGGACTGACCAGCAGCCTCTCGACCCCGGCCTGGCGGTCTGCCGCATAGGTCCCGAGATAGGAAAGGTCGCCGGCAAACTCCGGCCTGGGCGGAGCCGGCCGGTGTCGCTCTGGATCGACATGGCCGTAGAGCGGCATGACGTGGCGCGCACCCAGCATCGACCTCAATGCGTCGATCGCGGTTCCTCCCGTGTAGCTCAGCACGAGATCGAAATCGCGAAGCCCTTCCGGCCCGAAATAGGCCGGAGGCTCACCTTGTTCGATCCGCGCCAGCGTCACCGGCGTGTCCAGATCGTAGAACACCTTCAGTCCGCGGCAGGCCTGGTGGGCAAGGCGCGACGCGCTCACGGCATCGGGGCAATAGGAGGTGACGATGACGACATCGGCCTCACTCATCGCCTGCTCGGCAACGCTCTGGATGTCCTGCCAGTCCGGATAAAGGACAATGCTGCCGCCATCCAACTGATCGAGGTCGCGCGTCCCGGCATAATAGGGAGTGTTGCGTTCGAAGAAGGTGATGGACCAGCCCAGCCCGGCCATCGCCCGGATCAATCCGCGCCACAGTGTGGCGTGCCCATTGCCCCACGACGATGTCACGGTAAGACCGAAAATAGCCATGCGCATCCGGCAATTCCTCGTCAGGCAGCTTCGTTGAGTCTGATCAGCTTCGACCCCCAGTCCCCCCAAACAACCGTGGTGATCGAGGCTGGGTCGATATCGAAGCGAAAGCAGTTCCCCAGCGACAGGCCGAGCACCTTGCACACGGCGGCCTTGATGACGTCGGCATGGCTGACCAGTGCGACGCCCTGGTTCTGGTAGGTGCCGCGGACCTGCTCGATCAATGAGACGACGCGTTGCTGCACGTCCAGCATGGTCTCGCCGCTCGGTGTTCTCGCCTGCTGACGCTGGTCGTTCCACACCCGCCAGTCGGCATCCTGGTTCAGCTCCTCGAAGGTCTTCCCCGACCAGGTGCCGAAGTCGATCTCATCGATCTCCTCGCGGATCGCGATTTCACCGGCATTGCAGGCGAGCGCGATCGGATTGGCAGTCTCCTGCGTGCGTTCGCGCGGGCTGCAGAAGATTGCCGCTATCGCCTCACGTGCCATGCGGTCTGCCAGATGCGAGGCCTGTGCCTTGCCGGCTTCGCCGAGGCAAACGCCGGCCATCCTTCCGGCAAGATAACAGCCGACATTGTCGTGCGCGGCGTGGCGCACCAGAAAGAACGTCGTCGTCATTCCGCGGCATCGAGCATCGGCTCGTCCTTGCCGGCGATAAAAGAGAGCGTGCGCTGGCGCGCTTCCGCGTCGGTGAACTGCTCGGGCGGCGATTTCATGAAATAGCTGCAGGGACCGGTCAGCGCGCCCGCGATACCGCGGTCGAGCGCCAGCTTGGCGCAACGCACCGCATCGATGACGACGCCGGCCGAATTGGGCGAATCCCACACTTCCAGCTTGAGCTCGGCATTGAGCGGTACGCCGCCAAAGGTCGTGCCTTCGACCCGGATATAGGCCCACTTGCGATCGGTCAGCCACGGGACATGGTCGCTCGGCCCGACGTGAATGTTGCCGGGCTCCAGGGGAACGTCGATCTGGCTGGTGACGGATTGCGTCTTTGAGATCTTCTTCGATTCCAGCCGCTCGCGCTCCAGCATGTTGAGGAAGTCGGTGTTGCCGCCGAAATTGAGCTGGTAGGTGCGATCGATGCGCACGCCGCGCTCGCGGAACAGGTTGGCGAGCAGCCGGTGGACGATCGTCGCACCGACCTGGCTCTTGATGTCGTCGCCGATCAGCGGCAGGCCGTGCTGCTCGAAGCGCCGGCGCCACTCCGGCCGCGAGGCGATGAAGACGGGTATGCAGTTGACGAAGGCACAGCCCGCCTCGAGCGCGCACTCGGCATAAAAGCGCGTTGCCTCCTCCGAACCGACAGGCAGATATGACACCAGGATTTCGGCGCCGCTTTCGGCGAGGATCTTGCTGATGTTGGCGACGGGTTCGTCGGCCTCCACGATCTCGTCACGCAGATATTTGCCGATGCCATCCAGCGTCGGTCCGCGTTCGACGCGGGCGCCGGTAGGCGCTACATTGGCAAAGCGGAAAGTATTGTTCGGCGCGCTGTAGATCGCGTCGGCCACATCGCGTCCGACCTTGCCCTTGGCGATGTCGAAAGCGCAGACCACCTCGATGTCCTTGACATGGTAGCCGCCAAGATCGGCATGCATCAGCCCGGGTATGGGCTCATTGCTTCTTGCGTCGCGGTAATAGGTGATGCCCTGAACAAGGGAGGAGGCGCAGTTGCCGACGCCGACTATTCCGATCCGAACTTTCTTCGATCCCACGAAACCGCTGCCTATGCTGTTGAAGGTAAGTTCTTCGTGCCAAACCGCCTGCCTCGCTGATTGTTCCTTGCCGGCTGCAAAAATCGTGCAACCGATGGTGGATCAAAGTAGCGCTCGCCGAGTTGTGCAGTGAGGCCAACCGGGACGGGACAATGATCGTCTATGGCGACCACAAGCGAATTGAGAGCGCGCGACATGTTCGCAGCTCGGCCTGCGAAGCGGCCGGGCACATTGCGGACATGCCCAGCGGGATCGAACGCCACGCAGCCCTGGTCGGCCTGTTCATCAAGACCTCGGAATTGGTCCAGGGCCTTGCCGATGCTGAATTCGAGGCCAACGGCATGGACAGGAATTCCCGACAGCGGATCGCGGGCGCAAATCTCCTGGTCGGCTTGGCCCGGGACGTGGGCAGATCGTGGAGGGCCGGATTCGCCGTCGACGGCCCGATCGATGCCGACGTGCCGCGAATGCTGGCCGAACTCGATTGCGACGGCGAAATCCTCATCGGCACGGCCGAGGGCTACGCCCATTACGCGCTCTATCCGGAAAGCTATTTGGTCGCCGCGCGGCAGTCGGGTCTCGATGCGAACACATGCGTAATCGGCATCCGCAGCATCGGCCTGGGGCTTGCAGCGATGGTGGCTGCAGCCATCGGCGCACAGGCACCCGTCGGTGTCCGTCCGATCGGTCATCCGTTTCGCAGGCGGCTTGCCGCCGATCCGGAACTGATCGGCGGCTGGAGGACAAGGCCATCGGCCCATTTCGCTGTCGTCGATGAGGGCCCGGGCCTGTCCGGCAGCTCGTTTCACGCCGTCGTCGCATGGCTGCAAGCGCTGGATATCGATGCCGGGCGCATCCATCTGTTCCCCAGCCATTCGGGTGGGCCGGGTCCCGAGGCATCGGCGGACATCCGTGAGGCATGGACGGTTTGCCAAAAACACACCGCGGATTTCGAACGGACTTTCCCCGCGGGATCCGCTCTGCCGGCGCTGCGGGATTGGGTGGCCAGGACGATCGGCCGCACAGCGGTCAGCCTGATGGAAATATCCGCCGGAGAGTGGCGTCGCTTGCATTATGGCTCGCAGGATCATTGGCCACCCGTCCACCGCGGCTTCGAGCGGCGAAAGTTTCTTGCTTCTGCGGGCCGGGAAAAATGGTCGGTCAAATTCGTCGGCCTCGGTGAAATCGGAATGCACAAGGCCGAGACTGCCAGGAGGCTGCATGACGCAGGCTTTGGCCCGGAAATTGCCGGGCTGTGCCATGGCTTTCTCGTCGAACGCTGGAGCGACGGTGCAACGCTGGAGCGGGCAAGGCATTCGAAACAAAAAATGGTCGCTCATCTGGCGCGCTATCTCGCCTGGCGCGCAGCCAATCTGCCCGCCTCCGGGCCGGGTGCCTCGCTGGAGGCGCTTGCCGACATGGCCGTGCGGAATACCAGCGAGGCGCTGGGCGAAAGCCGCGCGGCGGAGCTGCGGAACTGGTTCTCGAAACAGGCTTCACCAAAGACCATGCAGCGGGTCGAAATCGACGGGCGGCTTCATCCGTGGGAGTTCATCCTTTCGCGCGGCGGAACGCTGATCAAGACGGACGCCCTCGACCATTGCCGATCGCACGATCTGATCGGCTGCCAGGACATCGCCTGGGACATTGCCGGCGCCCGTGTCGAGTACAGCCTCTCCGATGCGGCGACTGCGGCACTGTGCAAAGCTGTCGAGGCGACTACGTCTCGTCCCGTCGATGCCAAACTGGTCCACTACTACGAGCCCTGCTATCTCGCCTTCCAGCTTGGCTTGTGGAGCATGGCTGAGCGATCGGGCGATGATCGGGAACAGATCCGGCTGGCGGCCGCGGCAAGACGTTACGCTGCCGCGCTGCTTCGTTTCCTGGAAAGCCAAGGCGACCTGCGGCCCTTCGAGCGGGATCAGTCCAGCCGGCGCAGCATATCCGCTTCCTTTTCGAGGATGGCGGCTACCTCCTCGCGCTGAAGATGCGTCATCATCAGGCTCACACAACATTCCAGATAGGTGATAGAGGCGCGCCGCAGGAAGGCAGCCGTCTCCTTTGCGGCCATTTGTTCGATGTCTTTGGCGGATCGCTTCGGATGCACAATCGTCTCCATGCCGGTACCTTGGCAGAACCAGAAGCTGGACGGGTTGTTCCCGCGACGAGAAAAAGTGACCAAATCCGAAACGACCGCGCGATCATACAGCGGCCAGACGCTCCTCGCCTCAGGCCGGCAGGTTTTGCAGCCGGCCTGATGCAGAACGCACGGTGGCGGCAATTCGACGTCTTCTGTCGATCATCTGCGCCGTCTCAAGCTCGGCAAAATAGCCGATCGTGTGCATCAAACCCTGCCTGAGCGGCACTTTTGGCGACCAGCCGAGAAGCTTTCTTGCGCGGGAAATGTCGGGTTGCCGACGACGAGGATCGTCTTGCGGCAGCGGCAGGAATTTCAGGCCCGATTTGGTTGCGGTCATGCCTCTCACCAGGCTCGCCAGTTGCAGGATGGTGAACTCCCCCGGATTGCCCAGATTAACCGGCTGGCGTGGATTGGGATCGACCTCCATCAACCGGATCAAGCCGTCGACCAGATCGGAAACGTAGCAGAACGACCTGGTCTGCAGCCCGTCGCCGAATATCGTCAGCGGCCGTCTCTCGAGTGCCTGCATGATCAGATTGGAAACGATCCGTCCGTCCGCAGGGTCCATCCTGGGACCATAGGTGTTGAAGATGCGCGCGACACGGATATCGGCCTTTCCCATTCTCAAATAATCGAAGCATAAGGTTTCGGCGGTGCGCTTGCCTTCGTCATAGCAGGCGCGGGGCCCGATGCAGTTCACGTGGCCGACATAGTCTTCCTTCTGCGGATGCTGTTCGGGATCGCCATAAATTTCGCTGGTGGACGCCTGCAGGAACCGGGCGCCATTGCGCGCGGCGAGCTCCAGCAGATTGAGCGTTCCGATGACGCAAGTCCGCGTCGTATGGACCGGGTCGGCCTGGTAACGCGGCGGCGAGGCCGCGCACGCCATGTTGAAGATGCGGTCAACCGGTTCGCCAAGCTCCAACGGTCGGCAAATGTCTTGCTTGATCAGCCGAAAATCCGGACGATCGGCGATCGATGCTATGTTCTCCATGCGGCCGGTAAGGAAATTGTCGACGCAGATCACGCGCCAGCCGGCCTGGAACATTGTCTCGCAAAGATGCGAACCGAGGAAACCTGCGCCGCCGGCGACAAGCACGGTCTTGGTCCGTTGCGCCTTTCTTGATAGCTGCATCTCTATCTTCTCCCGTCTGCGGGTCATGCTGCGCTCTCGACGTCCAGATCGAGAACAGAACGTGGCGATTTGGCCTGCGCCAGCAGCGAAACGAATTCGCGAGCTCTTGCGATGCTTGTGTGAGCTGCGAGGATGAGCACGCGCGCCTGCCTGGCCATGGCAAGCCGGGCGCCGTCGGATTCCCCGGACAGGATACCGACTACGTCCTCGGTCCTGCGAGCCGTGTGGATCGTCCGCTCTGGAAACAGGCTGTCCAGTCCGGCCCAGCTATCGCTGATGATCGCCGTACCGCAGGCGGCTGCCTCGAAGAGGCGCACGCTGGGCGACCATCCGGCCGCGATCATGGAACTGCGCGTGACGTTCAACGTGTAGCGTTGGCGGCTGTAAAAGGCGGCGTGATCTGCCGGCGGCAGGTGTTCGATGCGATCCACATTGTCCGGCCAGGCGATTTCGCGCGGATATTGCGAGCCTGCCACGACGAAGCGGCGCTCCGGCATGCGACGCGCCGGTTCGAACAGCAGCGTCTCCAGCGTCGCCTGGCGGTCGGGGCTGTAGGTGCCGAGATAGCCGAGATCCCAGCGGATTGGATCACCGGTTCCGTGATGCCGTTCAGGGTCGACGGAGCAGTAGAGCGGCTCGGCCCGCCTCGCGCCGAATTCCGCCGTCAGACGGGCAAGCGTCGGCCCGCCGGTGAAGGAGAAATAGACGTCGAAATACGGGACCTGCCGCCTGGCAATGTACTCGCAATCATCGGTCGAAAGCTTTGCCAGCGTGATCGGCGTGTCGATGTCGTAGAAGCAGAACTGACCCGTGCACAGCGATGCCACGACGTCGATGATTTCAGGGCCTTCGGGAACGAAGGAGCCGACGACCACGATATCGGCATCGCGCAGGCAGCGCGCAAAATTGCGGCGAAGATCATCGATCGTTTCATAGTAGCGCAAGGCGCAGAAATCGGGATCGCGCAGATCCCGGTGACTTGCGTACCACGGCACGTCGCGTTCGAGAAAAGTGACGCGGTGGCCGAGTTCGTGGAGACCTTTAAGCAGCCCCCGAAAGGTGGTGGCGTGGCCGTTTCCCCAGGATGAGGAGAGCGACAGGCCAAGAAAGACGATGTCGAGCGGCTTTGTCATTCGGCCGCCTCCACGGTCGGACGCTCGAAATGGCGCCTGAAGATGGCGTCGGCCAAAATGGCACGTGTCGTATAGGTATGTTCGCCAAGCACGCGCCGAAGCGCCGATGTCCCGATCGCCTTAGCCCGTTCGGCACTAAGGCTTTGCATGATCTCGGCGACGTCCTCGCCATCGCGCGCGACCAGGATTTCCTCTCCGGGTTTCAGGAACAGGTCCACGCCGAGCCAGGCGTCGGTGATGAGGCATGCGCCGGCGCCCGCCGCCTCGAAAACGCGCGTCGCAGGTGAAAAGCCATTGGCCGCCATGCTGTCGCGGCTGATGTTCAGCACCGCCTTGGCCGTGACGTTCAATGCATTGTGGTCACGCGTGCCGACATGGCCGAGCCATCGGACATTGGCGGGCATCTGCTTGTCGCCCCAGCCCGATCCGCCGAGCAGGAAGCGCTGATCGGCGGAGCGGCTGGCCGGGTCGAGGAAGAAGGCCTCGACGCGCGCCTCGCGGTCCGGCAGCCGGTTGCCGAGAAAGGCGAGATCGCAGGTAAAGCGCATATCCTTGCCGACCGGATGATGCGTTTCCGGATCGAGCGCATTGTAGATCGGCACGCATTCGGCCGCCCCCATTGCCCGATAGGCCCAGACCACCGGGTCGCCGCCGCCATAGGTCAGCACGAGGTCGATTTCCTGCAGCGCGCGATGCAGCGGATGGTCGGGCTCGTCGCGCAACTGGCCAAGCGTCGCCGGCGCATCGACATCCCAGAATACGGTGAGCGCATCGGCACGGGCGTGACCGAGCACCGCCCGCAGGAGCGCGTCGTCGGCGAAACCGACGCCGCTCGCCTTGACGACGATATCTGCCTCCGCCGCTCGCGCCGCCACCTGCATCATGGCATGCGGAGTGGCCTCGTAGACGACGACGGCACACCAGTCCGGCGCCTCGATATCGCGGTTCTTCTGGCGATCGTAGACGTCCGGCTCGTAGAAGGTGATGTCGTAGCCGAGCCTTGCCAGGGCCTTGAGCAGCCCGCGGTAATAGGTGGCCGCGCCGTTCCAATAGGACGACAGCAGGCTCGACCCGTAAAATGCGATCTTCATTCGGCGGCCTCCTTTGCAAGGATCGTGTCGGCGGCTTGGCGGTGCCCGCATTCGGCGAGCACGCCGAACAGCTCATCCGCCCGGTGCCGGCATGTGTGCCGCAAGCGAATGGTCTCGAGGCCCGATGTCGCCAGAGAAGCGGCGAGATCCGCGTCGTGCAGCACGGCGCGAAGATGACGCCGCATCTCGGAACCGTTGTTTGCAAACAGAAAATCTACGCCGGGCCTGAACAGGCGTTCGACATCGGACCACGGCGCCGAAACGAGCGGAATGCCACAGGCGAGCGCCTCGAACATGCGGATGGTCGGGATGCCGGGCAGGCTTTCGCGGTATGGACGCCTGGGGATGTGCACTGTGATGCGGTTTGCTGCAAACGCCTTCGGCACGTCGGCGTTGGCGATCCAGCCTTCGTAGTGCAGGCCGGCGACCGCAAGGTCGGCGAGCGCTTGCCGTGGATAGCGAACGCCGTGGACGGTGCCGCTCAGGCCGAGTTCACGCACCGGGTCGACCAGGAACTCTCTGATTTCGGCACTGCGCTCGTCGTCGCCCCAATTGCCGATCCAGATCAAGTCGGCGCTGCGCTCGATTTCAGGATGCGGCTGGAACAGGTGGTCATCGGCTGCCTCGTGCCAGGTGAAGACCCGCTTGCCCCATCCGGCGCGAAGATAGCTTTCCCGCAGCGCCTCGCCGAAGGCTAGCACGCCGTCGTAATGTTCAAGCCGCAAGGCGGAAATCGCTTGCGTAGCCGAAATAGCGCGATGGTGCGTGTCGTGGAACAGCAGCGTGAAACGGCCGCCAGTTGCTTTCGCCCTGCCCAGCCGCGCAACAAGGTCCGGCTCGGTCCACTCATGCACGATCACCACATCGGCATCGGATATCCAGGCTTCGTGGTCGAAGGCGGCATCATAGGTGACCGGCATCAACTCGGGGAAATCCTTCCGGAATCGCTCGATCGCGAAGGACCCTTTCTCGGCTACCAGGTTCGACCGGCTCCAGCCGTCGGCGGGTTCCAGCGCGATCGTCTGGTGCCCGCGCGCGACCAGCTCACGCATGATGCCGCGCAGGAAATGTGCGTTGCCGTGGTTCCAGTCGGAAACGATCGAATGGGTGTAGAACAAAAACCGCATGATCAACTATCCGCCATGGTGGCCAGGGCCGCCTTGTCGTAGACGCCGCGCATGGCGGTCGCCTGTCTTGCCAGTGAAAATCTGCGGCTTCGGCGGGCGGCTGCCTCACCGAGTTCTCGCCGGCGCTGCGCGTCGCTGCAAAGGTTGTTGATGCATCTGGCGAGATCGTCCGGATCGCGCGCGTCGTAGAATAAGGCCGCGCCGTCCCACAATTCGCGATAGGTCGAGATATCGGCGAGCACCAAAGGCGTCTTCGACATCGCGGCTTCCAGCGTGGCCAGACCGAACGGTTCGTAGAGCGACGGCGATACGAAAATGCCGGCCCGCGCCATCAGCGAGCGCACTTCCTCATGCGGCACCGGTCCGACGGGAATGGCGTGACTGAAGCCAACATGCTGGCCGTCCGGGCCTTGCAAGGAGCCGGCGACGAAGACCGGCCATTGCGTCAGGGAGGCGGCCTGGTCCAGCACCGCCGCATTCTTTCCTTCGTCCCACCAACGCGCGGCGGCGAAAACCACCGATTCCCGCCTTTCGCTCTTCGCGCCGGGCCGTGCGCCGTTGCCGACGACGCACAGGCGCGCGATCGGCCCGTAGCAGGTTTCGAGCATGTCGGCATGGCTGCGGCTGGGTGCAACGACCATGCCTGCTTTGTCGAAACCGCGCCGGTTGCGGTCCTTCTGCCAGGCCCATTCGCCGTCCGCCGCCTGTCCCTTGACGGCGTGGAACCATGTCACCACGCAGGAATGCGACACCGCTATCACCGGGCATGGCACATCGAGCCCCGCGGCCTGCGTCGGCGCGTTGAGATGGACGATTTCGACGGCGTAGTCACGTATGAGCGGGTGCAGCTCCTGCTGCAATGTATCGAGGTCGTGCTCGTTGCGGGTCATCCAGTCGGGCGGCGTGTTGAGCCAGGTCAGCGGCGCGAATGACTGGGCCTCCTCCGCCTGCTGCCTGGACGGTTCCGGACCAAGCCCGGCAAGCACGACGCTGTCGCCGCCGGCGACCAGTTGCCTGGCCAGATCGAGCGCATAGCGCCAGACGCCACCGACGGCATCGACGGTCATCAGTATGCGACGCGGCGGGCTCAGCGTCCGCAACATGTGGCCTCCAATTCGGCCAGCGGACGCGGACGCTTCTCCTGGATGTCGCTGAACGTTCGGAAGGATGCGAGGTAATGTTCATGCGCGCGCTCCCAGGCGAGATCGTCCGGCTCGCCCCAAAGTTCGCGGTAGCTCGGCGAGCTCGGATAAGGATAGAGCGGCACCGGTTCGTTGGCCCAAACGCCGTTGTCGATCAGGTGCTTCCGCCAATAATCGACGAGCGCGGGATCGTCCTCGACCACGCCGATCAGATTGGCCTGCACGAACGGCACGTGGCGCCTTGCGTCGACCAGCAACGCGGCCAGCTCCTCGGTGCCCAAACGGCAGCGTTTTGCCAGCATGGCGCGGCCTTCCACCGTCAGGCTTTCCAGGCCCGCCTCGATCGAGACGCAGCCGGCGGCACCGAGCAGCTTCAGCAATTCCGGCTTCCAGAGGTCGATACGGGTCTGCACGCCGAACTTCACATCGCGATCGACCAGCGCTTCCAGCAATGCCTTTTGCGGCAGGAAGATCTCGTCGATGAAGTAGATGTAGCCGACACCCTGTGCGATCAGCCGGTCGATCTCGGCGATCACTGCTTCGTGGTTCCGGCGGCGATAGGCATCGCGGAAATCGATCTTGGCGCAGAAGCTGCAATTATACGGGCAGCCGCGCGACGCCTCGACCTCCGCGCCAAAGCCGACCTGGTTGTCGTCGAAGCGGTGATGGTGGTGCGAATGGGCGGCAATCCAGTCCGATGGCCATTCGAGCGGCGGGTGATCGATGAACGAGCTCGCATGCACGCCGCCGTTCGAGACCAGTTCTCCATCCTCGAAATGGGCCGTGGACGGCACCGCATTCCAGTCGTCGCGCCGGGCAAGTTCCGCGACCACTTCCTCGCATTCGCCGCGCACGACAATGTCGACGCCAAGCTTGCGCAAAGTCGGCGTCGGCGTCGCCGAGCCATGCGGCCCGACAGCGACGGTGCGGCCGCCGCGCCCGGCAAGATGATTGAGGAAATCGGCCGGCACCCGCAACTCGGGCGGTGCGCAGCGCCAGAACAGGTAGGTCGGCGCGGTGCTGACGACGGTCATGCCAGGCTCGAATGCGGCGACGCGATCGGCGAGCGCGGCGTTGTCGAGCTTCTGGATCTGCCCGTCCAGTATCAGCACCTCGTGGCCGGTGGCTTCGAGCAGCGCTTTCGAATAGCCGAGTTCGAGCGGCAGATGCGGCTGGCGGCAGCCGAAATAGATGCTGTCCTGGTACGTCCAGGACGGATTGACCAGGGCGACCTTCATGCCACGTACCTCGCCGGTTCGGGATGCGGGTCGAGGCGATGACGCTGCAGCCAGTCGGCGAGGTCGCGGATGCCGTTTTGCCACGGGACGTGCGCTTTCCATCCCAGCGCCTCGATCGCGCGTGTGTCGGCGACGAAGAACGGCTGGTCGCCGGTGCGTTCGCGGTCATAACGTATCGAAACGTCCCGTTTCGTTATGTCGCGAATCTCCTTCAGCAGCATGCGCAGGCTGACGGCGTTTTGTGGTCCGCCGCCGAGATTGAATGCCTGGCCGCTGATTTCCTTGATCCGGTCGAGCACGGCGCGATAGGCCGCGACCGCATCGGCAACGTGGAGGATGTCGCGCACCTGCTTGCCGTCGCCATAGATGGTGATCGGCCGGTCGGAGAAGGCGCTAAGCAGGAAGTGGGCGACCCAGCCCTGATCCTCCGTCCCGAACTGGCGCGGTCCATAGATGCAGCTCATGCGCAGCACCGCCGTCGGCAGGTCGTATGACTTGGCGTAGTCGAGGACATACTGGTCCGCCGCGCCCTTGGAGCAGCCATAGGGCGTGCAGAAATCGAGGCCGCGCGTCTCGTCGATGCCGTGCGCATGGATGGCCGCGTCGCGAGGCGCGTATCTGCCGTCTTCTTCGCCCATGGCGAGGTCGGCGAGGCGGCCATAGACCTTGTTGGTGCTGGCGAAAACGACGGGAATGCGCTTGCCGCCGCGGCGCGCGGCTTCCAGGACGTTGAACGTCCCGCGCAGGTTGATGTCGAAATCCTCGTCCGGTCGAACCAGGCTCGTGGTGACGGCGGTCTGCGCGGCAAAGTGGAAAACCGCCTTTGAACGCGCCACCAGCGGCATAAGCGCCTCTGCGTCGCGGATATCGGCGATTTCGATGGTCAGGCGGCTGCCGTGCTTTTGCGTCAGCCATTCCAGGTTCTGCTCGACGCCGGGACGGCTCAGGTTGTCGATGACCAGCACCGGTTCGCCGTCCGACAACAGGCTGTCGGCGAGGTTCGAGCCGATGAAGCCGCTGCCGCCGATAATGGCGATGGGCATTTCGCGAAAATCGGGTGACTCCGGTCTCATGATACCAGCCCTCGCGCTTCGAGTTCCCGCTTCATCTCGGCGCTGCGATCGATGGCGACCGTGTTGCGCACCCAGGCGACGAAATCGCCGAGCGAATGCTCCAACCGGTACTGCGGCTGGAAGCCGAGCAGTTCGCGCGCCTTCGAGATGTCGGCAAAGCAATTGCGGATATCGCCGGAGCGTGCCTTGCCGAGGATTTCCGGCTGGCGGCCAGGCACGCCCATTGCTTCGGCGAGCAGCCGGGCGACGTCGCTGACCGCGTAGGCCCGCCCGCTGCCGATGTTGATGACGTGGCCGCGTGCCTGCGGCTGTTCCAGCACCAGCCGGAAGGCGCGGGCGACGTCGCGTACATGCACGAAATCGCGCTGCTGTTCGCCGTCTTCGAAGATCAGCGGCCGCTGGCCATTGGCGATGCGCGAGGCGAAGTTCGCCAACACGCCGGTATACGGGTTGGAGAGTGCCTGTCCGGCGCCGAAGACATTGAACAGGCGCAGCGCCACCGCATCGACCCCATAGGCTTCGCCGAAGATCAGTACGGCGCGTTCCTGGGCGTATTTCGTCAGCGCGTAAATTGAGGCGAGATCGACCGGTTTCTGTTCGTCGGTGGGCAGCGGCGACAGGACTTCACCTTCTGGGGACAGGGGATTCCATTGGCCGCTGCGGATATCGTCCGGCTGCCGTCTTGCATTGTCGATGCGCCGGCCGTCCGGCGTCGCATAGAGACCCTCGCCATAGACGCTCATCGACGAAGCAACGACGATCCGTTCGATCGGGCGTTTGATCAGCGATTCCAGCAACGTGGCGGTGCCGAGGTCGTTGGCGCCGACATAGCGGGCGATCTCGTACATGGACTGTCCGACACCCACTTCAGCCGCCAGGTGAATGATCGCGTCGACATCGTCGACCGCCTCTGCGATGGCATCGCGATCGCGAACGTCGCCTTTGATCAGTTTGGCGCCTGGCGGCAGGCTGATTGCCTCGCCACCATGCACCTGGTCCAGCAGCGCATCGAGAATTGAAACCCCATAGCCATGTTCAACGAGTTCCTGGGCGACGTGGCGGCCGATGAAACCGCAGCCTCCCGTGACCAGTATACGTTTCACGACAACTCCTCATACGAATGGCTTTGCCGCCCCAAACTTCCGGGCGAAAGGTTTGTTCCCTTGCTTCAACAAAGTTCCCGGAACGCTGCGCTCCGAAAGCGACCCCGCCTTGGGCTGGGCACGGGAACATCGAAGCGCGCTTGGTGTTAGGAGCCATAATCAACCAACCGCGCGCACATGCCGGGCAGCAATGCATCTGCTGGTTGTGTGAGGGCAGACCGGAGCAACGCGTGAGATCTCGCGGCCTGCGGTGGAATCGAAGGGAGATTGCGATGTCTGAATCCAAGACGACCACCGATCACGACGAAATCCGCCGTTGGGCCGAGGACCGCGACGGGCGACCGGCGGTGGTGCGCACCAAGGGCGAGGGAGGCATACTGCGCATCGACTTCGGCGAGCCTGAAGAGACGTTCGAGCCTGTCGAATGGGACGAGTTCTTCAGGATCTTCGATGAGAACGAACTGGCCTTCCTCTACCAGGATGAGACCAGCGGCGGAAAGACCAGCCGCTTCAACAAATTCGTCGAACGCAGCCGGAAGTAGGGTCGCGGCAAACAGCGGCCACGGTCAGTGCAGCAGGTTTGGCCCGCGTGCCCTGACGATGTTTCGCATGATGCCGTTGAGCCAGTCCTCCGTGGAGGAGCCGGATCGTCTCTTGTCGATTTCGCCGATGGCCTGTTCGAGCGTTCGCTCGACCAGCCGGTCGGAGGCCTCCACATCTCCCAGCAGCAGGCGCGCCGCGAGCCTGAGCTTGGGCAGCAGCGAAAATACGTCGTCCGAGGGCTCCGACGCTCGGCCTGCAGGCGTCTCGGCTGGGAAGAGAGCATCGAAGACAGCCTGGCCGTTCGAGGATTTTCGGAGGCTGCTGGCATAGCGAAGGCGCTCAGGAATAACGATGTCTTCATCGCCGCTGAAAAACACGAACGGCACGCCACGGCGCATCAACTCGTCGGCGATCGGGAATACCCGTCGTCCGTTGAGATTGACGTCCAGGATCGCGGCCTCCGCCTCGTCCGTATGTTTCGATGCCTGTTCGACCGTCGCCACTGGGCCAAGCACGACGGCGCCCATCTTGCTGAAGTAACGTGCAAGATCGCCCGCCAGCATCCATTCGTCCTCGACGATCAGGATATGCAAGCCTTGCAGGTCGCGCACCTCATTGTTCCTTCTTCCTGCGGAATTTACGGCTGTCGGCGCGGACTTCCGCAAAATGGCGGGCCAGGACCTCTTGCAACCGTTCCGCGAGCGCGAGCAGGCGAGGCGGGATGTTTTCAGATACCGGGAACTTGGTCAGATCCGGCGAGGGCAACAGGATTCGCTTGGCCGGCTTTATTTCAGGTGGTCGTCTTGCCATTGGAACCGCCTCCGAAGCCAAATGTTAATGCCCAGCCGCGGTGCTTTGTTCCGTTACTGGACTATTTACTGGCCTCAGGCTCGGCCCGGTCTTAGTCTGAGGCGTGATTAGGGTCTGAGGCCCGATTTGACGGCTTTGTGTTCGCGGCTGTTACCAGGGGCTTGGCGTGGCATCCCAGAATGGCAGATTTCCCATAGTCGGCGTCGGTGCATCGGCCGGCGGCATTCCGGCGATGGAGGGCTTGTTCAAGGGAATGACCGGCGGCACCGGCATGGCGTTCGTCGTCGTCACGCACCTCAGCCCGGAGCGGGAAAGCCTGCTGCACGAGGTCATCCGACGTTACACCGAAATGCCGGTCTTGGTGGCCGAGGAGGGGGCAGCGGTCCAACCCGACCAGGTCTATGTGATGCCGCAAAACGTCGTTCTCACCATCCGTAAGGGCGCGCTTTCGCTGCGCCGGCCGAACACGTTCAGCCGCGAGCGCAAGCCGATCGATATCTTCTTCAGCGCATTGGCCGAGGACCAGGGCGAGTATGCCGTCGGCATTATCTTGTCGGGTGGCGATTCGGACGGCACGCTCGGCGCCAGGGCAATCAAGGAGCATGGCGGGCTGACCATTGCCCAGGCCTCCAACGGTTCCGGCCCGCGCAATCCAGCCATGCCGCAGAGCGCGATTTCGAGCGGCCTGATCGACATAGCGGCGCCCGCCGAGCAGATCGGTGCAAAGCTTCAGGCGTTTGTCCGCGGTTTCGACGTGCTGAACGGCCTGACCGAAGCAGACGACGAACACAAGGCCGAGATGGATCGGGCCCGCGATGAAATCTACGCCATTTTGCGCAGCCATTCCGGTCACGACTTTTCCGGCTACAAGGCCAAGACGTTCCTGCGTCGCGTAAAGCGGCGCATGCAGATAACGCAGCTGCAGTCGATCACCACCTACACAGAACGGCTGAAAAGGGATCCGGACGAGGTGGCGAAGCTGTTTCGCGACCTCCTCATCAACGTCACCAGCTTTTTTCGCGACGCCGACGCGTTCAAATTGCTGGAGGACAAGATCATACCGCAGATTTTCGAAGGCAAGAACGCCTCCGATGCGGTGCGTGTGTGGGTGCCCGGCTGCGCCACCGGCGAGGAGGTGTTCTCGATCGGCATGCTGATGCGCGAGCGCATGGAGAAACTTTCGGCGCCGCCGCGCGTCCAGATATTCGCGACCGACATCGATGAGCCGGCGCTCGCGGTGGCGCGTGCGGCACGTTATCCAGAAGCGCTGCTGCACGGGCTTTCGCCCGAGCGCAGGCAACGCTTTTTCCACAGTGACGGCGAGAGCTATGTGCTCGGCAAGGAGGTGCGCGAACTGTGCATCTTTTCGCCGCACAGCATTATCCGCGATCCTCCCTTCTCGCGCATCGACATGATTTCGTGTCGCAACCTGCTGATCTATTTCGGCCCGCAGATCCAGAACCGGGTCATCCCGATCTTCCACTACGCGCTGCGCCCGGGCGGCTATCTGTTCCTCGGGACCTCGGAAACCATCGGTCAGCACGGTGACCTGTTTGCCACGGTCGACAAGAAGCAGCGGATATTCCAGGCGCGGGAACATGCCACGCCGCGGCCGCCGGTCCTGATCGGCAATGGCCGCACGGGTGCCCTTCCGGTCGGACGCGGCGGCTCGAAGAAGGATGCGGCCAGCCATTCACTGCGCCAGGCGATCGAGGCTCAGGTGCTGGAGCGGTTCGCCCCGCCTCACGTTCTGGTCAATGGCGATGGCGACATCGTCTACTATTCGGCGCGGACGGGCAAATATCTGGAAGCGCCGCAAGGCGCCCCGAGCCGGCAGTTGCTGACCCAGGCCCGCCACGGGCTGAGACTGGAACTGCGCGCCGCGTTGCGGGAAGCAGCCACGACGCGCCGCACGGTCGTGCGGGAGAATATAGCGGTCGAGGAAGACGACGGACAGCTTCAGTTCATTACATTGACGGTCGAGCCATACACGGAACGCGGTAATGGCGAGCCCCTCTACCTCGTCCTGTTCAATCCGGTGGGACAGTCCCAGATCCGCTCCGAGCCGGCACACGAAAGCCGCGGCACCGACGACGCGGCCAATCTCGAGCGGGAGTTGCGCGACACACGCGAGCGGCTGCAATCGACCATCGAGGAATACGAAACCGCGCTGGAGGAAGTAAAATCTTCGAACGAGGAACTCGTCTCCGTCAATGAAGAGGCGCAGTCGACCAATGAGGAGCTTGAGGCCTCGAAGGAGGAGATGCAGTCGCTCAATGAAGAGCTAAACACCATCAACGCGGAGCTGACCGGCAAGATAGAGGAACTCGATCGCGCCAACAGCGATCTCAGAAACTTGTTCGAAAGCACGGAAATCGCCACCATCTTCCTCGACCGCAACCTTGTGGTGCGGACCTTTACTCCCGCCGCGTCGTCGTTCTTCAACTTGCGTCCGTCCGATGTCGGCCGCCCGCTGACCGATCTTTCGAGCCGACTCGACTACCCCGAGTTGAAGCGGCACATCCAGGCGGTGTTCGAGACGGGAGAGACCCTGAACCATCACCTTGCGCGCGATGACAACGGCCGGTTTCACCTGGTTCGCATCAACCCTTATCGGGACAAGAGCGGCGGCGTCCAAGGCGTGGTCGTGACCATGATCGACGTGACGACGCTGGCGCAGGCGGAAGAGCGTCAGCAGGTGCTCATCTCGGAGCTGAACCATCGCGTCAAGAACATGCTGGCGGTCGTCGCCAGCATCACCAACCGGACCCGTGAAAACTCGGCGTCGAAAGACGAGTTCGCCGACGCCTTGATCGGCCGCCTGCAGGCGATGTCACGAGCATACAGTCTGCTCTCGCGAGAAAGCTGGACCGAAGCTTCCGTCGAGGAACTGCTGCGCCAGGAACTCGATCCCTTCGGGGCCGAACGGTTCGAACTCCATGGCAAACGGGTAAGCCTCAAGCCGGTACAAGGGCTTTCCTTCGGCATGGCAATCCATGAACTGGCGACGAATGCCGCGAAATATGGCGCACTTTCGAAACCTGCCGGGCGGATAGTCGTGAAATGGTTGGTGGCGGACGGAACCTTCAGGCTCACTTGGCGCGAGAAGGGCGGCCCCCGAATCAAGGAGCCAACCGACAGCGGCTTCGGCCTTACTCTTCTGCGCGGAGAAATCGGCTACCGGCTGGGCGGAAAGGTTGAAACAACTTTCCACTCAAATGGTTTGGAGGCGGAAATCGCATTCCCTCTGACCCGTGAGGGCTCGTCGTGACCGGAAAGATGCGTGTGCTGATCGTCGAGGACGAATGGCTGATCGCCGACGACGCGGCGGCTTACCTGCGCAAAGCCGGCCATCAGGTGGTTGGACCTGTTTCGTCGGTAACGGCGGCACTCCGGCTCGTTGGCGAAGGCGGGATCGACGCCGCGTTGCTGGATATCCAGTTGAACGACGAGACCAGCTATCCGATCGCGGAAGCGTTACGGACGCGCGGTGTTCCGTTCGCCTTCCTCTCAGGCTTTGGCGAACGCGAAATTCCAGCCGGGTTCCGCGCTTGCAGGATGGTGCAGAAGCCGGCGAGCCAGAGTGCGATCCTGAATGCCGTGGATGAACTCGCGCGAGCCGGCTGAGGTCGCGATTGAAAGTCGCGCCAAGTCACATCGGCGTGGTGCGTGCCTGCCGCGAACGACGAACGCCTATGGCAATATCCGCACCGGTACCGATTTGACCGCCGGAACATGAGCCCTCTCGGCTCTGTGCCACAAAGGAACCAGCGGGTTGAGCTCGGGGTAGTAACCGGCGCAATTTCCCTCCGGCACCGAGTAAGGCGTGATGCGCAGTCCGTGCACGCGGCGCTCCACACCGTCCCGCGCGTTGGCTTCGAGATCGACCTCCTGTCCCGCGCTCAAACCGAGGCGCTGGATATCCTTTTCATTCATCAACAGCACCATGCGTGTGCCGCTGATGCCGCGCAGCCGGTCGTTGTAGCCGTAGACGGTCGTGTTGAACTGGTCGTTGGAGCGCACCGTGATCAGTGTCAGCACATCATCGCCGGCGACATCGATGTCAGGATCGGTTTCAAGGCCACTTGGCAGCTTGAAATTGGCCTTCTTGTTCGGCGTCTCCCACACCCGCTTGCTCGCCTTGATGTCGCGATGGAAGCCGCCGGGCGTCAGGAAACGCTCGTTGAAGTCGCGGAAATGTTGGGGGTAGCAGCGCTCGATTTCGTCGCGGATGCGGGAATAATCCCCAACCCACTCATCCCATGGGATCGAACTCCTGCCCGGCACCGTGGCCTTGGCGAGTTCGGCGACGATCCTGGGCTCTGAAAGCAGATGCGGCGAAGCCGGAGGTCGCGATCCGAACGAGCCGTGGATACAGGCGGTGGAATCCTCTACCGACACCCTTTGGTCGCCGCTTGCCTGATGGTCTCTTTCCAGCCGTGACAGGCAAGGCAGCAAATAGGTTGTCCGGCCGGCGATCAGGTGACTGCGGTTGAGCTTGGTCGCGATCTCGACATGCAGGTCGAGCCCACGCCAGGCTTTCTCGACCAGGCCGGTTTCCGGAACGGCCCGCACGAAATTGCCGCCGAGTCCGACGAAGCCCTTGACCGATCCGTCGATGACGCCTTCGCAGGTCTCGACCGTATCGAGGCCTTTTTCGCGCGGCGGTTCAAAGGCGTAGAACTCGGCGAATTTGTCGAGCGGGACGAGCTCGGGTTTTTCCGATATGCCGACGGTGCGCTGCCCCTGGACATTGGAATGGCCGCGCAGCGGCGAAATGCCGGCGCCGGGTTTTCCGATATTGCCGCGCAGCATCAAAAGGTTGCACAGCATCTGGACGTTCTCGGTGCCGTGCCGATGCTGGGTCAAGCCCATGCCGTAATTGCCGATCACCGCGTTGGCATGGCTGTAGACCTCGGCGACATGCTCCAGGTCGGTCTGCGCAATGCCGGATCGCGCGACGATATCGCTCCACTGGGTTTTGCGCAGGAAGGCTTCGAATTCGGCGAAGCCATGCGTGTGTTCGGCGATGAAAGCCGTGTCGAGGACACGCGTCCTGCCGCTTTCGCGGGCGTCGTCGTCGAGCGCCAGCAACGCCTTGGCGATACCCGTCATCGCGGCGATATCGCCGCCCGAACGAACCTGGAAGTAGTCGCTGGACATTTTGGTTCCCGGTCCGGGCGACAGCATGTCGAGGGGGTTTTGCGGATTCTTGAAGCGCTTCAGTCCCCGCTCGGGCAAGGGATTGAAAGTGAAGACGGGCACGTTGCGTTGACGTGCCTCCTGCAGCGGATGCAGCAGGCGCGGCGCCGTCACCCCGGTATTGTGCCCGAAGAAGAACATCATGTCGCATTTCGCAAAGTCTTCGAGCTGCACGGTCCCCACCGGCGAGCCGATCGATTCCGGCAAGCCGACCGAGGTCGATTCATGACACATGTTGGACGAATCGGGCAGGTTCGAAGACCCATAGATCCGCGCAAAAAGCTGGTACATGAACGAGGCCTCGAGCGAGGCCCGGCCGGACGTGTAGAACACCACCGATTTGGGATCGAGCCGCCGCAGTTCGGCAGCTATGTCGCGGAATGCATCGTCCCAGGAAACCGGCTCGTAACGGTCGGTGGCGGCATTGTAGCGCATGGGCTCGGTAAGCCTGCCCTGCTTCTCAAGATCGTGGTCCGGCCAATCGAGCAGTTCCGTCACCGAATGCTCGCCGAAGAAAGCCGGTTCGCAGCGCAGCTTGGTCTGGTCCCACATCGTCGCTTTGGCGCCGTTTTCACAGAATTCGAAAGGCCTCGGCTGGGCTGGCTTTGCCCATGAGCAAGACACGCACATATAGCCGTCGGCCTTGTTCTGCTTGAGCAGCGTGCTCCATATCCCGGACAACAGCAGGCCTTCGCCTCGCGCCTTGCGGACCAGTGATTTGAGCGATCCCCAGCCGCCTGTCGGGTGGTCGTATTTCTTGGTTTCGATGCGATCGGTTACGGCGGGTCTCATGCAAGCCACTCCCTGTAAGAAGAGCGCTCATACGAACCCGCCGTGAGGCTGAATGTTCCCGGCCGGCTCCGTCCCGTCACGCCGTTCCGTCTCGCCGGAACCATTTCCGCCATCGTTTGTTCGGCTCGAAGAAAGGAGCCGCGCGAAATGGAGCGACGTAACGCGTTAATTGCGATGGTGATTTCGGCCATCATCATCGTCGGCTTTCTCATCGGCTTTTTGTACGGCGATATGGGCTGGCGAACTTCGCCGCTCAAAAGAGCCCCTGAACAGAACCAGGGTGGCAATGCTCCGGCCGATACCTCGCCTGCCGCCGGCATCAAGAAGAACCCCAAGGAAAATACCGAAATGCCAGGCCAGCAATGAGTGAGACTCAGCAATGAAGGCAGGCAATGCCACGAACTGAAACGGGGTCCTGTTTTTGCGGCGCCATAACGGCGGAGATGCGCGGCGAGCCGTTCTGGATTTGCTCCGATCACGATGACGACTGCCGCAAGGCGATAGGAAGCCCGCTAACGGTGTGGGTCGGCTATCGGCCTTCCGAATTCACATTGCTCACCGGCACGCCCAAGACCTTTTCGAAAACCCCCGGCGTGCTCCGGTCCTTCTGTGCGGATTGCGGAACATCGATCGGCTATGTCGACCAGGGCCTGCCCGACGAACTCTATCTGTCGGTCGGCTTTCTCGACCACCCCGAACGGTTTCCGCCGCAGGCTCACGCATATTGGGACATGAGGCTTCCCTGGGTCGACTTTCCAGACGAGCTGCCGCGGGTGGGAAGGTATTCGAGGCGGCGCGATCCGGCGTTCGGAAATCCGGCGGACCGCTAGCCTGCTGCCCGCTTGCAGGTGGAAAACGTACCGTTCGCAGTTTCGTACGAATACGACAATTGGCGCGCGGCCGAAAACGCGCAATTATAGGCCAATGGGCCGCCGTTTGGATGACAAGCTCGATTGCAAGGCGTGCGGGACGATCCTGATGGAAATTCCCGACAACCCGAAGGATTCGACGCCGATCTATTGCAGCAATTGCGGCGCCTATCTTGGCGAATGGGGCGATCTGCAGGAGGATTTCTTCAGGCAGGCGTTCGGTGCCCAGGCCTTCGATCTGAACAACGGAAACATCATCAAGAAATAATCCTGGATTGTGCAGGCCAAGCCACGGCCTGCGGGCCCGGCTATTCGAGGCAATTGCCGTTCGGACCGGGCCCATCGGGAACCTTTCTCCCGAGCCGCTTGTTTGGGTGGCGGAAGGAGACACGCCATGAGCACAAAACCTCCCCCTGTGCCGCCGAAGAATCTGAGCCCAAAGGGCGCCGGTGACAAAAAACCGGTAGCAGCCGACCAGGCACCGCAATCAGCCGTTCCGGATCCCGACAAGCAGGGCCAGCAAGGCAATACGAAGGTCAACACCACCCATCAAGGCAACGTCCAGGATCGCTAGGTCATGTCCACGTCGAAGAAGACTCCGGCCAGCATCCGCCAGGGCGGTCCCGGCGCCGCGCACGAAAACGCCAAGAAGCCGCCGAGCGTCGAAAAGCCGCCGGCCGACTCCGACCGTCGCAGCCACAGCAAGGTCTCCGGCGGGGGCGGCGAACGCGACAGCCACCATACCCACGACCCCGAAAAGAAAGGCGACACCCGGCCCGCGCATCAGGACAAATGAAGTCGGGCGGCGACGCGACGACCGGTGAGGTTCGAGCGAAGTGTCAGCGGGGACGGCGCGCCGAGGCAATCGGCACGACGTTGTCGACATTTGCCGCCGGCAAATCAAACAGCATCGGAAGCCCCCGCGTCGCGGCCATCTCCACGATCAGTTCTTCGATGGAGTGATCGGTCAGACGCGTCTCGACGCCCAGCCGGATCATCGCCGCCAGCTTGTGCACCGGCACGGGCACGGACTTCGCCCGGTCGTCGAGCAGCTTGCTGATTTCGATCACGACATCGGCGTCGATATTCCTGGGCAAGTCTCGCATAAGCGCCTCCCCGCCAAACGAAACGAAAAGCCCGCCGCACCTTTCGATACGGCGGGCGATCCAGTGATGCGTACCGGCGAGGGGATCGGGGTGGGCGTGCCGGCGCGCGCAGATCGCAAGTAATTTTAGTTAAATCCGTCAACTTCGATGTGTCACGGAAAAACGTCTGTACGTTTTTTACCGAACCGCACGGATCGTTAGCTGTCCCCGCCGTCGCGCGGCGCGACCGCACGGATGGCGTGACCCTTTGCCCTTCGGACAGCGAACTCAAACAGTATACATTATAAACTTAAAACATCTTGCCAGGCGATCCAGCCTGTGCTCCACTTCGCATTGGACGTGGCGTTGCAGGTCGAATTCTATCGATATGTAGCTGCATTTCAACGGATCACTGCGAGAACACAGCCTCAAACAATATACGAAATCTTCGCATGGGAAGGCGTGGATGACGGAAACGATAGAGCTCAAACGGGTTGGCGATGGCAATCTGCGTGCCCAGGTCTATCAACAAATCCGGCTGACGATACAGCATGGCGAATTGGCGCCTGGCCAGAAGCTCGTCGATGTCGATATTGCCGCCCAGCTCGGCATTTCCAGAATGCCTGTTCGCGACGCCTTGATGCAGTTGGTGCATGAGGGCTATCTCGTCGGCACGACACGCGGCTTCACCCTGCCCACGCTTACCGCGACGGATGTCGCCGACATCTTCGAGGTCCGCCGCCTGCTTGAGCCACGGGCCGCCGCGCACGCCGCACGGACACTTGACGCCGCTGGCCTCAAGACGCTGGCAGCCGCGCTTCGGGAGGCCGAGGCTGCGGCCGCCGCCGGCGATGCCGACCGCTTTTTCCAGGCCAATTCGGCATTCAGGAATTGTTGGCTCGGCGCCGTCGAGAACGAGCGCCTTTCCCAAACGATTGCAAGGTTCGCCGACCATGTGCTCGTCGTCCGCTTAAGGACGCTGTCGCACCAGCCGACGCAGGCCGTCATCGTTGCCGGCATGCGCGCAATCTATGAGGCATTCGTCAAGCGCGACGCCGTCGCCGCTTACGACCGCATGACCCACTTCATTCAGAACGCCGAGGAGCGTTTCACGAAGCTTAGCCCACCGTTTCAAAACTCCAACGGTGAAGGTGAGGGCATGTCGCGGCAGGGGAAAGCATGATCAGGAAGCAGCACCCGCTGAAAGGGCCGAACAGGTTCAAGCTCGGCGTCTTTTCAATGAATGCCGATGGCGGCCTGGCAATGACCACCGTTCCCGAGCGCTGGCGTGCCCGCTGGGAAGACAACCTAAACTCCGCCTGCATCGCCGATCGCGCCGGCCTCGAGTTTCTGCTGCCGATCGCCCGCTGGCGCGGCTTCGGCGGTTTGACGCATGTGCGGGAATGGTCGTTCGAGACGTTCACCTGGGCGGCGGGCCTTGCTGTCGCCACGGAAAACATCGGCCTGTTCATGACGGTGCATGTGCCGCTGGTTCATCCGCTGCAGGCTGCAAAAGCGCTGGCGACGGTCGACCACATCTCCAACGGGCGTGCCGGCTTGAACATCGTCTGCGGCTGGAACCCGGATGAGTTCGCCATGTTCGGGCAGACGGTCGGCGAGCGGACCTACGATCAGGCCGAGGAATGGATCAACATCATCGTGCGTGCCTATCAATCGAGGGAGCCGTTCGACTTCAGCGGCGAGTTCTATGATCTGAAGGGCGTCGTCAGCCGGCCGCCAAGCCTGCAGGCGCCGCGACCGGTGACCATGAACGCCGCCTTCGGCGCGCCGGGGCGCAACTACGCAGCGCGCCACTGCGATTATCTGTTTTCGACCTTTTCCGAAATTGCCGACGGCCGTGCGCATGTGGTCGACATCACCAACCGCGCGGCCGAAGTCGGGCGCGAAGTCGGCGTCTATACGGTTTGTCACGTCGTCTGCCGGGAGACCCAGCAGGAAGCCGAGGATTACTACCGGCACTACGCGCTGGAATGCGCGGACGAGGGTGCGGTCGACGAGCACATGCGCAAGAAGAAGGAATTCGCGAACTCGCACGATGCGAAGGCTTTCACCGAATATCGGCAAAGGTTCGCCGGCGGTGCCGGAACCTTCCCACTCATCGGCACGCCGGAAAAGATCGTCGACGACCTCACCGAGATCATGGACCAGGGTTATTCCGGCGCCGCCCTCACATTCGTCAACTACACCTACGAATTGCCATTCTTCTGCGACCGCGTGCTGCCGCTGATGCGCCAGGCCGGGCTTCGAGTAAATTGATGCCGGCGGCCGCCATTCCGACGCCGTGGGTGGATGGGCACGACGCCATCAATCCGCGCGCCTTCAAGCAGGCTATGCGGGCCGTGGCGGGCTCGGTCGCCATCCTCGCGTCGGAACATGACGAGATCGGTTTTTGCGGCATCACGGCGACGGCCCTCTGTTCGTTCAGCGCCGAGCCGCCTTCCCTGCTGGCCTGCGTCAACCGCGGCAGCACCTTTGCCTCGGCCATTCGCGAAGGCTCGCCGTTTTCGGTCAATCTTCCCGCCGGCGACCAGGAGAACGTTGTACGTGCCTTTGGCGGCATGACCAAAGCCAAGGGCGCCGCGCGGTTCTCGTCCGGATCATGGGTGCGTGGCGAAACCGGCGCGCCCTTGCTTGTCGGCGCACGGGCAATATTCGAATGCCGGGTGGCCGAAATCATCGTGCGGGCATCGCACATGATCGTCATCGGCATCGTCTCGGGCGTTGCGCTGGACCGCGCTCATCGATCGCCGGTCTTCTACGCGCATGGGCGGTTCCTGACAGTAGGAGATGATGCCAACTAACCGCCGTTCACGCGGCGGCGCGGCGATTGCAATTTTAGATCGACCCGATCATGGACGAACTATCAAAGGGAGTATGGCAATGCGCATTTGGAAATCCCTTGTTCTGGCTGCACTCATGTCAGGTGTGGCGGGTAGCGCCGCGGCCGAAGAGGTCGTCCTCAACGCCGTGCATTTTACACCGACGCAGAACGGCTACGCCCAGAGCTTCCTGAAGTTCGTTCAGAAAGTGAACGAAAAGGGCAAGGGCGTGGTCCAGATCAACGTCCGTGGCGGGCCGGAGGTCATTCCGCCGATCCAGCAGGGCGCGGCGCTTAGGAGCGGCCTGATCGATGTGATCGACACACCGGCAGGGCAGTTCCTCGAACTCGTGCCCGAAGGCGAGGTTTTCTCCGCATCGACGAAGACGCCGTGGGAGGTCCGCGACAATGGCGGCTGGGATTTCATCAGCGGAATTTTCGAGAAGAAGGCCAATGCCCATCTGCTGGCGCATGTCGACGCGGGTTCGGGCTTCAACGTCTTCACCGTCGACGAACCCAAGCTCAACAGCGAAGGCAGCATCGACTGGGGCAGTCTGAAGATCCGCTCGTCGCCGCTCTACCGCGATTTCCTTGAATCCTTGGGCGCAACGGTGATCGTGCAAGCGCCGGGGGATGTCTACACCTCGCTCGAGCGCGGCGTCGTCAATGCCAACGCCTACACGGTATTTGGTTATGCGTCGTTCGGCTGGGACAAATTCACCAAATACCGTGTCGACCCGCAGTTCTTCAAAACCGACGTGCTGATCTCGATCAACAAGGCCAAATGGGACACGCTGTCGCCCGAAGCGCAGAAGCTGCTTGCCGACACGGCCGTCGAATACGAGCGCGCGAGCTATGACGCCAACCTTGCCCAGTCCGAAAAACAGGCACAGGCGATGATCGACGGCGGGCAGAAGGTGATCAGCTTGACCGGCGCCGGCCGCGACAAATTCCTGGCGGCTGCCACGCAGGCGAGCTGGGCGAGAATGGCCAAACGCGATCCCACCAGCATCGATCAGTTGAAGAAATTCTTCCAGTAGCCCGAGCCGAGGGTGCCTTGCGTGCCCTCCATCAAAGCTGGGCCAAGGAGGCAAAGGTGGACATGAGGGTCGTCGGGAATGGACAGATCGTTTGCAGTGATTGGGAAGCTGAGCCTTGCGTTGGCGGCGGCGGCAAAAGTGGTGCTTGGCCTCATCATCGTCGCGGTGGTTGCTGATGTGTGCGTCCGCAATCTGGGCCTGAGGCCGCTTGCCTGGGCAGTATCGGCGACGGAATACGGCCTGCTTTACGCGGCATTCCTGCCGATGCCATGGCTGGTCCACAGCAAGGGCCATGTCTTCGTCGAGTTCCTGCGCCAGGCGCTGCCGGTGCGGGCACGGGCGGTGCTTGAAAAGCTGGTCTATCTCGCCTGCATCGGCGTCAGCCTCTACCTCGGCAGCGTCGCTCTGTCTTCGCTGACAAGTGCCGTTGCGGGCGGCGAATATGAAACGCGCAGCTTCGATATGCCGAAATGGCTGGTCTTTCTGCCCATCATGCTCGCCTTCTATCTCTCGGCGCTGGAATGGCTCAGATATCTGCTCGGCCGTGACACGCTGTACACGCTCGATCCGCTGGAAATGGAAGGGCTCTGACCGGTGGCCTGGCTGTTTCCATTCGCCGTGCTCGTTGGCACCATCCTGGTGTTGATGGGCCTTGGGCTGCCGGTCGCCTTCGCGTTCTTCGTCACCAATGTGATCGGGCTGTATCTGTTCTTCGGCGGCTCGATCGGCGTGACGCAGATGGTCGCCAACTTCTCCGACGCTGTCTCGACCTACGCGCTTGCTCCGCTGCCGATGTTTCTTGTCATGGGCAGCCTGTTCTTCCGCTCCGGCCTCGGCGAGAAGGTCATCTACGCGCTCGACCTGTGCATCGGCAATCTGCGCGGACGCCTCGCCTATGTCGTGCTGGCCGCCGGCACGATCTTTTCCGCGCTGTCGGGCTCGAGCCTCGCCAATACCGGCATGATGGGCTCGCTGATGGTGCCCGAGATGCTGAAGCGGGGCTACAAGCCGCATATGGCCTACGGGCCGGTGCTTGGCGCCGGAAGCCTTGCCGTCATCATCCCGCCATCCTCGCTGGCCGTCTTGCTCGGCTCGCTGGCCCAGATCGACGTCGGCGCGCTGCTCATCGCGGGGGCTCTGCCTGGACTGCTGCTCGTTGTCATGTATGCGGCGCTGATCTTCGCACAGACGAAGATCGATCCGGACGCCGCTCCGCACTATCCGGTGCCCGCCGTTCCCGCGGCCGAGAAGGTGAGGGCGGTTGCCGTCAACATCATTCCGATGAGCGTCGTCGTGTTCATGGTGGTCGGCACGATCATCCTTGGAATAGCGACCCCGACCGAGTCGGCAGGCCTCGGCTGTGCCGCCGTCTTCGCCTTGTTGGTTGTCTACCGACGGTTCAGCTGGTCGGTTGTCTGGAAGTCGCTGGACGATGCGATGAAGGTCACCGGCATGACCTTCCTGATCATCTCGGCTTCGACGACGTTCTCGCAGATATTCGCCTTCTCCGGCGCCTCCAACGGCTTTATCCAGTTCATCGTCGGCTACGATCTTGGACCGTATCCCATGCTGCTCATGATGGTGCTCGTCATCCTGCTGCTCGGCATGTTCATGGATCAGGTCTCGATGATGCTGATCACGCTGCCGATCTTCCTGCCGATCGCCCAGCAATTCGGCTACGAGCCGGTATGGTTCGGGCTGATCCTGCTGCTCGCCTACGAGGTCGGCTTCACCACGCCGCCGTTTGGTCTGCTGCTGTTCATCATGATCGGCGTTGCGCCGAAAGGCACATCGCTCAAGACGGTTGCCATGGCTGCGGCGCCTTACATCGCGCTGACGCTTCTGCTGATCCTGCTGATTGTCCTCTTTCCGCAGATCGCTCTCTTTCTTCCGAATTTGATCTAGTCGAACTCGATCCAGCAGGTGTCCACATGCGCTTTGCCTATCTTGCTTTCTTCCATGATGACCGCGAGGCAAATTTGGCCATCGCCGGTGAAGACGTTGACGCCGTGCGGCGTGTGATTGCTTCAACGCCGGGCCTTGGGCTTGCAAATATCTATCTGCCCGAAGTGGCGACGGACATGTTCAACAACGATGGTCCACCGCCGGTCTTTGGCTTCCAGCTCTATTTCGACGAACTGGCGGACATGGAGGCGGCGCTGGCGCCGTCCGGCCATCTGCAGGCGCTTGCCGCACCTGGTATGCTGTCGAGCATCGCCGGTTCGAGGCCGACGCAACAGGCAATGTGCGTGCGTCCGTTTCCCGTCGACGACGCTGGCGTCAAGACGTCCGGGCTGCCCTGCAGCTATCTTGTCCACTATCCCGGGCCGGCCGAAGACATGAATGCCTGGCTCTACCACTATGTGACGCATCATCCGCAATTGATGCGGGGCTTCCCCGGCATTCGCCACATCGAGGTTCTGTCGCGACTGGATTGGTGCGGTTCGCTGCCCTGGCCGCGGATCGACCATATGCAGCGCAATCGCGTCATGTTCGACAGTCCCGCTGCATTGACGCACGCGCTGCAATCGCCGGCGCGGCTGGAGATGCGCGCCGACTACAAGACCTTCCCGCCGTTTTCAGGCGGCAGCCGGCATTTTCCGATGTCGACGGAAGCCGTGCATCCTTCGTCAAGGGCCACATAGGCAAACAGGTTTTTGCCGACGCCGAAAATTTCTGGAGATTTCATGTACGACTTTCGCAAGAAATGTGTCTCTCTCGATCGCCTCATCGGAACCTTCTGTGCCATCCCGCACCCTGTTGCGGTCGAAGTGGCCGCCGCCAGCGGGGTCGATTTCCTGTGCATCGACTGGGAGCATTCGCAGATCGGCCGCGAACGGCTCGAGGATCTGATCCGCGCCGCCGATGTCCACAAGGTTCCCGCGATGGTGCGCGTTCCCGGCCACGCGCCGGAGTGGATGGCGGCCGCGCTCGACGCCGGCGCGTCGGGTGTCCTGGTACCCCGCGTCTCCACGGCCGAGCAAGCGCGCATGGCGGTCATGGCCTGCCGGTACCCGCCGGTCGGCGCCCGCGGTGTCGGCCCGGGCCGCGCCGCCGGTTACGGCTACAGGATTCCGGACTACCTCAACTCGGCCAACGAGGTCCTGACGGTCGCCATCCAGGTCGAGACGGCCGAAGGGCTCGCCAACATCGACGACATCGTCCAGGTCGACGGCGTCGACGTGATCTTCATCGGTCCCGGCGACCTGTCGGTTTCGATCGACGCCATGGGGCCGGCCCGCCAGGAAAAGCTCAATGCAGCGATTATGAGGATCGCGGCCGCGGCGCGCACGGCCCGCAAGGCCGTCGGCATCTTTCGCCCTTCGGCGGATGATGTCGGCAAATGGTCGCGGCACGGCATCAGCTTCCACATGCTGGCCAGCGACACGATGTTTCTCGGGGCCGGCCTTGCCGCCGGCGTCGCCTCGGCGCGCAGCGCCTCATAGCAAGAGTTTGCCATGAAGATCATCAAGACCGACGGTGTGCTGTCAGTCGAGGAGGAGCAGCTGCGCTATCTTGACGGCCTGAACGTCGAATTTGTCGAGAAGACGCTGCTCACGGAAGATGCCCTGATCGAACACTGCCGCGACGCCGACGCATTGATGGTATTGCGGGAGCCGATCACGGCTCGCGTTTTGGCGGAACTGAAGAGGCTCAAGGTCATCGGACGGTTCGGCGTAGGGCTCGATTCGATCGACGTCGATGCTGCCAGCCGTGCCGGTGTTCAGGTAACCTACGTGCCGGACGCCAATCTGGTTGAAGTCAGCACCCACGCCATGGCCCTGATCCTGGCCTTGACGCGCAGGCTGAAGCAGTTCGACAGCGCGGTGCGCGCCGGCCGCTGGGCTGCAATGACCGATGGCGCCGGCATCACACGGCCCGACAGGCAGATCCTCGGCCTGATCGGCTTCGGCCAGATCGGGCGGCTGACTGCCGAGCGGGCGCGGGTCTTCGGCTACCACATCATCGCCTACGATCCGCATATGCCGGCCGAGCGCATCGCGGCCGGTGGTGCCGAACCGGTCGGCTTGGACGAGCTGCTGGCCAGGGCCGACATCGTCTCGCTGCACGTTCCAGCGACACCGGAGACCAGAAACATCATGTCGGCGCAAGCCCTGTCGCGGCTGAAGAAAGGGGCGATACTCATCAACGTGGCCCGCGGCGGCCTGGTCGACGAGGTTGCATTGGCGGACGCGATCCGGCGCGGCCATCTGGCAGGCGCCGGCATCGACACGTTCGAGCGGGAGCCGCCTTCGCCCGACAATCCGCTGCTGGCGCTGGACACCGTCCTGGTCAGTCCACACGCGGCGCACTACTCGACCCAGTCTTACGCGGAGGTTCGCAACAAGGTGTTTGCCGATGTCGCATCGGTCCTGCGCGGCGGCAAGCCTGTATATCCGGTCAACCGGATATGACCAATTCCCGATGTCGGCACCACCTCTATCCGCCTGCTCCGCGGAACCCAAGTCCTGCAAGTCGGGGTTCGCAGGGCGATAAGGGGCAGCGCAACCTGTCGCGATTTATCCGGTTTGCCACATTTTGTTCTTGCTTTGTGCCGGCAGCTATGCTACTAATTTGCGTATGGTGATGATTCACCGAGGACCCGCCGCAAGGCGGTTTTTTTGTCTTTAGGTTTCAGCGTCATCTGTCGAGGCTCTGCTCGGCTTGTCGCGACGCTCGACGATGTAGATGTGATCGGCGACCAGCACCACGTCGCCATGCTGGTTGATCACCTCGCAGCGCTCGACGACCCGGCCTGAATCGGGTCGCTTCGGGTCGTCTTCCCTAGCCGAGATGGTGGTGCGGGTCCTGATCGTATCGCCGATGAACACCGGCTTGATGAAGCGCAGCCGGTCGTAGCCATAGGAGAAGGCAACCGGGTTGACGACGCTGGCCGTCAGCCCGACGCCGACCGAAAACACCAGCGTGCCGTGGGCGATGCGCTGCCCGAACGGCGTCGTCTTCATGAACTCGGCGTCCATGTGGTGGGGAAAGAAATCACCGGTATGGCCGGCATGGACGACGAAGTCGGTCTCGGTGATGGTGCGCCCGCTGGTCATGCGCGACGACCCGATCCGGTAGTCCTCGAAATAGACTGTCTGCTCCATGTCAGGGCCTCGCCGCTATCGGTGTTGCCGGCGCCGCGCTCGATCGGTAGGCGGCTTCGACCAGCGCCATGGTGTTCCAGCCGTCCTCGACGGAACTGACAAGCTCGGCGTCCTCGCCCGACGCGTAGCGCTGGACATTGGCCATGCGGCCGGCAAAGGCGTCCGGAAACCATGCGCCGACGAGTGGAACCGCAATCCAGTCCGTGCCGCCTTTGGGGTAGATTTCGAGAATGTCCGGCTCGCCGCGCGGATAGTCGAGGTTGACGCCCAGTTTGAGGTAAGCGGCGCCTTCGGTGCCGCAGATGCGGAATTCGCAGGCCTGGTGTTTTCGACCGAATTTGTGATCGTGGTTGATCGACAGTGCACAGCGCACCGTGTCGCCATAGTCGAGAATCGCGCTGGTGCGCGTTTGCGCAACCTTGTGGCCGGGATGGCCGAGCGTCTTGGCGTGAACCCCCTTGGGGTCGCCGAGCAATTGCCGGATCAGGTCGAGATAATGGATGGAATGCATGGCGATCTCGACGCGCGGCGCCTGCAACAGGAATTCCCAGAGCTGCCAGGGTGTCGCCAGCGCCAGCCATGCATCGAAATCGACCACTTCGCCCAGCCAGCCCTTGGCGATCGCATCCTTGAGCGCCAGCATCATCGGCGCGAAGCGAAGCTGGAAATTCACCGCCGCCTTCAGGTCTTTGGAGCGGCAGATTTCGAGGATCTCGGTCGCCTCGGCGAGATTGCTGCCCATCGGCTTCTGGATCAAGGCCACGGCATTGTCGGGCAACGCCCTGAGCACGCCGGCGTGGTGAGCCGGGGGCGTCGCCAGATCGAAGACGGCGTCCTTGATTGACGCAGCTTCCTCGACCGACCGGTAAGCGGTGACGCCCCATCTCTGCGCCAGTTTTTCCGCCTTGGGCAGGTCGGGGTCGAACAGCCCGGCAACCGGGAAGCCGGCTTTCCCATAGGCCGGGAAATGCGCATCGCCGACGATCGAGCCGGCGCCGAAAATCACGATCGGCCTGCGCTTTGACGGCTGTGCCCAGGCCTGGGAGAGCGAGGCAGGATCGAAAATGTCATCAGTCATAATGGAAGACTTCGTCCATCGACGCCCACCACTCGCCCTCCTTGCGGGTTGGCAGCGGCTCCTGGCATGGCATGCAGAGCGCCCACCATTCCTGCGTCGTGGGATCGGCGGCCATCTTCGCCATGTCGGCGGCATAGTCGGTGCCGTGGTACTCGAAGGTGCTGAACAAAAGGTGCTCCGGCTCCCTCAGATAAATCGAATAATTCTTGATGTTGCAGGCGGAAATCATCTTGAGGACGTCCGGCCACACAGCAGCGTGAAGCCGCACATACTCGGCGACTTTCTCCGGCTTGAGGCCGAGCACCATTCCCATTCGCTGCATGTCCGCCTCCTATTTTTCTATCGCCATGGTGAATTCCGCGATGCTCTTCGCCTTGATCGCATCCCAGTCCCAGTCGATGCCGATGCCGGGTTCGTCCGGCGCCAATGCGTGCCCGTTCTCGATACGCATTTTCTTGCCGGTCAGCTCGTCGAGCTGGGGAATATACTCGACATATCTGCCGTTCTGAACGGCGCATGTCAGGCTGACATGCAGTTCCATCAGGAAATGCGGGCAGACCGGTATGTCGAACGCCTCGGCTGCATGCGCCACCTTCAGCCACGGCGTGATGCCGCCAATGCGACCGACATCGACCTGCACGATCGAACACGCGCCCTTTTGCATATATTCGCGGAAATGCCGGATCGAGTAGAGCGACTCGCCGACGGCGATCGGCGTAGACGTCGCATTCGACAGGCGGATATGGCCGTCTATGTCGTCGGCCGGCAACGGTTCCTCGATCCAGGCGAGATCGAGTTCACGCAAGCGCTCGGCCCGGCGGATCGCCTCGTCGACCGAAAAGCCCTGGTTGCAGTCGGTCATGATTTCGTAGGAATCTCCAACCGCCCGGCGGACCGCCGTCAGCCGGGCAAGATCCTCGGAGCCGTGCGGCTTGCCGATCTTGACCTTCGAGCCGCGAAACCCCTTGCCCTTGGCGGCCAGCGCATCCGCGACCAGCGCCTCGGTTTCGATATGCAGCCAGCCGCCTTCGGTCGTGTAGAGCGGGCAGCGGTCCTTGGCGCCGCCGGCCAGCTGCCACAGCGGCAGCCTCTGTTTCCTGGCCCGCAGGTCCCAAAGGGCAGTGTCGATGGCCGCGAGCGCGATTGCCGTGATCGCGCCGATCGTCGTGGCATGGGTGGCGAACTCCAGCTCGTGCCAGATCGCCTCGATCATGTCGGCGTCGCGGCCGATCAGCCGCGGCGCAAGGTGGTCGGCCAGCAGCCGCATCACCGAGGAGCCGCCGGTGCCGATCGTATAGCTGTAGCCGGTGCCGACCGCGCCGTCGGCGTCGGTGATGGTGACGATCGGTGTTTCCTGGCTGACAAAACTCTGGATGGCATCGGTGCGCTTGACCTTCGGCACCAGGTCGACCATCCGCAGTTCGATTTTCTCGATCTTTGCCATGGTTTTAACCTCGCAATGTCTTGCCCGTTTCAGCAGAAAACAGATGGGCCTGCGACAGGTCCAGGCTCATCTTGACCCGGTCGCCGGCTTTCAGCGGCTTTGGATTGAGCATCCGCGATACCCAGTCGCTGCCGTTGAATTCGGCGAACACCAGCGTCTCGTTGCCGAGCGGTTCGGTGACGGTCACCGGCAACTCCACCTGGTGGACGTCGACGTCTTCGCCGGAGCTGATGCCATGCCCGGTCGGATAGATGTCGTCGGGCCTGAGGCCGAACACGACTTTGTCGCCGGCCTCGATATTGGCCTTGAACTGGCTGGGCAAAGGCAGCCTCTCGCCGCTGGCGAACAGCAGCTGTCCGTCGTCGACAACCGCCTCATGCAGATTCATCGGCGGCGAGCCGATGAAGCCCGCGACGAAGCGTGTCTGCGGCCGGCGGAAGACCTCGTCGGGTGTGCCGACCTGCTCGATGAAACCGTCACGCATGATGACGATGCGGTCCGCCAATGTCATCGCTTCGACCTGGTCATGGGTGACGTAGATCACCGTCGACCGGACCTTGGCGTGCAGCTTCTTGATCTCGGTGCGCATCTGCGTCCGAAGCTTGGCGTCGAGATTGGAAAGCGGCTCGTCGAACAGGAAGACGTCGGGATCGCGCACGATGGCGCGGCCCATGGCGACGCGCTGGCGCTGTCCGCCCGACAGCTGCGATGGCCGGCGGTCGAGCAACTGGTCGAGGCCGAGAATGCCCGATGCTTCGGCGACGCGACGGTCCATTTCTTCCTTTGCGGCGCCGGCTATCTTGAGCGAGAAGCCGAGGTTTTCGCGCACCGTCATATGCGGGTAGAGCGCGTAGGACTGGAACACCATCGAGATGTTGCGCGAGCGCGGCGGCAGGTCGTTGACCATGCGGCCGCCGATCTCGATGATCCCGTCGCTGATCGCCTCGAGGCCGGCGATCATGCGCAGGGTTGTCGACTTGCCGCAGCCGGACGGCCCGACCAGCGCGATGAATTCGCGGTCGGCGACCTCGAGATCGATGCCGTGCACCACCGCCACCGGGCCATAGCTTTTGGTGAGGTTCTTGAGCGATACGGTTGCCATGTCAGCCTTTCACCGCGCCGGAAGTGAGGCCGCCGACGAGGTGTTTCTGGACGATGAAGGTAAGCGTGAGCGCCGGTATGACCATCACCACGGCCAGCGCGCACATGCCGCGCCAGTCGATGGTGAATTCGGCCGTATAGTCGAGCAGGCCGACCGGCAGGGTCTTGGAGTTGATCGAGCGCGTCAGCTGCGAGGCGAGCGCGAACTCGTTCCATGAAGTGAGGAAGGCAAAGATGCCGGCCGAGGCGATGCCGGGCCCCGCGAGTGGAAACTCGACCTGCCAGAACGCCTGCCAGCGCGTGCAGCCGTCGATCTGCGCGGCTTCGGCGAGATCTTTCGGCACCTGGCGGAAAAAGCCGTCGATCACCCAAACGGTGAACGGCACGTTGAGCGCGACATAGACCAGGATCAGCCCGAAATGCGTGTCGATGATGCCGAGCCGCGCAAAGACGAAGAACAGCGGCAGCGACAGCGCGATGCCGGGCACCGTGCGCGTCAGCATCAGGCCGAGGAACATCGCCGACTTGGCGCGAAAGCGGTAGCGCGCAAAGGCGTAGCCGCCGGCCATGCCGATGACGATGGCGATCACCGTCGAGGTCACCGAGATGATCAGCGAATTGCGGAAGTAGTCGAGCACCGGAATGCCGCCCTGGCCGACGCCGCTGAACATGGCGATGTAGGCGTCGAGCGAGAGTTGCTGCGGGATCCACACCGGCGGCTTGGCCATGATTTCGACGGTCGGCCGCAGCGACGACAGCACGATCCAGATGCCGGGCAGGCAGATGACCAGCATGGCCAGGGACAGTCCCATGCCGTGAACGATGCCGAGCGCTTTGTTGCCGACGCGATGCAGGCTGTTCTGGTCCATCCTCACCACTCCGCCGCGATCTGCGTGCGCGCCGCGGCGAGCTTGCGGTAGAAATAGACGGTGAACAGGATCGACAGCAGGATCGAGAAATAGGCCATGGCATTGGCCAGGCCCATCCTGGCGTCGCCATAGGCGGTGCGGGCGACCAGCGTCCAGACCAGTTCGGTGCGGCCGGCGGGGCCGCCGTCGGTCATGATCTTGACGATGTCGTAGGCGCGCGCGACGTCAAGCGAGCGGATGGTCATGGCGATAAAGGCAAACGGCATGATGAACGGCCAGGTGACATAGCGGAATGTCTGCCACGGCGTGCAGCCGTCGACGCGGGCCGCCTCGACCGGTTCGCGCGGCATCGCCAGCAGCCCGGCCAGGATCAGGATCGCGAACACCGAGGTCGACGACCAGATCTCGGCGATCAGGATGGCGATGAAGGCGAGATTGCCGTCGATCAGCCACGGGATGGCGCGATCGGTCAGGCCGAGCCCCTGCAGGGCGTTGTTCACCAGGCCGATATTGTCATTGAACATGAATTTGAACTGGAAGCCGACGAGGATCGGCGAAAACATCATCGGAAACATCATGATGGTGCGCAGGATCCGCTGGCCGCGCGATGCCTTCTCCACCAGCAGGGCGAGCCCGAGCCCGATCAGCATTTCCAGGTTGAGCGCCACCGTCAGCAGCACCACGGTGCGGGCAAAGGCGACCCAGAAAGCGCGGCTGGTCAGGATGGCGACGTAGTTGCGCGCGCCGATGAAGACCCAGAACGTCTCCGGCCTGGTCAGCCGGAACGGCGTGAAGCTGGAATAGAGCGAAAGCAGCAGCGGCACCACCACCACCGCCGCCAGAACGATCACCGCCGGCAGCAGGAGCAGCAATGGCGGCGAAGGTCTCCAGCCTTTCATGGCGATCCGGTTCTGGTTGGTGCCCGGACACCGAAGGCCGCCATCGGCGCGCCGGGATCAAGACAAAGCGTGTTGCGCATGGGTCGTAAAAAGTTCGGGGGCGCCGCTCTTCGATGAGCGCGGCGCCCCCTTGGGAGAATGGTCAAAGCTTGCCGGCGTCCTCGAGGATTTGCGTGGCCTTGGCGGCAGCGTCGTCCAGCGCCTGCTTGGAGGTCTTGTCGCCAAGGATGGCGGCCTGCAATTCGGGATAGACGGCGTTGGAGATTTCGATCCATTCAGGTGTCTGCGGCACGGCAAAAGCGTGCTTTGCCTCTTCCTGGAAAGCCGCCAGCACTTCCTTCTTGTAAGGATCGCTGGCCGCCTGCTGGATGTCCCAGTCCCACACCGCCGTGCGGGTCGGCAGTGGGCCGCTTGCCGCCTCGAGCTTCTGACTGTCCTCATTGGTCAGGAACCAGACAAGCGATGCCGCGGCTTCCTTGCTGGCGCAGTTTTCGGTGACCGAAAATCCGTGGTGCCCCGACCAGCCGGTGCGAATGCCGGCCGATCCCTTCGGCGCCACCTTCACGCCGACATTGCCGGCGACCTTCGATGACTTCGGATCGTTGAAGAAGCCTGCCCAGCCCGGCCAGTCGAGGTTGATGGCGACGGTGCCCGAGGCAAAGCCCTGGCCGAGATCGTCCCACAGATAGTTGGTGGTGCCGGCCGGCACCGCCTTGGCCTTGTAGAGATTGACGAACCAGTCGAGCGCGTGCACGCCGGCTTCCGAGTTGAAGGCCGGCTTGCCGTCCTTGTCGAGGTATTCGCCGCCGTCGGCGATGAGCATCTCGTAAAAGCGGCCGTTGATCGCCTCTTCCTTGCCGGCGAACTGGGTGCCGTAGAAATCGGGCGGGCTGGCGAAGAATTCCGCCTGCTGGGCGACCTCGTCCCAGGTGTCGGGCGGTGTCAGATCCTTGCCGTACTTGGCCTTGTAGGCGGCCTTCTTGGCTTCGTCCTGGTAGAGACTCTTCTGGTAATAGAGCGCCGAGACGTCGAACTGCGCGCGAGGCAGCATGACCAGCTTGCCCTCGAGCGTGGAGGCCTTGATCGTCGACGGCACGAAGGCGTCGATCTCCTCCTTCGGCAGCAGCTTGTTGAGATCGGTGTAGATATCAGGATATTGCGGCGCGAAGGACGAGTGGTTCGACCCGACGCACCAGTTGATGCTGCCGGAGGCGATGTCCGACTTGATCTCCTTGTCGAGCTCGAAGTGGTTTTTCTTCGAGATCACGTTGACCTTGGCGCCGGTCAGTTTTTCCCATTCGCCGATGCGCGCGTACAGCCCTTCATATTGCTGGCCGCCGATCAGCTTGGCGTCGATGGTGACGCCGTCGAATTTACCGGGCAGGTCGGCAGCAAGGGCAGCACTCGCACCAAGTGCGAGCAGCGTTACGCCGGCCGACAGGCCGCAAAACAGTTTCGTCATTGTATCCTCCCAAGAGTCTGCGTCGATCCATAGCGAGGGCTGATCGGCAGCTTCATTCATATACAAACAAAACATTTATAGGATCGTCAAGCCGAAAGTTCTTCCGGAAGCAATGCCGTTATGCGTATATGAAAGGTGAAATTCACTGGAGAAGCCCAATGGCAGAGGACGAGGAAGACGACCGCTATCGAGCCCCGGCGTTGGACAAGGGGCTCGACATTCTCGAGCTGCTGGCCGGCGTCGACGGCGGCCTGACGCAGGCGGAAATCGCCAAGAAACTCGACCGCAGCCCGAACGAGTTCTATCGCATGCTGGATCGGCTGGTGCGGCGCGGCTATGTCACGCGGCCGGATGGCGACCGTTACTCGCTGACGCTCAAGCTGTTTGGCCTGGCGCAGCTGCACGCGCCGGTGCGCCGGCTGGCTTCCTACGCGACGCCGCTGATGCGCGAACTGGCCGAAACCACACAGCAGGCAAATCAGCTGGTCGTCTTCGACCGCGGTTCCGCGGTGGTGATCGCACAGCAGGAGGCGCCGGATTACTGGGGCATCTCCATCCGCGTCGGCTCGCATATCAGCCTGTTCGACACCGGGTCCGGCCATGTATTGCTGGCGTTCCGCCCGCCGGAAGAGCGGCAGATGATGATCTCAGAACATCTGCGCAGTACCGACAAGCCGCCGCAGTCGCCGGAATTCTTCGCCCGCCTCGACCAGATCAGGGAACGCGGCTACGAGATGATGGCGTCGATGCAGACGGCCGGCGTGTTCAATCTGTCGACGCCCGTTCTCGGCTCGGATGGCAAGGCCATCGCCGCACTGTCGATCCCCTACATAACCCTGGTCAACGCACCCAAGGCGCCCGACATCACCAGGACGATAGAGCTGCTGCTGGCAGCGACCGAAAAGCTGTCGCAACTGGCGGGATCGACCGTCAAGCAATCGCGATGAATTCTTATTTGAATGAAGAATTTCTCCGTGAGATGATCTCGAAGTCGCCAAGGAGGAGCGCCGCCATGATCTTCGACACCCATCTGCACCTGATCGACCAGTCCGCGCTGCGCTATCCCTGGCTGGCCGGCGTGCCGGCACTCAACCGCGATTTCTCCTACGACGACTATGCAGTCCAGGCCCGCCGCGCCGGCATCGAGGGCGCATTGCATATGGAGGTCGATGTCGATCCTGCCGACATCGAGGCTGAAACCAGCCGTGTCAAAGCGCTGTCGCGGGAAAAGGCCAGCTTGCTGCGGGGGGCAATTGCCTCCTGCCGTCCGGAAGAGCCCGGCTTTGCCGCCTATCTCGAGCGCCAGCGCGCCGATCCTTTCGTCAAAGGCTTTCGCCGCGTGCTGCACGTCATGCCGGACGAGCTTTCGGAGGGCGCGCTGTTTCGTGAAAACATCAAGCGGCTTGCCGGCAGCGGCCTGACCTTCGACCTTGTCGTTCTGCCGCACCAGATCCCCAAGGCGATTGCACTCGCCGACCTCGCGCCGGACGTGCAGTTCGTGCTCGACCATTGTGGCGTGCCCGACATCAAGGGTGGTGCCGAGCACCCCTGGCGCGAGCACATGGCGGAGATCGCGCGGCGCCCGAACGTCGTCGGCAAAATTTCCGGTGTGGTCGCCTATGCGGATGCCGGATCCTGGACTGTCGAAACGCTGCGTTCCTATGTCGAGCACACCATCGAATGCTTCGGCTGGGACCGCGTCGTGTGGGGCAGCGACTGGCCGGTCTGCACGCTCGGCGGCGGGCTTGCGACCTGGGTGGCGGCAACGCACGCGCTGCTCGCCGGCACCAGCACCGATGAACGGCAGCAACTGCTGTCCGGCAACGCCAAGCGGCTGTGGAGCTTGTAGAGCATTTTGCAGCCAAGTGGAATCGGGCGTCGCACAAATGCGGCTAAAACGAATAGGTGGCCTCAGATCGTCGCCGACACGTGCCGCTCGCGACCGTAGAGCGAAACCAGGAGCACGATGACCAGGCCAAGTGCCGCCTGCACCGTCGAGGGCCGGAAGCCGAGGCCGATCAGCAGCGTGTTGATCTCCGTCAGCACCAGCACGCCGGCAATGGTGCCGAAATAGCTGCCGCGGCCGCCGACAAGGGCGGCGCCGCCGACCACCACTGCCGCGATCGTCTGGAACAGATAGGGCTGGCCGACATCGCCATAGGCAGAGCCGGTGAAGCCGAGCAGCAGCACGCCGGCCGCGGCGGCGAAGAAGGCGCTCGCGGCATAGGTCACGGTCCACATGCGGACTGGATCGATCAGCGCCAGCGGCGCAGCACCTGGATTGCTGCCTAGGGCGTAGAGACGGCGGCCGTATGGCGTGCGCGCCAGCACCAGCGCCACCAGCAAGGTCAACACCAGTACGCATGGCACCAGCCCCGGCACCGGCAGCGGTCCGACCGAACCGCCGATCGAAACGAAGGCGGAAACCGCTTGCGGCGCCGATCCGGATGGAAAACCACCGGTCCACAACAGGACGGCGCCTTGCACAATCATGCCGATGCCGAGCGTGACGATCAGCGGGTGGATGTCGAGCCCGCGCGAGATGAGGCCGTTCAGCGCCCCGATCAGTAAGGCGAGCGCGCTGACGACCGCGCAGACAAGAGCAAAATTCCAGCCGACGCCGTAGAGCTGTGCGGCAACGACATTGGCAAAGCCGATGATGAAGGGGATCGACAGATCGATACCGCCCAGGATTACGACGAGGGTCTGGCCGATCGATGCCACCGCCAGCAGCGAGGCGATCACCAGCAGCGCCCGGATGGCGAACGGCTGGGAGTAGCCCGGGATGAGCAAGGTGCCAAGGAGATGCAAGGCGACAGCGACGGCAAAGGCACCGGCGACGCGGGCATTGGTGGACTGGAACCAGTTCCGGCTCATGCTTCTCAGCCTTTCCGTCCCGAGAGCCGCTCCTGCAGCGCCGTCATGATGACGGCCACAACCAGGATCGCGCCATAGGCGATCTGCAGCACATAGGTGGAGACGTTGAAGGCGGTCAGCACGCTCTGCAGCAGGAAGATGTCGACAGCGCCGATGGCGGCGCCGGCGAGCCCGCCGCGCCCGCCGGCAAGGCTGACGCCGCCGAGCGCCACCGCGGCAATCGCGATCAGCGTGTAGGTTGGCCCGATATTAGGGTCGGCCGAACCGATCAGGGCGGTCAGCATGAGGCCGGCACAGGCGGCAAGTATGCCGGTCATGACATAGGCGATGAAACGTACTTTCGTCACCGGAATGCCGGCCGTGTAGGCGGCGCGGTCGTCGCTGCCCACCGCCATCAGCTGGTCGTAATAAGGCGTCTGCCGCACCAGCCACCAGAACAGGAAGATCAGCGCCAGCGGCAGCGCCGACCAGGGTCCGGCCATTGCCTTCAGCCAGCCCGGCGCCGGGCCGATCGGCGCCGGCAGGACGGTCAGCGTCATGCCGGTGAGGATCAGATAGGTGCCGAGCGTTGCGACGATCGGCTGGATGCGGACGATGGTCGCCAGAAAGCCGTTGGCGGCGCCGACGATCGCGCCGATCAGAAGCGCCGCCGGCACGATGACCAGCGGCGAAGACATGCCAAGCCTGAGAAACAGCAGCTGGATCACCATCGCATTGACGAAGCCCATCAATGGCCCGACGGAAATGTCGATGCCGCCGCGCCCGGCGAGGATCACCGGAGCCGAGGCGAGCGCTGCGCCGATCAGCGGCGCGGCGAGCCCGATCAGCGCGCCCCAGGCGGCAGGATGGAAGCGCGCCGGATTGAGCAGCAGATTGACCGCGATCAGGATGGCCAGCAGCACTGCCGCAAAGCCAGCGCCGCGCCATCGCGCCGCCATGCGCCGCAACCCGCTCATGCGGCGCGTCCGAACATGGCGGCGATCACCGTATCGCTTTTCATCTCGTCTCCGGTGATTTCAGCCGCCACCTGCTGTTCGCGGAACACCAGCACGCGATGGCAAAGCAGGAGGATCTCCTCGATCTCGCTCGACAGGATGACCAGAGCCATGCCGTCCGCCGCCAGTCCACGAAACACATCGTAGAGGACATGGCGCGTCGCCACGTCGACACCGCGCGTCGGATCATTGAGGAGCAGGATCGCCGGTTCCAGCGCCAATGCACGGGCCAGCAGCACCTTCTGCTGATTGCCGCCAGAAAGCGTGGTGATCGGGGCGTCTGGCCGTGGCGCGATGATCGACAGTCTGTCCCGATAGCGTTCATAGCGCTGCCGCCGCGCGGCGAAGCTGAGCAGGCCGTACCGCGTGTCGCGCGACAGCGTCGAGACGGCAAAATTATCGAGCACCGATTGGGTCGGAAAAATGCCGGTGGTGCGCCGGTCGCGCGGCAAATAGGCGATGCCGCCGGCGACCGCCTTGCGGAAATTGGTGATCGCACGCGCTCCGGTTGTCGCCTCGACGGTCACCTCGCCGTCGGCCGGGCGTTCCAGGCCGGCCAGCACTTTCAGGAACCGCTCCTGTCCGTGGCCGTCGAGGCCGGCAAGGCCGACGATCTCGCCAGGCGCGATGGTTTGCGTCATGGGGCTTGCGCCTGGCGCGATCACCAGGCCACGCACCGAAAGGCTGGCGCCATCAGCCATGCGCCAGCTCCGCCGCCGTGCGTGGCGCCATCGCTCTGAGAAGTTCGGATGCGGAGGACGTGCCGCGTTCCTCAGTCGTCACCACGCTGCCGCCGCGCAGCACGGAAATCCGGTCCGAAAGCGACATCACCTCGTCCATGCGATGGGTGATGAACAGGATCAGGCAGCCTTCGGAGGCAAGCTTGCGCATCATGGCAAAGACCGCCTCGCGATCGGCAAAGTCGAGCGCCGCCGTGACCTCGTCAAGGATGAGGATGCGCGGGCTGCGCACCACGGCGCGGGCGAGCACTACCAATTGCTGAACCGCAAGCGGCAATTGCCCGGCCGACTGGTCGAGCGGGATCTCGGTCACCGCGAACCGCTTCAGCACCGCTTGCGCGTGTTGCCGCCGCTCGGCACGCGGCACGGTGCGCGTCAGCAAGCCGTCGAGGCCGAGCAGGATGTTGTCCGTCACCGAACGGTCGGGCGCGATCAGCACTTCCTGGAACACGGTGGCCAAACCGGCGGTCTGGAACGCCGCCGGCGAGAGGCCGGCAAAGGGCGCTCCGTCGAGCAGGATCGCGCCGCTGTCTGGCTGGACGATCCCCGACAGCAGCTTGACCAGCGTGCTCTTGCCCGAACCATTCTCGCCCAGGATGGTGTGGATCGTGCCGGCGCGGAATGCGATTGAGGCATTGGCCAGCGCAATCGTTTCGCCGTAGCGTTTCGAGATGGCCTGGACTTCCAGCATGAGCAATCCTGATGGAGAAAGCCGGCACCGCCCGTGCGGAGCCGGCCTTCGTATCCTACTTGGCGCAGGCGTCCGGCACCTTCGAATAATCCCACCCCTTGGTCGGTGCCGGATTGGCGAAGTAGGCATCGAGCCATTCCTCCGGCATCGGATCCTTCGGCGGGACCGGGAAGATCGAGACGGCGTCCGGCGTCATGCAGTCCTTGTACCAGGCGCCGAGGTCGGCATTGTGCACCGGCGGAATCGGGATCAGCAGCGTGTTGAGCTTCGGCTTCTGTCCGTCGAGCATGCGCACGCCGACACGAAACAGCGTCTCGGCCGTCCAGTGCGGCAGAACCGCATGGCCTTCGAAGCGGTATTTGTCGGGATTGGCCTTCCAGTAGCCGAGCGCATCGCCGGTGATCGAGCCGGTGATCAGCGGGGCAGGGCGGCCGGCCTCGGCAAAGGCCTCGGCGACGACGCGGCTTTCGCTGCCCGTCGTCCACACCGCATCGATCGGCGCCGGATTGGTGGCGATCGCCTGCAGCACCGCCGTCTTGGTGACGTTGGCCGTCCAGTTGCCGTTGACGCTGCGCGAGACCTTGAGCTTTGAATTTTCGGCCAGCGCCTTGTCGCCACCCTGGCGCTCCTGCACGACGATCGGGTGACCGGCAATGCCTTCGACCAGAAGCACGCTGCCGCCGTCCGGCATTGCTTTGCCGATCGCGGTCATCATGTCGTAGCCCCAGCGCGCATAGTTGGAATCGACGTTGATCGCATTCGGGCTGGTCACCGACCCAGCTGCCGTGATGAAGGGGATGCCGGCTTTGGCTGCGGCATCGATGGCATCGTCCAGCGCCGTCGCCGAGCCGGGGATCGAGGTGATGATCGAGCATTTCTTGTCGATGAAGGCGCGGATCTGGTTGATCTGCTGACTGGCGTCGTTGTTGGAATCCGATACCTCGAAGCTCGCCACGGTGCCGTCGGCGATCAGGCCTTCGACCAGCCGCTTCAACTCCTTGGTCACTGTGACGCGCCACGGATTGCCCTGGTAGGACTCGGAGTGGCACCATTTCCACGGCTTTGACGGCGGCGTGAAATTATCCCAGGCCGACGGCAGCACCTTTTGCGGCGCGCCGTCATATTGTGCCTTCAGTTCGGTCGGCAATCCAGCAATCACGCCCGAAACGTCTTGAGCGCAGGCTATGGTCGTGACCGATGCAAGTGCGGTTGCGGCCATAAGGCCGCGGATCAGGCTGTTCATGTTCTCCTCCGTTCGGTTGTTCAGGCTCCTCCGCCGGCAACGCCGGACACCTGCGTCGAAAGGCTCTCCCGAAACAGGCGATTGAGATCGGCAACGACGCGAGCGGCATTGTGCCTTTCGCTCAGGCCGAGATTGATGCGATCGGACGCCGCCTGCTGGAACGCCATGTAGCCGTCGTGCCGCGGCCTCACCCAGGCACCTTCGAGCGTAGCCCGCGTGTCCTTGTAGAAATTGCCGGCGGCGGCGTTGACGGCGGCATCCGTCCAGGCTGCCGCATGGCCGGGCTGGCCGCCGGCCGAGGCGTAGGGGCCGCGCTGCACGTCACCGCTGGCGATCCAGTAGGCGAAGTCGATTGCTGCCTGTCCGGCCTTCGAGAAGGCCGACACGGCGATGCCGGTCCCGCCGAGCGCCGAGCCTTTGGGGCCGGCATTGCCAGCGGCCGGGATATCCGCGAAAGCCAGGCGGGTGGGTCGAAACCCGGCGATGGCATAGGAGACATAGCCATAGATCAGCGGCGCGCAGGCGATCCGCGAGCCGGATCCGGCCATTTGCTCCAGAACCGCGATCGGATCCATGCCAAGACAGGCCGGGTCGACGAGGGCTGCGATCTCGCGCATCATCTCGAAGACCTGCTTGCCCGCTGCCGGATCCACGTGGTCGCCAGGGCCTTCACCGGCGGGCCGGCCGAGATTGCCGGCAAGCGTGTAGAACACCATCAGCGAATGCGGCGGCCTCAGCGGCAACAGCACGTGGCCTTGCCGCGCCAGATCGAGGGCATCGGCCCAGCTCGCCGGCGCAGCCGAAAGCATGTCGGGCCGCCATGCCTGCACCTGGCTGGCCGCGTCGATCGGAAACGCCCACTGCCGGCCTTGCCAGTTGTAGCTCGGAAAGGACCGGCCGACACTGCCCGCCGCAAGTGCCGCGCGTTCGGCTTCCCGGCCGGCGACATCGAGCGGCGCCAGGCAATTCTCGGCGGTGATCTGGCCGACATGCGGATGGTCGACGACGATCAGGTCGTAGGCACGGGCCAGTTCCTCGACCGGGAAGGATTCGAAATCCTGCAGCGAGCGCTTGTCCCATTCAACGGCGATGCCAGTTTGTTGCTTCCACAGTCTCGAACAGGCGACCATCGGGTCATAGCCGCGCGGATGGCTCCAGGTCATGCCTTTGAGCGTGACGTCGCTCACAGCCCGAACTCCGCGCGGATTTTTGCGCTGTGCTCGCCGATGCGTGGCGCGGCCCGCTCGACCTTGGCGCGGATGCCGTCTACCCTGAGCGGCGAGCGCGTGGTGAGGATCGAAACGTCATCCTCGCGCGTCACCGTCTGCAGCATGTCGAGGACCTGGAAGCCTTCGCTGGCCATCATTTCCGGCCAGGTCAAAACCTTGGCGCACCAGATGTCGGCAGGCTCGAGAATGGCAAGCCATTCGTCGACCGTCTTCGTTGCGATCTTTTGCGCGATGATCGCCTTGATCTCGTCGCGGGCGGTGAACCAGGTCGACGACTGGTCGCGATAGGGCGCAAGCTCCTCGAGCCCGAGGAGATCGGCGAGTTTCGAGATCGGCGTCATGGCGATCGCCAGATAGCCGTCCTTGGCCGGATAGACGCCGTAGGGCGCCGAGAGATAGGCGTGCGCGCTGCGGAAGCTCGACCGCCGCGGCAGCCTGCGCCCGTCATTGAGATGCGTGGTCAGCACCTCGAACTGGAAGTCGACCAGCGCTTCGAGCAGGCTGGTCTCGACATGGCTGCCCTTGCCGGTCACGCCGCGCCGCACCAGTGCGGCGAGGATGCCTTGCGCGGCGGCGGAACCCGCCAGCATGTCGGCGATCGCCAGGCCGAAGGGCACCGGCCCCTGGTCCTCGTCGCCGTTCAGCCACATCACGCCGGAGCGGGCCTGCGCCAGCAGATCCTGCCCCGGCCGCTTGACCCACGGGCCTTCCTCGCCATAGCCGCTGATCGAGGCATAGACCAGGCGCGGATTGATCTTGCGCACCGCCTCGTAATCGAAGCCCAGGCGTTCGATGACGCCGGGCCTGAAATTCTGGATCAGCACGTCGGCCCTGGCCAGCAGGCCGCGCAGCGCCGCAAGGTCGGCCTCGTCCTTCAAGTCGATGGCAAAGCTTTCCTTGGCGCGGTTGATGGCATGGAAAATGGTGGAATCGCCGCCGATCTCGGTGTCGCTGAGATAGAGCCGGCGCGACAGGTCGCCGCCGTCAGGCCGTTCGATCTTGATGACCCGAGCGCCGAGGTCGAGCAGTCGCAGCGAGCAGTAAGGCCCGGACAAGAACTGGCTCATATCGACAACGATGAGCCCGGTCAGCGGCAGTTCGGCAATGGCAGCCATTGCCTATTTCTCCGTCTTACCGGCGAAATCGGCCGGATTGCGGTACTTCACCGTCTGCAGGTGCTCGCAATAAAGCACGAGCTCGCCTTCACCCTTGAAGACTTCATAGCTGGCGCGGATCAGCCCCATTTCCTTGTATTTTGGCTTCTTGTCGAGGTTGGAGCGGATCGAATAGATCGTGTCGCCTATGAACACCGGCTTGATGAAGCGCAATTTGTCGTAGCCATACGAAAAGGCGTTGACGCAATTGGTGGCGACGAGACCGAGCCCGGCCGAGAACACGAAGGCCCCTGCCACCAGCCGCTTGCCGAAAATGCCTTGCGTCTCGGCGAACATCTGGTCCTGCACGTATGGATGGATGTCGAGCACCAGCGTGTTGAAGAGATGGCTGTCGCCCTCGGCAATGGTCCGGCGCAGCGAGCGGATCTTCTGGCCGACCGGCCAGTCTTCGTAGAACCAGTTCTCCGCGTTCCAGACGGGAAGGTCGGCGTGATCCCTAGGCATGTTGGCGGGGTGTGTCGATGCCACGCCCACGGTTGGCGCGAAACCGCTCATGACAACTTCCTCTGGGAGCGGGAATCGTCCATTAGGGCGCGCCGCAGACCAGCGAAATGCATGATCGATCCTCCCGTCAATTTTCTTTTGTGAATAGTATTTTCACATATGGGGTTGTGTTGCAAGCGTGAACAGGCGAAATTTTGCCTGCTCCGTTGGGGCCAATGCCGGCGGAACAAGGGAGGAAGTGATGCAGAATGCCTGTCTGATTTTCGTCGGCAGCCTCAATCGCGACGCCCCGTATTTTCAGGGCGCGCGCGGCATCGGGCTGGGTGTCTACAGTTTCGACGAAGGGACGCTGCAGACGAAGAAACTGGCCGAGACGGGAGACATCGACAATCCCACCTTCCTGTCGGTGACGCCGGACGGCTCCCACATCTATGCCAACTCAGAAGTGTTCACCTGGCGCGAAGGGGTGGTCTCGGCCTACCGTTTCGACAGGCAGACCGCCACGCTGTCCTACATCAACAAGCAGCCGACGCTGGGCAGCATCACGGCGCACAACACCATCACGCGCGACGGGACCAAGCTGCTGGTCGCCAATTACGGCATGGGCGAGGGCGGCCCCGATCGCTCGGTCGTGGTCTATGGGTTGGGTGAGAATGGCGGCCTGACAGCGCCGTTGTCGAGCGTTGTCCATAGCGGGACCGGACCAGATCCCGCCCGCCAGGAGCGGCCGCATGCCCATAGCGTAACCGAGACGGTTGCCGGCGGCATGGCGATCGTCGCTGACCTCGGCATCGACCGGCTGGTGTCCTATCGCATCGGCTCAGACGGCAGCCTGACGAAGCTCGCCGAGTCGGCGCTTGCTCCAGGCGCGGGTCCGCGCCATCTCGCACTGCATCCGGGCGGTCGCTTCGTGTTCGTCATGAACGAGCTGGATTCGACGGTTGTCTCGCTGGCGCTGGACGAAGCATCAGGCAAGCTTACGGTGATCGACAGCAAGCCGGCCGTGCCCCCAGAGGCGCGCGACGGCAATCACTGCGCCGACATCCAGATCTCGCCTGACGGCCGCTTCCTCTATGGCTCCAACCGCGGTCATGACAGCATCGTCGTGTTTTCGGTCGACCAGCAAACCGGCAGGATTGCCCTTGTCGAATATACGCCCTGCGGCGGTGCCACGCCGCGCAATCTGGCACTGACGCCCCCGGGCGGCCATCTGTTCTCGGCCAACCAGAATGCCGACCGCATCTCGATTTTCGCCCGTGATGCCGCAACCGGCCGGCTGACCGACACCGGCCGATCCATCGATATTGGCACGCCGATGTGCGTGAGGATCGTGCGTTGAGCGCTGGCGGGTGAAAATTCCGCCAGTACCATGGCCATAAGAACGTGTCGTTTCAATACGAGTGTCGGGACGCCCGTCGCGCGAGATAGGGAGCCACCAGCGCGCGTATGTCTGCGGCCGCTACGTCACCGGCAGCACGCAATGCGCGCTCGTAGCGCTCATATTCGTCAACTGCGCCTTCGAAATCATTGCGGCACAGTTGCTCCTTTATCAGCGCTTTGCAGATCGGTCCGGCATCTGGATAGAAGTCCAATACCCCTAAATATATCGCCCGTGCTTTGTCGGCTTGGTCGGCCGCCTCCAGCCGCTGGCCGAGCCGCAGCCCAAGATCGATCAGTTCGCGACGCACGCGCTCGCAAGCCGGGAGCGACCAGGAAGCGGTTCGCTCGTGCAACAACAACGGACCCGGGAATGCATGGAAGAGCGCCTCCGCGTCTGGCCGCAATCCCTCCGCATTGACCTTTGCGACAGTCTTGAGCCGTGCTTCCCAGTCGGCGAGGTCGACCCAGACCTTGTCCGATGCAAGGCGAAGCTTGCCTTCGCGCTGGACGATGAGGTCGGTCCGTCCCAACAGCTTGCGCAGCCGATGAAGCGCCTGGTCGCACGCCGCCCGCGCCTGGTCGCCGTCGAGGTTGGGCCACAGCCAGTCCTGAATGGTCTCCTGCGAGCAGGTATTTTCCTTTGAGATCGCCAGCACTCGCAGGATGTCGAGGGCCTTCGTCGGCGGCTTCGCGCCGAGCGCGAGAGGGTTTGCATCGAGTTCGAGCCGAAAGCCTCCGAGGACGTGGACCCTGAGCGGCCAGGGCCAGGCGGCGGGCCGCCGGGGCGGCGGCTCGAGCCGGCGTTCGCGGATCAACGACCGGCAGAACTCGGGCTCGATGCCGCGCTCAAGCGCATCGCCAAGCAGTTCGGCGAGCAATTCCGGGACATTGAGCAGCACCATTGGCCAGCTGATGTCGCGCAGCGCTTCCAGGAAGGCCTGCAGCCGGTCGCCATAGTGCGGATCGTCGCTCCACAGGTTCTCCAATGCGGCCGCTGCCAGAATGCATATCTCGGTTCGCTTGTGGGCGCCGCCGTCCAGCCGCGGCAGCAGATCGCTGAGAAGCACGGCGGCTTCGCGCGGCTTCCTGTCCGCCAGCAGCACCTGGAACTGCGTGATGTAGTGCGGCCAGCGCTCGATCATCGGCTCGTTGGCCGCCTCGATGGCAGTCATGAAGCGCTCGCAATCCTGGTAAGCGGCCGTGAAATCGCCTTGCCTGGCATGGAGCGCGGCGTGGCAATCGGCGACGACGGCGACCTGCGTGGTGAAACGGCTGTCGGCGATCTCGGCCAAACGCTCGACCACTTGGTGGAACTCGGCAAAATCGTTGCGGACCTTCATCTGCATTTGCAAATGATAGAGCCCCCCGAACTCCACGCCCCTCAGCGATTCGCGCTCGCCAATCGCGATCGCCGCCCGCAACGCCGCTTCGGCCGACGGATAGGGAAAATCCCTTCTCTTATAGGGAAAATAACGTCCACTTTCCGCACCAAAGGCGACCAGCCACATGCCGAGAATCCAAGGCAGCACGCTCTTGTCACTCAAATCGTCAACGACGCTGTCGGCGGCCTTGGCGAACAGATCGGCGCGCATGGTCGATACCGAAAGATCGATCAGCGTTTCGCTGGCAAGCAGCCGCAATCCGCTCGGATCGCGCTCGGGATTCCGGGTCAACCGCTCCAGGAGTTCGGTTTCGAGTGCTTGTCCGGCGGGGCTGCTGCGATAGCAGTCGTCGCCGAAGTTCAGCGCCCGCATCATGCCAATGCGTACCAGCATCGCTTCCTCGGAAGGTAGTTCCGGAAGCCCGCGTTCGATCAGCTCGAACGCCCGTCGCGTCCACATGGACAGACCTTCGTACGTGCGCCAGCTGGCAGTCTTGACCAACACCGCCCGCGACACAGTGAGGCACAGGCCGCGCAGATCGTCGGCCTCGCCAAAGGCTTGCCACGCCTTGGACAGCCAACGCTCCGCCGCAGCGTCGTCGGGCATGTGGGCCACGCCCAGCCAATAGAAATGCCAGCCATTCATGATGGTTTCCGGCAATCGGCCGCACCACTCGATGAAGGTCGCGCGGCTCCCTTGCGCCAGCAAGTCCTCTGCGCGGCTCAGCAGCAGGTCGCTCGCTTGGTCCCAGTCGTCGGCCTGTAAGGCGAGGCGTATGGCTTCGTCATGACGGCCCGCCCCCGCAAGGACCTTCGCCGCCTTTCGCCGGAGCGATTGCTGCTCTTCCCTGGCAATTTGTTGTGCGAAACGACGCTCGAGGAAGTCGCGCAAGAGGTCATGAAGGTGAAAGATATCGCGGTTGTTTTCCGAGCGCGTGACCAGCAACTGTCGCCTGTAGAGCCTGTCGAGCAGCTTTCCTGCTTCGCCCGACCCGATCATCTCGTCAGCCAACCCGACGCTGATTTCGGGCAGCAGATTGAGTTTCAGCAGCATGTCCTGGTCGGCGGCAGGAAGGGAAAGGAAGAAATGACGGCCGAGAACGTCGGGCAGCACATTCTGCCCGCCGGGGACCGTCTCCGTTGTGCCGTCCGGTCCGGTTTTTGTGCCTTGATCCGCGAGCAGGACGAGCCCGACCGCCCAACCGCGCGCCGCCTCGACATCGACCCGAGCGGCGTCCCTCGAACGCAGGTGGACGAGATCGCGCGCTTCCGCGGTCGAGAATTCGAGCGCGTGGCGGTCGATGACAGCCATTTTGCCCTCGAGAATGAGGTCGCCCAATTCCTCTTGCGGCAGCGTGCGTGAGACACATATGCAGCGGACGGTGTCAGGAAGTTCACGGAACATCTCGTAAAGCACCGCCCGAAATTCTGCGGTATCGGCGTCGTGCAAATCATCGAGCACCAGAATTGTGCCGGGCTTTAGCCGAGCGAAATAGGCTCTGGAAAAGCGCCTGGCGAACTCCTTCGGCTGCTCGGCATACTCGACGCCGAAGACCGGCATGTCTCCAGCCGAGACTGAGTCCAGCGACTGCGCCAGATATTGAAAGAACCGCGCTATATCCTGGTCGCCCTCATCGACACGGTACCATATGTGCGGCGCCTCGACGCTTTCGAGATAATCGATGACCGCGGTCGTCTTGCCGTAGCCGGCCGGTGCCGCCACCCAGCATACGCTCGACCGCGACACCCGATCGATCGCTTCGAGAACGCGGTTCCGCCTCAGTATCCTGGCGCTGCGCGGCGCCGCCAGCTTGGCGATCCGGCCTGTGCCCGAGAGCGGTTGCGTCGCATCGGCTTCAAAGGCGTCTAAGGCGGCCATGGGGGCTCCCGCTCGACCAATCATCGAGCGACGGTCGTGCTGCCATGACCGTCCCGCCGATCCGATTGACGTTAGCCTGGCGCAGTCATGCGACAATTCGTGGGGGCTTCGTAGATGAAGCGGCACTGGCTGATCCCGGGAGGGCGGATCTCGATGGTTGCGCAACCTGAAACTGGGCAATGGACGGCGGGCGAACCTCGCACTCGGTCTTCGACCGTCGCCTCCAAATCCGGTAGAAGACCTGATCATGGCTATTCCCTCCGATTGGCAAGCTCATGGGCTGCCTGGCAGTCCTTTCCAAACGCACGAGCTCATCCTGTGCGCAGTGGCATCCGCGCACATCGGTACGGTCACCTAGTTTCCCGGCGATTGATCTCCCAGTTTTCGCAAGCGTGCCTAGTTTTCAAGGCTTGTTGGGCGCCCGGGTCTTCGGTGCCTTACGCAACCGGAAATCGGGAAGCGGACGGGACCGGATTGTGCGAGGGGATGGGCGACCGGTGGATCCCGCACTCTGTTTTCGACAATCCGCTCCAGCGGCCCGCGCGCGGATTGTCCGCACTGCCGCACGCGACGGTGCAGGGCGCACAACCGATCGAGAAATAGCCTTTTTCGATGAGCGGATGCCGGGGGAGGCGATGATGGTCGAGATAGACCTCGATCTGCTGCCGGGTGAAGCGGGCGAGCGGCTCGATTTTCAGGCGTCCGTCAGTTTCTTCCAGCGTCGCAACATCCGTGCGAACTCCGCCATGATAGCGCTTGCGGCCGGAAATCCAGGCCTTGAAACCGCTCAGGGCCTTCTCGAGCGGCAGCACCTTGCGGATGTGGCAGCACCGGTCCGGATCGCTGCGGTGCAGCGATCCAGAGCCGTCGAGCACCCGCAGGACATTTGCCCGGGGCGTGACGATGCGCACGTCGGTGAGGCCGAGCAAGGCCGTCAATTGCGTACGATAGGCGACCGTTTCCGCAAACAGCTTTCCGGTATCGAGCGTGACGATGGGGAGCGACCTGTCGATCGATGCGGCCATGTGCAGCAACACCGCAGATTCCGCGCCAAATGAGGAGACGAGCGCTACCTTTCCGCGGAACAAGTCGGTGACGAGTGGCGCCAGCAGCTCGGGTCCGTCGAGATGGTTCAGCTCCGCGACGATGCCTTCATGCATGGCGATTCGGTCCGGTTTTGGCGTGACGCGGCCGGTTCATAGTCTGCTCACGAAATCGAGGATCGCCTGGCGGTCGGCCTCGTCCAGGCCGAAGAAGCGGTCGCGGACGATCTGCGCCGTGCCGCCATGCGCGAACACTGCATCGCGCAGTGTGGTCGCGCGGCCGTCATGCAGGAAGCGCTGGCGCAGGCGGATGCCGACCAGCGGCGTTGTCCGCCATTCGGCGCCGATGGCGTTACCCTGGATGATCTTGTCGTCGAGCGCCGATCCCATGTCGTGCAGTAAAAGGTCCGAGTAGAGCCTGACTTCGCCTTTTGCGCCCGCCAGCGCCGGCACATGGCATTTGGCGCAGCCGACCAAAGCGAAGAGCCTTCCGCCATCGCTGGCCAGCATTGCGCTTTCGCTCGAGACCGATGGCGAGGCCGGGAAGCCGGCCGAGAACGGGATCAGTGCGCCATAGGCCAGGGTTGCCGACAAAAGCACTCCGCTGGAGCCGAGGCCGATCAGGCGCCACGCACCGCCGGCTTCGGCGAGACGGCCGATGCGTGTGGTGATCCCGAGCGCGACCATCACCATCAGGAACAGGAACTGGTCGACGTCGAGAATGCCGCGGCGCAATTGCGGATCGAGAGTGATTTGCGAATTGAGCATCACCACGCCGATGAAGGCGACGATGAACCACGGGAACGGGATCGGCGTTGCTCCGGGCGCGCTCTTGCGGCCGCGAAAGAACGTGCCGATGGCCAGCAGAAGCGGGATGAGCATCAGCACCTTGCTGAGCTTGACGAGGGTAGCGGTGTTCAGCGCCCCGTCCGAGACTGCGAAGGAGGCGCCGTAGACCTGCGCCAGTTCGAAGATGCTCGCGCCGACGAACACGCCGTAGAGCCGGTCGTCGAGATGCGGCAGCCAGCCGCCCAGGAACATCACGGGATAGACGAGCAGCGCCGCGGTGCCGCTGAGCGTGATCAGGGCGATCGCAACCCCCGCGCTCTGGTCGCGTGCGCGCATCAGCGCAGCCACTGAGAGAATGGCGGCTGCGCCGCAGACGGCGCTTCCGACCGCGACCAGCAACGCGATCTCGGCCTCCAGCCTGAACAGCCTACGTGCGATGGCGTAGAGCAAAGCCGCGACCAGGATCAGTTCGATGGCCGCCACCGCGAGCGGCATCAGCCCGAGATCGAGGAACAGTCGCGTCGTGACGCGGAAGCCGACAAGGACGACCGCCAGGCGCAACAGGTAGCGCTTGGTGAAGTCGAGCCCCGGGCGCAGGACGTCGGGGCAGGCAAAGCTGTTGCCGATCAGCAGCCCGAAGAGCATGGCGACGAGGACCGGATTGCGCGACAGCGGCTCGCCCAATCCGCCGGCAATCCAGCCGCCCGCAAGGGCGAGCGCGGCCGCCACGGCGATACCGGGCAAGATCGAGCGCGCTTGTTCCGGCGCATGCGAAAACGTCAGGGCGATGCTCATCGCCTGGCCTCCTCGGCCGGGGTGAGCATTCGCAGATAGGCAGCCACCGCCTCGATCTCTCCGGACCCTTGTTCGACGGGTTGCGTGTCCGTCCCGCTGTGGCCGGAGACGACGCTGGTGATGCCGAGCTCCCTGGTGAAAGCGTCGGCGACCATCTCTTCGAGGACCGCAATGTCGGCCTTCCAGCCATAGCGGCCGACGCGCGTCGCGCCGTTGGCATCGAGGACATAGTGCGGGCGGCCCTTGATCCCGTCGCCTTTGCTGACTGCCTGCGCCTCGATGACGCTGTCGGGTATGTCGTCTATGCCAGCGACGCCGTAGAGGCTGGGCGGCATGCGCAGCGAGATGACATTGGCCTGCTGCGGCAGTGCAGCCGGTTCAGCCGCGATGCCGGCACCATCGCGCAGCATGTAGCGCCGGGCGACCGGGCTGTTGGGATGATCGATCGGGACAGTGCGCCCGGATCCCGGATCCATATGGGCTATCCTGCGCGCGAAACGGTTCTCATCCGCGCTCGCACCGCCGGGGCCGGGATGGCAGGACAGGCAGGACGTCGCATTGAACAATGGTCCAAGACCGGTCCGCGGCGTGAAATCGGTCTGAAACAGCTCCCTTCCGCGAGCGGCGAGATCGGGGTTGGCGGCAGCATTTTGCGTCTGCTGGGCCGTCGCCGACACGCCGTGCTCGTCAAAAGCAGGGACCTCGAGCAGCGCTCCGTCGCGGCCGGGAAATCCGGGAAGCTCGCCGCCTATCGTTATCCAGATCCGCTGCGCGTCCGCCGACGTTGCGATGGCTCGCAGGCGATCGCCGCCGAGAGGCCCAAGGCCAGGGATGTCGATCGTCGCTCGGGCGAGAAGCCGGCCGTCCTGGCTTATGCGCAGTAGCGAGCCGTCGCCGCGATTGGCGACGAACAGGTCCGACCCGCCGGCAAGCGTCGTATGGCTCGAAAAGTGCGGATTGGCGATCTCGGGGACAGCGGCGGCGATGTCGACTGGACGATCGAATTCCGGCAGCGAGACCATGCCAGCCCCGGCGACCGTGAAATGCCGCCGGTCGTCTTGCAGTTTCAGCAGCACCAGCCGGTCGCGGCCGGGGTCGGCGATGTAGAGAACACGGTCCGGATTCCACTTGAAGGCAATGCCGATGACGCCGGGATCGTCGCCGCTGTTGCGGCCCATGCTCACCGTGCCAGGGCCGGCTAGGCCGTCGACACCGTCCTGGACATGGATCTGGACCACGCTGCCGTCCGCAGTGACCGCGGCGAACACGGCAAATCCGCTGCCGTCCGGTGACGGGCCGAGAAACGCCGTTCCGAGTGCACCGGTCTGCAGCCCGCCGGGCGTCAGTTGGCCGCTTGCCCGGTAGTTCAGCCGCTTCGCCAGCCATCCATTGGCCAGCCAGCCGCGCGCCAGCCATCCAGTGGGTTGAGCGATCTGCGCTTGTTTGCGATCGGTAGACCGGCCGGCGAACACGCCGCCGGCCTCGCGGCTTGGCGCATTGTCGAGCGGGGCTCCGTCGGGGTCGACGACGGTGACGCTGCCTTCGCCGGCCAATCCGTTCGGCGCGTTGGCGATCCAGGGCCTTCCAAAGGCGTTGTTGATCGAGATGTAGCGCGGTCCGGATGCCGCCGCCAGCCGCGCCGTTCGAGCCTGGCCATTGTAGCGCCGGTTGAGGAATGGCTCGCTCTGCGCCGTGTAGAGCTGGACTGGGCTCGCTCCGCCATAGTCGGCTAGATCTTGGTCGGTGAGATCCTGCGGAACCAGGATCGTGCCCGATTTGTCGCCGCGCGGATCGATCGACAGGATCGCGCCAGGTTTGAATACGAGATCGCCTGGGGGCGCGCCGAAATTGCTGCCTACCGCGACCAGAACCCTAAGCGGATCGAGCACACGTCCTTCGCGCGTGGTCAGCAGGAATTCCGGATTTCCCGGTATCGGTCCGCCACTATGAAAACGCCCCACCTCGCGCACGCCGGCCACGCCCGGCAGCCCGACGGCGACGATACGGGCGCCCAGGCGCCAGGCGGAGATGTGATCGCTGGTGAAGCCCACCGTCGACAGCAAGATGAAAGACACAGCTGTCATTCCGGAGATAATCCGGCCAAACGAAAGGTCCAGCGAGGCGCAGCTTCCTCGCGACCGACGAGTTTTGACGAAATCCATAAGCACCGCGGCAAGGCCCTTGCGCATTGCGACATCCCCGGCTCGATACCTCGATGCGTCTACATGCGGCCCCGAGCATGTGACGCTTATCTCGACGCAATCATTGAACAGGTGCACTTACGTATCGTGTACGGCACCTCAACCGCCGGCCGTATCTTGCGCTTTGGGGGAAGGCGTGCGCCGCGCGCGCTTCGCAAGGCAAGCGCTTGTCGGGCAAAGGTGATTATGGGCATGGCGAGGTTGCCGCGAACGGCAAATTTTCAGAACTCGAGCGCCTGCCTGAGTGCCGGGCCGCTCCTGACGCGCAAATCGAGGTCGGCCTCGATATGGTCGATGTGGTGCAGCATCAGCGCGCTGGCGCGTTCGGCATTGCCATTTTCCAGCGCCTCGAGGATCTGCGTGTGTTCGTTGTGGCCGCAGCTCGAGATGCCCGAGCGGCCATAGAGTGCGATCACCAGCGATGAACGAGCGACCAATTCCTCCATGAAGCGCTGCAGGATGACGTTTCCCGCGACCGACGCCAGAAGCAGGTGAAAATCCCCCGACGCCTTGATCTCCGATCGCCTTGCGTTCGGTCCGCGTTCGGCGATGAAACGGCCTTCTTCGTCGAGCTGGGCCTTGAACGCGGCGACATGCGCCGGCGTCATCCGTCCGGCGGCGGCGATCGCGATGCCTGGTTCGATGAGCCGGCGCGAAGCAAAAACCTGCCGCGCTTCCTCCGGCGACGGATTGGCGACGAAGGCGCCGCGATTGCGCTCGGTGCGCACCAATCCCTCGAAGGAAAGCATCTGCAGTGCGGCACGCGCCACGGTGCGGCTGACATCGAACAGCGTGCCGACTTCGCCTTCGGAAAGCTTTGTTCCCGGCGCCAGCCGGCGATCGACGATCGCGTCGCGCAACTGGTCGCGGATCGCCTGCGCGCGATCCTCGTTGGCGGCCTCGATAGCAGGGAAGGTCTGGTCGGCAATGTTCATGGCAGTGGTCCTGCGTTCTTCTACCCTGAATCGCATCGCTTGGACGAGAGACAAAGTGAATACAGAGATGAAAAAGATTGCATACGATCTTTGCGGAGATCGGCGGCAATCGCCTATAATTTGTGCATTGCACAAGGCCGACGTATCGGCAGCTACATAGAGGCGGCCCTGATTTCTTCGAGGATTCAGTCAGTTGGCGCGGCGGTGCGCAACTGGCACGCATGATGCTTTGGCTAATCCGACCAAAGGGGAAGCTGGATGTCCAAAGCCGCCGAAATCGACATTGTGTCCGTTTCGAAAGTCTATGGCGCGACGACTGCCGTCGAAAGCATCAGCCTGAAAATCCCTGCCGGAACCTATTGCTGCCTGCTCGGTCCGTCCGGCTGTGGCAAGACCTCGACGCTGCGCATGATCGCCGGGCACGAGAGCATATCGAGTGGCGACGTGCGTCTCGGCAACACAGTGGTCACCGACCTGCCGCCGGCCAGGCGCGGCACTGCCATGATGTTCCAGTCCTACGCACTGTTTCCGCATCTCGACCTGATCGACAACGTCGCCTTCAGCCTGAAGATGAAAGGCGTCGGCAAGGAGGAGCGCCGCGCCAAGGCGCTCGACATGCTGAAGCTGATGCAGATGGAGGCCTATGCCAGCCGCCGCCCGGCGCAGCTTTCCGGCGGGCAGCAGCAGCGCGTTGCCCTTGCGCGCGCCTTGATCACCGATCCCGAGGCGCTGTTGCTCGACGAACCGCTTTCCGCGCTCGATCCTTTCCTGAAGATCCGCATGCGAGCCGAACTGAAGAAGCTGCAGACGTCGCTCGGCATCACTTTCGTCCACGTCACCCACAGCCAGGAAGAGGCGATGGCGCTGGCCGACCTGATCGTGGTGATGAACGACGGCCGTATCGAGCAGGCGGCGCACCCTCGCACGGTGTTCGAGCGGCCGGCCACGGCCTTCGTCGCTCGTTTCATGGGCGACCACAATGTCATCTCCGGGCGCGTCGCCGGCAGTCGCGACGGCATGGTCGTTTTCGATGTGCCCGTCGGCGTCACGCTCGCCGCCAGCGGGCAGGGCAGGGAGACCGGGGAACCCATCGACATCGCCATTCGCACCGACCACGTGCGCATCGGCGAGCCGCCGGCAGCCGGGCTCGGCTTCACTGGCATCGTTTCAAACATCGAGTACCGCGGTTCGACCGTGAAGCTCTTGGTCAATGGCGCCGGCATCGAAGATTTCACGGTGATCGTCGACGACACCAGCTTCTTCGCCAGGCCGGTTGCCGTCGGCGACGCAGTGCCGATCGCCTGGGACGCCGAGGACGCGATCGTCCTTGGCCGTCTCGATTCCTGAAATCCAGCATAACCAACCAAAACAGGGGAACTGAACATGACCAACACCACCGACAAGAAGACTGGAATATCGCGACGTTCGCTGCTCAAGACAGGTGCCGCCGCCGTCGGTTTCGCCGCCGGTTCCGGCGCCATATCTGGCTTTCCGACCATCTGGGCGCAATCGAACATTACGCTGCGCCAGTTCGGCACCGGCGTATCCAACCTCAATGCCATCGCCGACAAGTGCAAGGCCGACCTCGGCATCACGCTGGAGATGACAGCAACCGATTCCGACGCCGCCGCGCAGCGCGCCGTGACGCAGCCCGACAGCTACGACATCGCCGACATCGAATACTGGATCTGCAAGAAGGTGTTCCCGACAGGCGTCCTGCAGCCGATGGATGTCAGCAAGCTGAAATATTACGACGAGCTGGTGCCGCTGTTCAAAACCGGCAAGCTGACGCCGGACAGCGTCATTGCCCAGGGCACCGCGCCGCATACCGTCGGTTACGTCGAGGCGCAGGACAGCAAGGTCTTCGCCAAGGCGCCGACCAACTGGTTCACCATGGTGCCGACGATCTACAATGCCGATACGCTCGGCATCCGCCCCGACCTCGTCGGCCGCGATATCACCACCTGGGCCGACATCATGGATCCGGCCTTCAAGGGCAAGACCGCCATCCTCAACATCCCGTCGATCGGCATCATGGATGCGGCGATGATCATGGAGGCAACGGGCAACATCAAATACGCCGACAAGGGCAACATGACCAAGGAGGAGATCGACAAGACGATCGACTTCCTGATCAAGGCCAAGCAAGCCGGCCAGTTCCGCGCCTTCTGGAAATCCTTCGACGAGAGCGTCAACCTGATGGCTTCAGGCGAAGTCGTAATCCAGTCGATGTGGTCGCCGGCCGTGGCCGCGGTCCGCTCCAAGGGCATCGCGTGCCGGTTCCAGCCGCTCAAGGAAGGCTACCGGTCCTGGGGTGGCGGGCTTGGCCTGGCAGCCCATCTCTCCGGCGCCGAACTCGATGCCGCCTATGAATACATCAACTGGTACACGTCCGGCTGGGTTGGCGGCTATCTCAACCGCCAGGGCTATTACTCGGCCAACATGGTGTCGGCCAAGAAGTTCATGTCCGAGGACGAGTGGGGCTACTGGATCGAAGGCAAGCCGGCAAAGGGCGATATCCTGTCGCCGGACGGCAAGGTCATGGAAAAGGCTGGCGCCGTGCGTGACGGCGGCTCGTTCGAAGAGCGCATGGGCAAGGTCGCCTGCTGGAACTCGGTCATGGACGAGGACCGCTACATGGTGAAGCGCTGGAACGAGTTCATCGCTGCTTGATGCCCTCTGCCTTCTCCCCTTGTGGGAGAAGGTGGATTGGCGCGCAGCGCCAAGACGGTTGAGGGGTGCTGGACGGAGCACTGTTGGTGCCAAGCTGGAACACCCCTCATCCGACCGAGCTTCGCTCGGCCACCTTCTCCCACAGGGGGAGAAGGGAACACCCCTCAGTCGCATCGCCGACTTCGACCGAGATATAGATGGCAGTAGCGCTCGAACAATCCACGCACGTTACGTCTGCAAAGCCTGCCAGACGCAGGCGCTCCTTTGCCGGAGTCGCACCCTATCTCCAGGCGGCACCGCTGGCGCTGATCCTCGGCGCGTTCCTCCTGCTGCCGATCCTGATGATCGCCGTGGTCTCATTCTGGGACTACGATTTCGCAGCGATGTATCCGGATTTCCTGACCACCAATTATTCCGACACGCTCGGCTCCTGGGTCACCTGGAAAACCTACTTGAATACACTGAAATACGCCGCCATCGTCTGGGCGCTGACGCTGTTCATCGGTTTCTGGGTCGCCTATTTCCTTGCCTTCCATATCAGGACCACGGCCATGCAGATGGTGCTGTTCCTTGTCTGCACGGTGCCGTTTCTGACCTCTAACATCATCCGCATGATCTCGTGGATTCCGGTGCTTGGCCGCAATGGCCTAGTCAACTCGACGCTGGTGCAAATGGGGCTGATCCCGAAGCCGATCGAATGGCTGCTCTATTCCGAATTCGCCGTGGTGCTGGCTATGGTGCATCTCTATACGCTGTTCATGGTGACGCCGATCTTCAACACGCTGATGCGCATCGACAAGTCGTTGATAGAAGCCGCGCGCGACGCCGGTGCTTCCGGCTGGCAGGTTCTGTGGAACGTCGTCATTCCGCTCGCCAAGCCCGGCATGGCGATCGGCACCATTTTCGTCGTCACCCTGGTGATGGCCGACTTCTCGACGGTGCAGGTGATGTCCGGCGGGCAGAGCGCCTCCGTCGCGCTGATGATGAAGAACCAGATGTCGCTGCTGCAATATCCGGCAGCTGCCGCCAACGCCGTCGTGCTCTTGGTGCTGGTGCTGCTGATGGTCGCGGGCATCCTGCGCATCGTCGACATCCGCAAGGAGCTGTGAGGCGATGAGCCAGGACAAGCGCACCCTCGAATTCTATGTGTTGGCGGCGTTCTTCGGTCTTTTCGTGTTGTTCCTCTACGGCCCGCTTTCGGCGATCCTGATCCTCTCTTTCCAGGGCGAGAACGGCGGTCTGACATTTCCGCTGAACGGCGTGTCGCTGCACTGGTTCGCCAATTTGTTCGAGCGCCAGGCGGTCGGCGACTTCGGCGGCAGCTTCAAACGCTCGCTCGTCCTTGGCCTGATGGTGATGGTCGTCACTGTCGCCGTGTCGCTGCTCGCCGGCCTGGCCTTCCGGCAGAAATTTCGCGGCGCAACCGCACTGTTCTATCTGGCCGTCGCCAGCCTGGTCGTGCCGTCGATCATCATCAGTCTCGGCATCGGCGTCGTCTTCCAGCAGATCGGCTTCCGCCCCGCCTGGTACACCTCCGCTTTCGGCGCCCATCTGACCTGGACCTTGCCTTTCGGCGTGCTGATTATGTTTGCTGTCTTCAACCGGTTCTCGCCAGCCTATGAGGAAGCCGCGCGCGATCTCGGAGCATCGTCGTGGCAGACCTTTGCCCATGTCGTGCTGCCGATGATCGCGCCCAGCCTGATCGGCGTCGGCCTGTTCGGCTTCACTCTGTCATATGACGAGTTCGCCCGCACGCTGATGACCTCGGGCACGTTCAACACGTTGCCGCTCGAAATCTACGGCATGACGACGAATGTCACGACGCCGGTGCTCTATGCGCTGGGCACCGTGACGACCGTGTTTTCCTTCCTGGTGATCCTGCTGACGCTCGGCGCAATCGTCTATGTCGGCCGCCGCCGCGAGCGTGCCTGACAGTGCAGATCCTCGTCGTCAATCCAAACACCACCGCCAGCATGACCGACACTATCGCGGCGGCAGCCCGATCGGTCGCTGCTCAATCGACGAAGATCGTTGCCGTCACCTCGTCGATGGGACCTGTATCGATCGAAGGCTATTACGATGAAGCACTTGCCGTGCCCGGCCTGCTGGTCGAGATCGCCGCCGGCGAACGCTCCGGCGCGCAAGCCGCGATCATTGCCTGTTTCGACGACACCGGCCTCGATGCCGCGCGCGCCATGGCCAACATTCCGGTCATCGGCATTTGCGAGGCATCGCTCAGCACGGCCTCGTTCATCGCCCAGCGCTTCACCGTCGTCACCACCACCGGACGTTCGCGCGTGCCGGTCGAAGGCCTGGTGCAACGCTATGGCATGGCGGGGCGGGCACGCGTGCGCGCCGCCGACATCCCGGTTCTTGCCCTCGAAGATCCGGCGTCCGACGCACTGCTCAGGCTGCGCAGCGAGATTGCGCGCGCCATCGACGAGGATCGCGCCGAGGCGATCGTGCTCGGCTGTGCCGGCATGGCCGATCTGGCGGCGGCGCTGCAGCGGGAATTCGGGCTTCCGGTCATCGACGGCGTGGGCGCTGCCGTGAAACAGGCCGAGGCATTGATCGCCCTTGGCCTGACGACATCCAAGCGCGGCGCCTATGCAAGCCCGTTGGCAAAGTCTTATCATGGCGCGTTGAAATCCTTCGCGCCTGGCGCCGCCGAGTGATCGCAATGCCCCGAACGATCCGAACGCTCGCACGTGAAGAAGTGCAAACCCTTGTCGATTGGGCGGCGGCGGAAGGCTGGAATCCCGGCCTTAACGATGCCGCGCTGTTTCAGGCAGCCGACCCGCAGGGCTTCATCGGCGCCTTTATCGATGGCGAGATGGCGGCCGGCATTTCGGCCGTTGCCTATGGCGACGGTTTCGGCTTCATCGGCCTCTACATCTGCCGGCCGAACAGGCGTGCCCAAGGTCATGGCAAGGCGGTCTGGGATGCCGGCATAGCGCGGCTCGGCAACCGCACGATCGGCCTCGACGGCGTTGTCGAACAGCAGGTCAACTACCGCAACATGGGTTTTGCACCGGCCTACCGGACGATCCGGTTCATGGGGTCACCGAATGTGCCGGCAGCCGTCGGCAACGACATTCGCGCCATAGGGCCGGAACTCGTGCCGGACATACTGGACTATGACCGCCGCTTCTTTCCCGGTCCGAGGCGATCCTTCCTGGAACACTGGCTGCGCCCGCCGCATATGGCGCTTGCGATCCTCAAGCACGGCGCCATTGCGGGATACGGCGTCGCGCGCCAATGCCGGGACGGCTGCAAGATCGGCCCGCTCTTTGCCGACAGCCTGGACGCGGCAAGCCATCTCTTCGCCGCGCTCGCGCACATGTCCGGTCCCGGAAACGTCCATCTCGACGTTCCCGAAACCAGCCGGCAATTTGCAGACTTGCTGTCGTCCGCAGGCCTTCAACCGGGCTTCGAGACGGCTCGGATGTACAAGGGAAAGGCGCCGCAGCTCGTGCAGTCCGGAGTTTTTGCGATAACGACGTTGGAGTTGGGGTGAGGCGGTACAAGCCGACTTCCAGTGCAAAGTCGGGCAACAGGACTACGCGGTCTATTTTTCCTGAACTGAAATGCCGGAATCATCGATGCGAAGTTCCACGCCTTTCGGCCTAGTCTCCTCGCGATAAACGTAAATCCCCAACGCAATAACGGCGACGGCCAAAGCGCCGATGATGAGATAAAGATAGTTCTGCTTCATCCGCTGTCGTTAACAACATGGTGTGGGCGAGTCTAGCAGTTCGGGTATCAGGACGGCGGCCAGAGACGCACGTCGATCAGCCATCCAGCCGGTCGCGCAGCATGCTCCAGGGGAGCACCATGTTTGGTGCATGCCGCATCAGGCTATGGAACGGGATCGGCGACGGCGGCGCAAACGGCAGCGGCAAATCCTGAGGCTTTGTGCCATCAGCCCAATCCGCAAGCACCTTGCCCATCGCAGTGGTCATGGCGATGCCGCGTCCGTTGCACGCGAAGCCGGCGATCAGCCCGGGGCCGAGATCGACGAGGTGCGGCAGGAAGTCGGGCTCGACGGCAGCCATCCCCGACCAGCTGTATTCAAGCGGCGGGATGTCCGGGAGATCGAGATATCTGGCAAGCCGCCGCCAGATCGCCCGCGGCACCCGCGTGTCGGCACCGGGGCCAAAAACATGCATGCCGCCGGTGATCAGCCTGTTTTCGCCGTCGAAGCGGAAGGTGAGGAGATTGCGTCTTGTGTCGCCGACGCCTTGCCCGCCAGGAAGCAGGCGAGTGCGTATTTCGCGCGGCAGCGGCGCTGTCGCGATCTGGAAGATTTTCAGCGGGAAATAGGTTCGCTGCAACGCCCGATCCAGCGCTCCGCCATAGGCGTTGGTGGCGACCAGCACCTTTCCTGCGCGTACCGAACCGGAGGCCGTCTTCAAAGCCCAACCATCGCCTATGTGATCGATCGACGCGACACGCGTATGCTCGAAGATGCGCGCTCCGGCCTTTTCCGCCGCGTCGGCCAATCCGCGCGCATATTCGACCGGATTGAGGACGCCACCCGATCTGTCGATCCAGCCGCCGAGATAACCGCGAACGCCGGTCAGCTCTTCGACCGCCTGTCTATCCAGCGCAATAGCCGGCCTTCTGCGCGGTGCCCATTGTTCGGCGCGCGATCTGGTCTTTTGCAAAGCAGCCGGTGAATGGGCTGGTTGTATCCAGCCGCTCTGGACGGCATCGCATTCGATGGCATGCCGCCTGATCAGGTCGAAGACGAGGTCGGCGCTGCCGGCGGCGAAATCGACAAGGCGTTCGCCGCGTTCGGGCCCGAGTTGGGCAATGATATCGTCGGGGTCTCTTTTCGCGAAATTCGGCACGACGAAGCCGGCATTCCTGCCGGTTGCCCCCCAGGCGATGATTTCCGCCTCGAGGACGGCAACCGAGATGCCTTTCTCGGCACTGTGCAGCGCGGTGGAAAGGCCTGAAAACCCGCCGCCGACAATTGCCAGATCGACATCGAGTGCGCCTTCGAGGGTGGGCCGGTCGCGGCGACTGCGGCTGACGGCATGCCAAAGGGAAACGCCGTGCGGCCGGGTCACAGCGTTCATGAGCCGCTCTCGCTCGGGGCCACGCGTCGACGTTTGCCGAACCTTGGACGCCGCGGCCTGTCGCCAAACAGGCCGTTCGGCCTGACCAGAAGGATGACGCACAGCATCACGCCAATGGCGACGATCTGCAGCGAAGCGGCGCGGGCCTGCTGTTCCGGCGAGAACAACATACTGGTCAAGGCTCCCGATCCGGCCCATATCGCCCAGACCAGGATGCTGCCGATGACGGCGCCGATGTTGCTGCCCGAGCCACCGACGATCAGCATCACCCAGACCTGGAAAGTCAGTGCCGGCAAATAATTGTCCGGGGCGATGAAGCCGGTGAAATGCGCCTGCAGCGCACCGGCAAGCGCCATGATGGCGCCACCGACGGCAAAGGCCTGGACGCGGTAGAACCGTGCGCTTTTGCCTAGGGATATCGCGGCCCGCTCATCCTCGCGAAGCGCCTTCAACACGCGCCCCCACGGGCTGCGCGACAGATGCTCCAGCGCGAGATAGACGATCAGCGTCACCACCGAGACGATCGCAAGGTTCGAAAGGTTGAACAGCAACGGCGTTTCGGCAAGGCCGCCGAACGGACGCGGAATAAAGCCGATGCCGAACGGCCCGCCGGTCAGCTTCTGGGCATTGAGCGCTGCCAGTTGCACGACGACGGCGACGCCGAAAGTAGTGATCGCCAGATAGTCCGATCTCAAGCGTAGCGTGGCAATGCCGGTGATGGCGGCGGTGACGCCGCCCAATAGCATGGCGCCAAGCCAGCCGATAAGGATCGGCAGGTCGAAGCCGCCCAGGCGCGCGGCATCGTCGGGCGTGGTCAGCAGCGCCGAGGTGTAGGCGCCGATGGCAACGAAGCCGGCGACCCCGACATTGAAAAGCCCGGTCAGCCCCCATTGCAGATTGAGCCCGAGCGTGATGAGCGAAAAGATCAGCGCGGTGGTCAGGAAGAAGGCGCCGTAGCCGAGCAGATCCATCAGCGTTCCCTCACTCCGAAAAGGCCGATGGGCCGCACGAACAGCACCGCCATCAGGATGATGAACGAGACGGCTGCCCGCCATTCGGCGCCGATCAAATGCACGGCAGCCGCTTCGGCCATGCCGATGATCAGGCCGCCGAGAACGGCGCCAGGCACGCTGCCGATGCCGCCGAGGATGGCGGCCGCGAACATCGGCAGCAGCATCTCGAAACCCATGAACGGGCGGATCTGGATGAGAATGCCGATCATGACGCCGGCGACGCAGGCCAGCGCGCCGCCGATGATCCAGGTGACGCGCACCACCCTGGCGACGTCGATGCCGACGATGCGGGCAAGTGCCGCGTTCTGGCTCAATGCCTGCATCGAGCGGCCGGTCTGGGTCCGCGCCATCAGGAGATGCACGCCGAGCACCAGCACGGCGGTCAGCAGCAGCAGCGCGATCTGGTCCGGGGTGATGCGGATGCCGAAACCTATCGGTATGGCGATCTGGATCGCCCGGCTGAAATAGGTCGGACGCGAGGTGAAGATGAATTCGAGCAGGCTTCTCAGCGCCATCGAGGCGCCGAAGCTCGCCATCACCACGATGATCGCCTGGCCCTTGGCCCGCAGCCGCGCGAACAGCACCATGTCGAGCACCAGCGCCAGCAGGCCGGTGGCCGCCATGCCGATGATGAGCGCGACGATCAGCGGCCAACCGAAGGAGAGGGGCGCGATCGGCGCGATCTTGCCGAAAATCGCGCCAATGGCGCCAACCACGGCGAGCGTCGCATAGGCGCCCCAGGCCATGAAGTCGCCATGGGCGAAGTTCGAGAAGCGCAGGATCGAATAGGTGAGTGTCACGCCGATGGCGCCGAGGCCGATCATCGAGCCTGCCAGCAGTCCGTCGACGACGAATTGCAGGTTCATGCCGCGCTTCCTTGTCCAAGATCGAGGCGGCGCTGGCCAAGATAGAGTTCAGCCACGACCGGGTCGCTCCAGAGCTCGGAGGCGACGCCTTGGTGCCGCTCCTTGCCCTCAACCAGCACATAGGCGCGGTCTCCAATGGCAAGCGCTGCCTTGGCGTTCTGTTCGACCAGCAGGATGGTGACGCCGGACTTTCGGATGCCGGCCAGCATCTCGAACACCGTCGCCACGAACTTCGGCGACAGGCCGGCCGACGGCTCGTCGAGCACCAGCACCTTGGGATGGACGATCAACGCCCGGGCGACAGCCAGCATCTGCCGCTGTCCACCCGACAGATTGCCCGCGGCCGTTCTGCGCTGACGGGCGAGATCGGGAAAGGCCGCATACATTTCCTCGATGCGGGCTGGGACCTCGCGCGGCCTCAGGATGCCGCATGCTACCCTGAGATTGTCCTCGACCGACATCAGCGGGAAGATGTTCTCTGTCTGTGGCACGAAGGCAAGGCCAAGGCGGACCATGATGTGAGCGGGCGACGCCGTGATATCCTTGCCGTCCAGCAGCACCGCGCCGCCGGTGATCGGGACAAGGCCGGCGATGGCCTTGATAAGGCTCGACTTGCCGGCGCCGTTGGGACCGAGAACGACGACGATCTCGCCCTGGTCGACGGTGATCGAAGCGCCGCGCACGATCGGAACGCCAGGCTCGTAGCCGGCTTCGAGATCGCGGACATCGAGTACCTTTTGGCTCATGCCGTGCCTCCGAGGTAGGCCTCGATGACGCGCGGGTCGCGCGCCACCTCCTCCGGAGTCCCTTCGCACAGAAGCTGGCCGCTCGCCATGACCAGGACGCGGTGGCAAAGCCGCGTCACCATGTCGATATTGTGCTCGATCAGCAGGAAGGTGATGCCGCGCGCATTGATGTCGCGGATGCGATCGATAATGATCTCGAGCAGGGTTGCGTTGACCCCGGCCGCCGGCTCGTCGAGCAGGATGATCGCCGGGTCGGCCATCATCACGCGGGCCAACTCGAGCAGCTTGCGCTGGCCGCCTGAAAGCACGCGCGCAGGTTCGTGCGCGAGGTGAGCGATCGTGACGAGCTCGAGCAGTTCGACGGCTCTTGTCTCGGCAGCCCTCTCTTCGGCAGCGACTCGCCGGGGCGTCAGGAAATTGGCGAGCAGTTTTTCTCCAGTCTGTCCTTGCGCGGCCAGCATGACGTTTTCGATCAGCGTCAGGTTAGGCAAGGGCCGGGGGATCTGGAACGTGCGGCCAAGGCCGCGGCCGATGCGGCGATGGGCTGCTTCCCCCGACACCGATACGCCATTGAGGAGGATTTCGCCGCTGGTCGGCAGAATGCTGCCGGCGAGCAGGTCGAACATCGTGGTCTTGCCGGCGCCGTTCGGGCCGATGAGGCCGAGTATTTCACCCGGCCGGACGTCAAACGAGACATTGTTGACCGCGACGAGGCCGCCGAAGCGCTTGACGACGTTCCTGGCCGTCAGAACCGGCGTGCGGATCTCCTCCTGCCGTTCCGTCGTGTCGCCCATGAATCCCTCAGGCCGAAAGCGATCTTCGCCGCCAATGATTTGATTTGTGATCACACTTGCTTTGATCACGCTATTCGGCTTTAATTTCTTCCGCAAGCCGAAAACGGCCAAGACCGGGATTGCCCATGCAGAAGGCCGCCATCGAAAAGAACAATGAGGTGATCGCAGCCCAGCTTACGCCGGTCGGCCGCGAGACCGTGCAGGATCGCGTCTATTCGGAGCTGCGCCGCGCCTTGATCGGCGGCCTTTTCGAGCCAAGCCAGGTTCTGACCATCCGCGGCCTCGCCGACGCGCTGGTCACCAGCACCATGCCGGTGCGCGAGGCGCTCGGACGGCTGATCACCGAGAAGGCGCTGGAGGCGCTTCCCAACCGTTCGGTGCGCGTGCCGCCGATCACGCTGGAGCGCATCGACGACCTCTTGCGCGCCCGCTCCCTGATCGAGGGCGAAGCGATCGCCCTGGCCGCCACGCGCATCAACGCGCGCCAGATCGCTTCGGTCGAAGCCATGCTGGGGCAATGGGACGAGATGCGCGCGCTCAAGCACAAGAAGGATATCGACCGCGAGGCCACGCTCAATCAGAGCTTCCATTTCGAGATCTACCGTTGCTGCGGTTCCGCCGTGCTGATCCCGATGATCGAGAGCCTCTGGTTGCAATCGGGGCCTTGCATCCGCGTTGCCATCTACGCCTTCTCCGACGCCGGCGAGGTCGATACGGCCCACTACCACCGCAGCATTGTCGCAGCGCTTGCGAGGCAGGATGCGCAAGCGGCGCGCGAGGCGCTGGTGGCCGATATCAGCCGGCCCTTCGCCTTTCTGCGCGACAAGCTCCAATCCACAAGCAAGGAAGGATTGAGGGCATGACGGCGCCTGGCATCAGCATCACCGAGCCACGCTCGAAGCTTTCCGTGACCGCGCTGCTGTTGCCTGAAAAGGCGCCCGACAACGCTGCCTTCCTGCTGGCGTATCTCGAGCAGCCGCGCGTCGTTGCCGGCATCCATGCTATGTGGACGGGGCCGGAAATCTCCTGCCCGGTTCCATCAGCCGAACTTGAGGGCCAAACCTATGCCAGGCCCTTGCCGGCGGAGAACGCAACGCTGACGCCGCAGCCGGGCGACATCGTGTTGTCCTACGTGCCGCCGCGCATGTGGGGCGGCAACCCGAATGCCATCTTTGACGTCGGCCTGTTCTACGGAGCGGGTGCACGCCTGCTGTTCCCGATCGGCTGGCTTGCCGGAAGCGTCGTCGCGCAGCTGGTGCCTGAGGATCGCGATAAATTCGCAGCCGCTTGTGGCGTGATCCGCCGCAACGGTGCCTGCGACATCACCTTCACCCGGGTGGAGATCTGAATGGCTGAGACCGACGACAGTTTTGAGCTCTTCGACCTTCGCGTCGAGGCGGTTATCCCCGAGGGCAAGCCGATCTATTGCGGCGCCAAGCCCGGCGACTATTTCGAGTTGAAGGGCGAGATGCTGTCGATGCCAGCGGGGCAAGGTTTCTCGATCTATTCCATTGCGGCAGTGTTGCCGCTTCTGGCCGCAAAGCAGCGCCCGACCCACAGGAACGACTGGATGACGTCGGACGCCGAGATCGCTTGTCCGGATCCCAATTGTGCCAGCCGGCTGAGGATCGTCAGGACCGGCAAGCGGCGGTTCAGCCATGCCGAAACGACGGCGGTGCCGCTGCCGAAGGAGAATGACCGGAGATGACCGCCAAGGCTTTCGAGCTCAGCCCCGGCTATACGATCTCGCGCGTTATTCGCGGCGGCTGGCAGCTTGCCGGCGGGCACGGCGCGATCGACCGCCAACAGGCGGTAACCGACCTGATCGCCACCTTCGACGCCGGCATCAGGACCTATGATTGCGCCGATATCTATACCGGTGTAGAGGAGCTGATCGGCGCGGCACGCCTGCGCCTTGCCAATGAGCGTGGCCTTGATGCTGCCGCCAAGATGAAGGTGCACACCAAGCTGGTGCCTGACCTCGAACGGCTTTCCACGATCAGCCGCGACTACATCAGCAGCATCGTCGAGCAATCGCTGCGGCGGCTGAAGACCGAGCGGCTCGATCTCGTGCAGTTCCACTGGTGGGACTATGCGCTGCCCGGCTATGTCGAAGCGATGGGCTGGCTCAACGAAATCCGCAGGGAAGGCAAGGTGCGCAACATCGGCACCACGAACTTCGACACGCCGCGGTTGGCCGAGATCCTGGCCGCCGGTGTGCCGCTGGTCAGCCAGCAATTGCAATACTCGGTGCTCGACCAGCGGCCAGCCAACAGCCTTGCAGCGCTCGCCAGCCGGCACGGCGTCAGTTTCCTCTGCTACGGTTCGGTGGCTGGCGGCTTCCTCAGCGAAAAATGGCTTGGCGCTGCCGAGCCGCAGACGCCGCTCGAAAACCGATCGCTGGTCAAATACAAGCTGATCATTGACGACTTTGGTGGCTGGGAGCTTTTCCAGGAGTTGCTTCGCACACTGAAGGCCGTCGCCGACCGCCACGGCGTCGATATCGCCACCATCGCCAGCGCCTGGGTGCTGGAGCAGCCGCAAGTGGCGGCCATCATCGTCGGCGCTCGCAACCAGGCGCACGCCCTTGCCAATTCCAGAATCATGGACGTCGCGCTCGATGCCGACGACCGGGCGAGGATCGCTGCCGTGATCGCGCAAAGCCGTGGGCCGCTGGGAGACGTCTACACTTTGGAACGCGACCGTCACGGCCGCCACGGCTCGATCATGCATTACAATTTGAATGCAGGCAGGAAATGAACGCGGCCATGGACGAAAAGCCCTCCTTGCTTTCCCGCGCCAGCGCCGAGGTGGTCGATCTCCACCGCTTCTTCGTCGACTGGTTCAATGCGGCGAGTGCGGACAATTCAGATTTCAGGCGCTTCGAACGCGTCATGGGCGAAGGCTTCCGCATGGTTGTGCCGGACGGCCAGGTCCTCGATCGTGACGCGGTGCTCGACCATGTCAGGGCAAGCCGCGCCACTTGTGACGGCGATTTCACCATCTCGATCGAGGAAATCCGGGCCGGCTGGCAACAAGGCGACACGATCGTCGTCAGCTACATCGAAGCGCAGCAGCGCGCCGGCAAACATAGCCGCCGCCGCTCAAGTGCCGTTTTCACCACCAGTTCATCGGCGCCCAACGGCGTCGAATGGCGACATCTGCATGAAACCTGGCTGCAGATGCCGGAAGGCTGAACAGGCTCAAGACATCAATGAGAGTCGTGTAACGAAAGGGGAACAACAATGAAAAAGACCATACTTCAGATCACCACCGCGCTCGCACTGCTGACAGCGGCCGGCGCAGCGCAAGCCGCCGATTGCAAGATCACCGTCGGCCTCGTCATGGAACTGACAGGCCCGGCCGGCGAGTACGGCCAGGCCGGCGCCAAATCGGTTGAGATGGCCTTCCGCGACATCAACGATGCGGGCGGCGTCCGCGGCTGCGATCTCGCAACCGACACGCGCGACAGCCAGAGCCAGGGCAACATTGCGGTCGACGCCGCGACGCAGCTCGTGCAGGTCAAGAAGGTGCCAGTGATCATCGGCGGCATCATCTCCTCGGTGTCGATCCCGATCCTGACCTCGGTCACCGCTCCGGCCAAGATAGTCCAGGTGTCGCCTGCTTCCTCGTCGCCGACGCTGACGGCGCTCGGGCGCGACGGCAAGACCAACGGCATCTTCTTCCGCACCATCACATCTGATGCGCTGCAGGGCGTCGCCGCCGCCAAATATGCCATCGACAAAGGCTTCAAGAAGCTGGCGGTCATCCACGTCAACAACGACTTCGGCGTCAACATGGTGGCGGAATTTTCGCGCGCCTATAAGGCACTCGGCGGCACCATCGTCTCCGACACGCCCTACAATGAAAAGCAGTCGAGCTATGCCTCGGAAGTGACGGCGGCGATGGCCGGCGAGCCCGACGGGCTTTATCTCATCAGCACGCCTGTCGACGGCGCAACCATCGCCCGCACTTGGATTTCGCAGGGCGGTGTCCAGAAATTCCTGCTCAATGACGGCATGAACAGCCCGGACTTCATCGAATCCGTTGGCGCGGATTATCTGAAGGATGCGTACGGCACTTCCTCCGGCACCAGCCCGACCGCATCGACCGAGTATTTCACCAAGAACTACAAGGAATTTTCGGGCATCGAACCGTCGAACCCGGCGGCCGACCGGTCGTATGATGCCGGCGCCATCGTCGGCCTGGCCATCGCCATTGCGGGCTCCGAGGATCCAGCCAAGATCAAGGAGGCGATGTACAAGGCGGTCGACCCGGCCGGCACGCCGATCTATGCCGGCAAGGACGAGTTCGCTAAGGCGCTCGGCCTGATCAAGGATGGCAAGCCGATCCGCTACGAAGGCGTCATCGGCCCGGTCGCCTTCGACAAATACGGCGACATCACCGGCCCGTTCCGCCTCTGGAAGATCGTCGACGGCAAGGTGACGACCGACGGCGAAATGACGACGGATGACGTCAACGCCCTGCAGGCGAAGCTTCAGTAAGCCGCCCATGTCTTGTCCGGCATCGATCCCATTCCATTGAGGTTGATGCCGGACACTTGCATGTCCTGTTGCTGGTCAGGCCGGCCTGGAAACGACCACCGCACCAGCCCAGAGCGGCCTCGGTTCAACGCAGCTTTGACACCACCCACGGTCGAGCCGACGAGATCGGCAATCTCTTCCAGCGAATAGTCGAAGACATCCTTGAGCAGGACGCAGGCGCGCTCCTTGGGCGGCAGATGGATCACCAGCCGCTCGATGGCGCGATCCGCGCCCTGGCCCGCCGTCCAGCGAAATGAAGCTGCCCACGATCAATTTTCTCATCGCGTGTCTCCGGTTGCGCAACAGGCATCCAGTCGGATCCAAGAACCGGCGCAAACGAACCGGCCCGACGGATGACCACAGGATGCTTGCCTGAGACGTTTCCGGTTCGACTTTGGATACGCGTGAGAATCGTTTGAGCTAATAAAGCGGCTTGGCCATATGCCGGGGGGTCGGCCATTCCGTCGTTATCCCCGGCTGCACCGGCCGCTCGAGATAGGTCGACAGGACCACATAGCTTCGGGTCGAGGTGACGCCGGGTGTTTCGTAGAGGCGCGACAGCAGGCCCTCGAGCGCCCGCGTGTCCTCGGTGCGGACCTTGATCAGCATGCATGTGTCGCCGGCCACCGAATGGATCTCCTCGACTTCGGGGTGTTCGGAGATTGCCATCAGCTCCGGCGTCTTTCCCCACCCCTTTGTGTCGATATGGACGAAGGCAAGCAGCGGCTTGTGCACCGCCTTGGGATCGATGATGACCGCGGTGTTGCGGATGGCGCCGCTGCGCCGGAGGCGCTTGACGCGTTCATGGGCTGCCGGCGGTGAAAGGCCGACGCGGTCGCCGAGCTCGGCATAGCTGATCGTGGCGTCGTCGACCAGAACGCCTAATATTTTTCGGTCGGTTGCATCGATATCGCGGGCGGCGGGCCTGTTCTGCGGAATGCCATCTGTTTCTTCATCCATATTAAAATTCCCGATTGATGCAGAATTTAATACGGCCATTATTGCCATATGTCGAACACTGATCAAGTCGCCACATTCGCAGCGGCGCCCAGGCCGCCAATCCCGGCACTCGCTTACCTGCTGACGGGGTGCATTGCCGTGATCGGCTCGAACTCGCTGGTGCTCGGTCCGATCGCGCCGGCGGTGGCCGCGTCCTTCGGCACAAGCGTGCCGGCGGTTATGATCGCGTCGGCCGCGTTCGGGCTCGGGACGTCGGCAAGCGCCTTGTTCCTGGCGCGCTATATCGATCGGCTTGGCGCCCGCCGCATGCTGCAAGGGGCGTTGCTGCTGCTGGCGATAGCGCTCGTCGCCAGCGCCGCTGCGCCGACCGTGACGGCGCTGGTCGCGGCCCAGCTTCTCGCCGGCATCGCTGCAGGTGTCGCCATGCCGGCAATCTATGCCAGCTCCGCCGCGATTGCGCCGCCCGGCCGCGAAAGCGGCACCATAGGCGTCGTGCTGACCGGCTGGACGCTGAGCATGGTCGCCGGGGTTTCGCTGTCGGCCGTGCTTGCCGATCTGGTGCATTGGCGCGCCGTATTCGCTGCGGTCGCGGTGCTCTCAGCACTCGCCTTGGCCAGCCTGTCGCTGACCTCGCTCAGCGATGTCAGGAAGAGCGGTCCGGCACCGACGCCGCTGGGTGCGTTGGCCGTTCCGGGCATAGTGCCGCTGCTGGTCGCCTGCGCGGCCTTCATGACCGCGTTCTACGGCATCTACGGCTATCTGGGCGATCACCTTCACAACGGCTTGGGACGGCCGGTCAGTGCCAACGGGCTGGCCGCGCTCGCCTATGGTGTCGGCTTTGGCGCGGCGGCACTTCTTGACGGCGTTATCGACCGCTTAGGCGCGCGGCGTGTCATGCCATTTGCCTATCTGCTTGTCGCGGTCGTCTATGTAGTGATTGCCGCGGCAAGCAGTAGTTTTCATCTGACCATAGTGGTGATAGCCGTCTGGGGCCTTGCCAATCATTTCGGGCTGAACGTCCTGGTGATGCGCCTGTCGGCGCTCGACCCTGCGCGTCGCGGCACGATCATGGGTTTGAACAGCGCGGTGACCTATCTTGCGGTGTTCGTCGGCACCACGGCGTTCGGACCGCTCTATTCCACGTTCGGTTTTGCAGCATCGGCGGTGATTGCAGCTTTGCTCATGCTGATCGCTGCTGCGGCAGCGGCGTGGCGTTCGCCGAAGCTATAGCGCAGCAAGGCTTGCTTCTCGGGCCCGTCCTTCGATAGATGCTTGGCGGATGAACAATACAACGCTTGAGACAACCGCCGACCCCTTGCCGCACGAGCTGGCTTTTCTCGGAGAGCGGCTTGCGGCGTTCAACGACAGTGATGTCGGCGCCTCCTGCAGGAAGGCATTGGCCGTGTTCGTGCGCGATGAGCACGGCGCTATTGTCGCCGGCATCTCGGGATATACAGCCTGGGGCTGGCTCTATGTGCAATGGCTCTGGGTCGATGAAAAACTGCGCGGTCACCGCATGGCCGGCAGGATGCTCCAGGCGGCCGAGAGGGAGGCGATCGCCCGCGACTGTCACGGCGCCTGGATCGACACGTTCAATCCCAAGGCCGCCAAGGCCTATGAGCGCCAGGGCTATTTGCCCTTCGGCGTGCTTGCCGATTTCCCCATTGGCCGCAGCCGTATCTTCCTGCAGAAGAAATTGTTGGCTTAGTTAGCCGGCAAGGCGTCCGCCGCGCATCGGCTGGGGCACGCCGGTCGTACTGGGAAAGCTGATCGGCAAGCCCCTGAGCACGCGCACTGCCAGGAACGCAAAACACTCCGCCTCCACCGCATCGCCCTTCCAGCCAAGCGCCTCGGCCGGAACCGCTTCCACGCCAGCGCGGCTGGCAAGCATGGCCATGATCGTTGGGTTGTGTCGACCGCCACCGCTGACCACCAGCCGCTTCGGCCGGCGCGGCAGAAGATCGAGCGCCTTGCCGACGGCGGCCGCGGTGAAGGCCGTCAGCAGGGCTGCGCCATCCTCGGTGTTCATTCCGTCCGCCATCGAGGCGCCGAAATCGAAACGGTCCAGCGATTTCGGATAGGGTTTGGTCAAATACGGATGCTGCAGGAGCTTGGCCAGCCGTGCCTCGTCGACCGTGCCGGCGCGGGCAAGGGCGCCGTCGCGGTCCATTTCGCCGAGCCCCTTCGATTTGATGAAATCGTTCAGCGGTGCGTTGGCGGGCCCGGTGTCGAAGGCAACAACATTGCCCGTGCCGTCCCACCAGGTGATGTTGGCGACGCCGCCGAGATTGAGCACCGCCGTGTCGCCGGTGGCGTCGGCTTCGCGCAGCAGCGCGGCGTGATAGGCGGCCGACAGCGGCGCGCCCTGGCCGCCGGCGCGCATGTCGGCCGAGCGGAAGTCATAGGCGACCCTGGTGCCAAGGATGGCATGCATCAGCTCGCCGTCGCCAAGCTGGCGGGTCTGGCCCAGTCGGCCCACTTGCGGGGCACGGTGCAGCACGGTCTGGCCGTGGAAGCCGACGACCCCTATATCGGCCATCGTCAGCCCGTGGCTTTCGACCAGATCCTTGACTGCCGCGGACTGGGCGCGCGTCAGCGCTTCCTCTGCCTCGTGGAAGATTGCCGGTTCCGGTCCGGTGAAATTCCAGCTCCTTGCCTGCCGCAGCGTCTCTTCCAGCAAGGTCCGGATCGACTGCGGGTAGGGGGCCAGCGTGTAGATGCCGAAGTCGTCAATCCGTTCGCCGTCGGTCTTGATCAGCGCGACATCGATATTGCCGTCCAGCACGGTGCCGGTCATCAGGCCGACGGCCCACATGGGTTCGCCATTTTTCGGATTCATGGTTGTCAGGCTCCGTTGACGAGATCGCCGACCGCTTGGCGAAGCGCTGCGATCCCGCTGTTGAAATGACGTGTCGGATGGATCCGGTTGGTGAGCAAGGTCCAGGCTCTGCCTTTGTCGAAGTCGACCCACAGCCCGACACCGGTAAAGCCGGTATGCCCGATGGTTTCGGGGCTGCATAACCGGCCGCCGGACCAGCCTTCGTAGGGTCGCTCCCAGCCATGGGTGCGGGTCGCCGACAAGGGGGTGCGCATTAGCGCGATCGAACGCTGCGACGCGCCGGTCCCGTCCAGCAGCCCTTGCGCAAAGTCGAGGACCGAAGCCGCCATTCCGAACAGGCCGGCGTGACCGGCACCTTGCAAGGCCGAGCAATTGTCGTCGTGGACTTCGCCGCAGAGCACGCGATGGCGCCATGTGCAGTCTTCGGTCGCCGCCGCTTGATCCGGTTCGGCGGAGAACGCGAAGCCCGGACCGGGATCTATGTCGCGAATGGTCTTGCCAGACAGGCGCTCCAGGACGAAGCCGAGCAGGATGAAGTTGATATCGGAATAGACCGGCTCGCCAGCCTGCCATTCGCGCTGCAGGATGAAGGCGCGCAGCAGGTCCGGATCATGGCCATAGGTGTAGATCGGTGCGACGGCGGGAAACGGTGTCTGATGGCCGAGACACTGGCGAAACGTTACGTTCCGTTCCCAGGCTTTTTCGTCATATTGGCGAAGGTCGGGCAGGACGGAAATCAGCGGCGCGTCGAGGTCGATGAAGCCTTCTTCCGCCAGTGCCAGGATACGCGACGTGGTGAAGATGACTTTGGTCAAGGATGCGAGGTCGAACCATGTCCCGACATGCATCGGCCGTACCTTGGGCACGACTTGGGCTGAGCCGATTGCCCGGACGATGCGTTCGCCGTCCCCGTCAACTATGCCGAGCACGCCGCCCGGAATGCGCGATGCGGCCACGGCCGCTTCGAGCGGGGCGAATGCGCGGGAGAAGAAATCATGGCCGATCAACTACGCCTCCGTTTGGAAGGCAGCGAGGGGGCTGTCCCTCCGGCCTTTCGTATCCTTGGGCGACAATCATCACACTTCCACCCGTGCTCTATGATCCGGCCCGAATTGCTGCCAATTAGCCGGCCCCGGCTCAAACCCCAGCGGACGCACGAGCGAGGGGACCTGGCGCGTGTCCAGCTCGAAACGTTCATGCCGCCGGTCTATAGTAGGAACGGCGGCGATAAGCTGTTTGGTATAGGAGTGCTTCGGCTCCGAGAGCACCGATCTGGCATCGCCGATCTCGACGATCTGGCCGGCATAGATGACCGCGATGCGATGGGCGATCCGCTCGACGACAGCCATGTCATGCGAGATGAACAGATAGGCCAGCCCGAATTCACGCTGCAGCTCGATCAAAAGCTCCAACACCCTGGCCTGCACCGACACATCGAGCGCCGAAACCGCTTCGTCGAGGACGACAACCGAAGGATTGAGCATCAGCGCGCGAGCGATGCACAGGCGTTGCCGCTGGCCGCCGGAGAATTCGTGCGGATAGCGCCGCAGGCTGTTTTCCGGAAGGCCGACGCGTCTCAGCAGCGCGGCCATTTTCGCCCGCGTTTCAGCAGTTATCCGTCCGCCGGTAGCGATCACCGGCTCCGCGAGGAGGTTTTCGACGGTGAGTCTGGGATTAAGCGAGCCATAGGGATTCTGGAACACCATCTGCACGGGAAGGGCGCTCTGCCCGGCGGCGGCCTTGCGCGCGCTGGCCGAGATCGTGCCGCGCGTCGAGCGCACCAGCCCCAGAATCGCGCGGGCGGTGGTGGACTTTCCGGAACCGCTCTCGCCGACGACCGCCAATGTCTCGCCCGGCATTAGCTCGAAATCCACACCGTCCACGGCATGGACGGCACCGCTGGTACGGCTGAAAAACCCAGCCTTGACCGGAAACCGCACTACGAGGCCATCGACCTTCAGCGCCGGCTCGGCAGCTTTTTGCGTTTCGCGTTGCACGTCCTTGCGTGCGGCACTGCCGCCGGCGAAATGCGGCACCGCATGAAGCAGATGCCGCGTATAGGGATGCCGCGGATCGTCCAATATCTGGTTCAATGCGCCCTGCTCGACAGCTTCTCCGCCTTGCATCACCATCACCTTGTCGGCGATGCCTGCAACCAGACCGATGTCGTGGGTGATGAAGATCATCGACATCCCGGTTTCCTGCTTTAATTCGGCGAGCAGCGCCATGATCTGCGCCTGCACCGTAACATCCAGCGCCGTCGTTGGCTCGTCGGCAATGAGCAGGCGCGGGTTGCACGCAATCGCCATGGCGATCATCACCCGCTGCAGCATGCCGCCCGAAAGCTGGTTGGGCGTGTATTTCAGCCGCCGTGCAGCGTCGGGAATACGCACGCGGTCGAGCGCGTCCTTGGCCGCCGCCGTCGCTCGCCGGCCGGTCAGGCCGCGATGCAGGCGAAACGATTCCTCGATCTGCCTGCCGATGGTCAGCACCGGATTGAGCGAGGTCATCGGCTCCTGGAAGATCATGCCGATTTCGCCGCCGCGGATCTTCGTCAATTGCGGCTCGGCTGCGGCTGTCAGGTCGAAGGTGCTGCCGTCGGCCCGCCTCAGCTTGATCGACCCGCCGGTGATGCGGCCGCCGCCATAATCGACGAGGCGATTGATCGACAGCGCCGTGACCGACTTGCCCGAGCCGCTTTCGCCGACGATTGCGAGCGTCTCGCCGTCGGCGAGATCGAAACTGACGCCGCGCACGACCTCATTGGCTTGCGGGTTGCGGCCGAAGCCGACGCGCAATCCGCTGACGGACAGCAGCGGGATCATGCGATCGATCTCCGCATCTTCGGGTCGAGGACATCACGCAACGCATCGCCGAGCAGGTTGAAACCGAGGATGCCGATCATGATCGCCACGCCCGGGAAGATCATCAGCCAGGGAGCTGTCTCCATCAGATTGCGGCTGTCGCTCAGCATCAGGCCGAGCGACGCGGCGGGCGGCTGCGTGCCGAGCCCGAGGAAGCTTAAGCCGGCTTCGGTCAGCAGTGCCCAGGCCAGCGCCAGCGTCACCTGAACCGTCAGTGGCGCCACCAGATTGAGCAGCAGATGCCGTGTTACGATATAGCCCGCACTGCTGCCGAACGTGCGGGCCGCGTCGACGAACTCGCGCGCCTTGAGCGACAGAGCCGGACCTCGCACGACGCGCGTGAAGATCGGTGTGTAGACGACGGCGATGGCAATGACGCTGGTCGAGGTTCCCGGTCCCGCAACCGCGACGATCAGCAGCGCCAGCAGGATCGCCGGGAACGCCAGCACAACGTCCATGATGCGCATCACCATGCCGTCCCAGCGGCGCCCGAACCAGGCTGCCGCCAGCCCGAGCACGGTGCCGGCCAGTGTCGCAAAGGCGACCGAAAAGAAGGCCACGATGAAGGACTGGCCGATCCCGGTCATCAGCCGACTTGCGACATCGCGGCCGAACAGGTCCGTGCCCATCCAGTAGATGCCGTCAGGCGCATGCAGTCGCTCGACCCGGTGCTGCGTCAGCGGATTGTGCGGCGTCAGCCCCAGCATGCCAAGCACGGCAAGCAGCAGATAAAGCGCAACGATGGCACCGCCGATCCGGCCGCTGGGATGCGCAAATATAGCCCGCAATGTCGCCATCAGTGCTCGCTTAACCGGATACGCGGGTCGAGCGCGACATAGGCGAGGTCGACGAGGAGATTGACGATCATGAAGTTGAAGGCGATGAATAGCACGCTTCCCTGCACCAGCGCGTAGTCGCGCTGCAGGATGGCATCCAGCACCATGCGGCCGAGACCGGGCAGCGCATAGATCTGCTCGACGATGACAGCTCCGCCCAGGAGGTAGCCGAACTCTATGCCGCTCAGCGTCACGACCGGGATGAGCGCGTTGGGCAAAGCATGCCGCCAGATGACGCCGCGCGCCGAAACGCCCTTGCTACGCGCCGTCCTGACATAGTCGTCGCTGAGCACATCGAGCATCGCCGAACGCGATATGCGGGTCACCGAAGCCGCGAAGGCAAATCCAAGCGTGACCGCAGGCAGCAACAGCTGGCCGAGATTGCGCAGCGGATCCTGCCACAGCGGCGAAAACTCGCCCATCGCCGGCAAAACGCCAAACCCCGCCGACAGCGTGTAGATGATCAGCAGGGCAAGGACGAAGTTCGGCGTCGACTGCCCGATCATTGCGACAACGCGCACGCCGAGGTCGGACAGCCTTTCGTTATGGGTGGCGGCAAAGATCCCCGCCGGCATGCCGACAAGCAGGGCGATGACCATCGACAGCAAGGCGAGTTCCAACGTTAGCGGGAAACGCTCGAGGATGACGTCGAGCACCGGCCTGCCATAGGTGGACGAAATGCCGAGATTACCTTGGAAAAGACCAAGCAGCCAGCGCCAGTACTGGATGAACCAGGGCTGGTCGATGCCGAAATAAGCTGCAAGCGCATCGCGCTGCTGCGGCGTCAGCAGGCCGGCTTCGGTCCCCAGCATTGCCGTGATCGAATCGCCCGGAACCATCCGGATCGCCAGGAACACCACGATGGATACGCCAAGCAGGACGAGAGGGAAGGTCGCCAGTCGCCGCATCAGATAGTTCACGCGAAGAATTCCTCTCGTCCGGCACAAAGCAGCTACTGGATCGTCACCTTGGCGAGGCTGAACAGCGAACCTGTCGGCACCGGTTCGAATCCTGCGATATTCTTCTGCTGTGCCGTGTAGCTGTAGGACGTGTAGAGCCAGATCCAGGGCGACATCTCAGTGATGTGCTTCTCGAAGTCGGCGAAGATCGCTTTGCGCGCTGCCGGGTCGGTCTCGGTGCGGCCCTTCTGCATAAGACTGTCCAGCGTGTCGTCGATATAGTTCGCCACCTTCTGCAGATTGCCCGTCTTGGTCCAGTAGCGGTTGTACATAGTGTAGGGATCGGCCCTGCCGCCGTTCAGCGCGACGGCCATGTCGAAATCGCCCTTCAGCCAGGCGTCGACATAGACGTTGAGCTCCATCATCTTGATGTCGAGCTTGACGCCGATTTCTGCGAGTTGCGACTGGATGACCTGGGCTTCCGCCGCTGCCGTCGGCGGCTCGCCGGTGGCGCCGATCACTGTCGCCGAAAAGCCGTCGGCATAGCCGGCTTCGGCCATCAACTGCTTGGCCTTCTCAATGTCGCGCTTATAGCAGAACAACTGCTTCGGATCGGTCGCCAGTGCCGGGATGGTCAGCGGGCCGGTGACCTTGCCTTCGCCGAGCGAGGCGGTGTCCAGCACTTCCTGCCGGTCGATGGCGCAGGAAATCGCCTGACGCACCTTGAGTTCGGTCATCGGCTTGCGGGAGGGATTGAGCTGCAGCACGTGATAGGCAAGCACCGGCACGCGGTTCAACTGCAGGCTGGCTTCCTTGGGCACCAGCGTGGCGACAAGCGGATCGTTGAGCAGGGCAAAATCGATCTGCTTGGTGCGCATCGCCGCCAGGATCGCCGTCTCGTCCGGCAGCACGCTGATTTCGATGCCGTCGACGCCGGTCGCGCCGCCTGCCCAGTCCTTGTTGGCGACAAGCACTTCCTTGGAATTCGGATCCCATTTTTCGAGCTTGAACGGACCCGAGCCGATCGTTGTCGTGCCGATCGAGCCGGCCGCGATTTCGCTTGCCGGGACGATCGCCGCATTGACGTCGCTCATCGCCGTCAGGATCGGCACGTCCGGCTGCGAGAGGTGGAACACGACGGTGGCGGGATCGGGCGTGTCGATGCTGGCGATCGAGAGAAAGTTGGCGCGCGCCGCAGCACCCGTCTTCTCGTCGAGTATGCGCTCGAACGATGCCTTGACGTCGGCCGAGGTCACGGCGGCGCCGTTCTGGAATTTTGCTTTCGGATTGAGCTTGAAGCTCAGCTCCTTGCCGTCCGGCGAGAACTGCCATGAATCGGCAATCGCGGGCGTGATTTGCAGGTTTGCGTCGAGCCGCACCAGCGGTTCGTAGATCAGCTCCAGCAGCCGCAGTGAGGAGAATGCCGTCTGCTTGTGCGGATCAAGACCGGTGGCGTCCTGCGACCACGCCATATGCAGCGTCGCCGCACTCGCCTGCACCGGTAGCGCGGCGATGCCAACCATTGCCGCGAGCGTCATGCCGGAAAGCAGTTTCTTGCCAATGTGCCGTACCATTGTCGTCTCCCATTATTGTTAAACCAGATGCCTTGCAGTTCCCCGGACCGCTTCAAAGGGACACACGCCCCGGAACATCGGCCCAGTATCCATGCGGTTTTACACCGTCTTTTCGCCTATCGCTTTGCGCAGGAAACCTCCCGCGTTGGCAAGCGCCTTACGTGCTTCTTCGACACCCATGCCGGTGATCGTCACCAGGATTGCCAGTTTTACATCATTGCCGGTCTGGTCGAGTGCCTGTCGTGCCTGCTGTGCCGCGCAGCCGGTCGTCTGCATCACGATCCTGACCGCCCTTGCGACAAGCTTCTTGTTGCTTGGATTGAGGTCAACCATCAGGTTCTGATAGCTCTTGCCGATGCGGATCATGCTGGCGGTAGACAGCATATTGAGCACCAGCTTTTGCGCGGTTCCCGATTTCAGCCGGGTCGAGCCGGTGAGGACCTCCGGGCCAACCACCGGAGAGATGGCAATATCGGCAATGCCGGCAATGGTCGATCGAGGATTGCAGGACAACGCCACGGTGGTGGCTCCCACCTCCTTGGCATAGGTCAGGCCGCCGATGACATAAGGTGTGCGTCCGCTGACAGCGATGCCGACCACCACGTCGTCGGCGGTCAGCTTGATGTCCTGCAGCGCCTTTATTCCCTGTTTCGGATCGTCCTCGGCGCCTTCCGCAGAGTGCACCAGCGCGTCGACGCCGCCGGCGATCAGGCCCACCACCATGTCCTCGGGTACGCCGAAGGTCGGCGGGCATTCCGAGGCGTCAAGGACGCCGAGCCGGCCGCTGGTGCCAGCCCCCATATAGACAAGGCGTGCACCGTCCTGGAACGCGCTCACGATCCGGTCCACGGCCGCAGCAATATCGGGGATGACCTTCTCGACGGCTGCCGCAACGCCTTTGTCCTCGTCATTGATCTTGCGCAGCACCTCGAGGGTCGGCAACAGATCGATGTCCATGGTTTTCGGGTTCCGGTCCTCGGAAACCAGCCGCTCCAGCTCCGACATCAACCCTTGTTCGACCACTTCGCTTACTTTCAAGTGCGACTGCGAGCAGGACTGTGATGCCCACAGCAAGCGGCGTCCAGTGCCTGCACCTGGCCGTCGGCTCCGTACCGGCTGCGCCGGTTCTGTTTCGTTAACTTTTTAGAATTCGATATTCCCTGTGTCAACGGAAAGTAGGAATATTATATTCCTTGCGAGCAAGGCATCACTGGCGGCAGAGGGATTTTCTGGCCAGGATTATGGCTCCCGAAACCGCGTCGCCGTCGGCCGGCTTCAGCCGTCGGCGGACGTCGGGAGCGAGCCATGGCTCAAGCGGGCTGGACAACCCTCCGAGCAGCGTAACCCGCGGCGCGCCTTTTTCGAACAGCACCCGCACGAAGGTGTCGATCTGCTCGGCAGCGCCTTGCACGATCCGCCGACCGGCCGGATCGCCCTGATCGGCATGGCGGATCACCATCGGCGCCAGGGCGGCATAGTCCGTCGCACTGGCGCGGTCCATCCAGGCCACCGCCTCGAACGGATCGTCCTTGAAGCGCTGCATCACCTCGGCCAGCAGCGCCGTCCGCTCATGCCGACCGTCATGGGCTCGCAAGGCAAGCTGCACTGCCTTCAGTCCGAGATCGGCGCCGCTGCCCTCATCGGAAATCGGAAAACCGTAGCCGCCGACGCGCAGGTCGCGCCCTTCGACAAAGCCGAGCCCGATCGAACCGGTCCCGGCTATGACGATGGCGCCGTCTTGACCCGAATGCGCGCCAAGGCAAGCCGCGACGCCGTCGCTGACGAAGTCGATGCTCGCAAAGGGTTGTTCGATGCCATGAAACGCCTCGAGCGCACCCTTACGGCCGATGCCGGCAACACCGATACCCGCGCGGATCCTGGCGATTTCCGCCGCCGTGAACCCTCCCTCTTCGATCGCCGCGCCAAAGGCTTTGGCAATCGAGGCCCAGGCCACCTCTATACCGAGTCGCGTTGTCGCCGGGCCCGACAGGCCTTGCCCGAGCACGGTTCCTGCCTCGTCTTCGATACGCGCCCGGCAGCCGGTTCCGCCGCCATCGACGCCCAGGAAATAATGCGGAGACGCCCGACCGGCACTCATTGCCTTATTCGTTCGATCTGGGCGCCGCACAGCCGGAGCTTGCGGTCCAACTGCTCGTACCCGCGGTCGAGATGATAGACGCGATTGATCGTCGTCTCGCCCTCCGACACCAGCGCTGCTAGCACCAGCGAGACGGAGGCGCGCAGGTCGGTCGCCATCACTTGCGCGCCCTTCAGCTTCTCGCCTCCGCGCACCAGCGCCATGGTGCCTTGCAGCTTGATATTGGCGCCGAGCCGCATTAGTTCAGGCACATGCATGAAGCGGTTCTCGAAGATCGTCTCGCGCAACAGCGAAGCGCCCTCGGCACAGCACATCAACGCCATGAACTGCGCCTGGAGATCGGTCGGAAAGCCCGGATAGGGCTCCGTCGTCACGTCGACCGCCTTGAGCGGCCCGTCTCTCGATACGATCAGCCCGCGGTCGCCCGGCCATATTTTCACACCGGCTGCTTCGAGCAGCTGGACGACGGATGCCATGTGCTCGAGCCGCGCGTGGGTCAGCTCGAGCTGACCGCCGGTGACGGCCGCTGCGACGGCATAGGTGCCAGCCTCTATCCGGTCCGGAATGATGTCGTGCGTGGCGGCGCGCCAGTCTGTGCTGCCCCCGATCAGGATGCGGTGCGTGCCGGCGCCCTCGATCCGCGCGCCCATGTCGTTCAGGCAGGCGGCAAGATCGGCCACCTCCGGCTCGCGGGCCGCGTTGAGGATCTCGGTCTCGCCGTTTGCCGTCGTCGCCGCCATCATCGCCGTTTCGGTCGCGCCGACCGACGGCGAGCTCAAAACGATGCGCGCGCCTTTCAGTCCGCCCGGCGCAGACGCGACGATCAGTCCGTTTTCGATCGCGATATCGGCGCCAAGTGCGGCAAGTGCGGCGACATGCATGTCGACCGGCCGTGCGCCGATCGCGCAGCCGCCAGGCAGCGAGACCCGGGCATGGCCGAAGCGGGCAAGCAGTGGACCGAGAACCAGCACCGTCGCGCGCATGCGCCTGACGGTATCGTAGCTTGTCTCCCTGGAAGCGGCAGCACTGGTATCGATTGTGGCGGCATGCGCCGATCTGGTGACTTCGGCCCCATGAAGGCCGACGACGCCAAGCATGTTGTCGATATCCGTCACCTCAGGCAGGTTGGTCAGCTGCAGCGGATAGGGGCTGAGCAACGCCGCCGCTATTTGCGGCAAGGCCGCGTTCTTGGCGCCGGAGATCGTCACCGCGCCCTCAAGCCTGTGCCCGCCGACGATCCGCAATTTGTCCATGGCTCTGACCTAATCCCGAGCTGTCGGCGAGTCTACGATCTTTTCATGTCCGAATCGTCGACATGCCCGAAGGCTGGGCCGCAACCGCACCAGTCGAGATTTGATGGTTCATTCTTGGCTGTCAATCAGAGGCGGAATAATTTATTCCTTGGCTTGGCGTTGTCTATGACAGGCAATGGGGGAACGCATGTCCGTCCTGAAGAAGATCGAGGCCAAGCTCGAAGTCATGGCGCCCGGCGACCGCGAGATCGGTCAGTATATCGTCGATAATCCCGACCAGATGCTCCGCCTGTCGACGGCGGCGCTTGCCGCCGAGATCGGCCGCAGCCAGTCGAGCGTCGTCAAGTTCAGCCAGAAGCTCGGCTATTCCAGCTATCAGGAGCTTAAGCTCGCCGTCAGCGAGGCCAAGTCGCAGGAATGGCACGTGCCGGCCGGCATGATCCACGGTTCGATCGAGGTCGGCGACAGCTATCTGGTCATCCTGCGCAAGCTGATCGGCAGCAAGCTTTTGTCGATGCAGCAGACCGTCGCGGCCAACACCGAGCAGGAAATCGGCAAGGCCCTCGAAGCATTGAATGGTGCGCGCCGCATTCATTTGGCCGGCGTCGGCGCATCCTCGCTGGTGGCGCGCGATTTTTCCTACAAGCTGATGAAACTCGGCCGCAACGTGCTGCACGACAGCGACAGCCATGTGCAGATGGCCAATGTCTCGACGCTTGGAAGAGGTGACGTGCTGTTCGCGCTCTCCTATTCCGGGGCGAGCATCGAAACCCTGCGGATAGCTGAACTTGCCCGCAAACGTGGCACCACCGTGATCGCCGTCACCGGACTTCGCGACAATCCGCTGAGCCGGGTTGCCGATATTCGCCTCCACACGATCGCCGATGAAGAGCGCGCGCGCTCGTCATCGATAACTGCGCGTGATGCACAACTGACGGTGACCGACCTGCTGTTCATCCTGCTCGTGCAGAAGCAGCCTGACGCCAACGAATACGTCCACAACAGCGAATTGGCCGTCTCGGTGCTGAAGGCTTAGCGCTCTTCGCCGTCTCGTTAAGGCCTCAGTTTCTCCCCGGCGCTGCACGCCGACAAGAGCAACTTTCGTCCTCCTTGGTGAAATAGCTTTCTTCAATGTGCTCACCCGCTTTCTTCGTCCGGCTGGCAGAGAGTCGCGGGAGCGCCGATTGGTCAAATGCCGCCGGTCGAAACAAATGTTGACAATGTCATCTGTTGTTGCGAAAGCGTTCAGCTTCGAATTTGACGGCCGGGTGAGACAATGGACGACCTTGGAGCACAGGAACAAGCGGTTCTCGACCTCATTGCGGCGAACCCATTCGCCGGCCAGCAGGACATAGCAACGGTGCTCGGCATCGCCCGCTCGACGGTCGCGGCCCACATCGTGCAACTCGTCAACAAGGGATACATTCTCGGCCGTGGTTACGTCTTGCCGACGTCCAAGCGCATGGTCTGCGTCGGCGGCGCGGTGCTCGACCGCAAATACCACGCCAAGAAGGATCTGATTTTCGAGACGTCGAACCCGGTCGACGGCTATCGCAGCTTCGGCGGGGTTGCCCGCAACGTCGCCGAAAACCTTGCCCGCCTCGGCGTCGATATAAGCTTCGTCTCGATCGTCGGCGACGATGAAACCGGCCGCTCACTGGTCCGGCATCTGCGCGACCTCGGCGCCGATGTCAGCCAGATCATCACCACCACGGAACGGCCGACGGCGGAATACGCGGCCATCCTCGACCGCAACAACGACCTCGTGCTCGGCATTGCCGACATGGAGATCTTCGATCTGTTTTCGTCGTCCTATCTCGACCGCTTCTGGCCGCATCTGGCTTCGGCGACATGGGTGTTCATCGACTGCAATCTGCCGGCCGCGACCCTCGCAGCACTGATGTCGCGCAAGCAGGGTGCGCGCTTCAAGCTCGCAGTCGACACGGTATCGGCGCCGAAATCAGCGCGCCTGCCGAAGGACCTGACCGGCATCGATCTTCTGTTCACCAATCATGACGAGGCCAATACGATGCTCGGCATTTCGGATGCCGACAGGCGGCTGACGCCGGAGCAAGCAGCGGCAGCGCTGCGCGCGGCCGGCGCCGGCGAGGTGATCGTGACCGTGGGCGCGCATGGATTTGCCGTTGCGACTGAGAGCGGTGTGACGACCATGCACTCCGTCCCGGCGCAGCCCGTCGATATCACCGGCGCCGGTGACGCGATGATCGCCGGCACACTGTACAAGGTGCTTTCGGGTGAGCCGGTCGCTCATGCCGTGCGCACCGGCGCGCTACTTGCCACACTGACCACCGAGAGCGAAGCCAGCGTCCATCCCGATCTGTCGCCGCGCTTCCTTGCCGCCGGCATGTACCGCATTCCTGCCTGAAAGCGAGATGATATGAAACCTTTCCTTGTCCACCTGAACGATGAAGTCGCTGCTGCGCTTGATGAAGGCCGCGCGGTGGTGGCATTGGAATCGACGATTATCACCCACGGCATGCCCTATCCGGCCAATCTGGAAACTGCCCGTGGTGTCGAGACCGTGGTGCGTGAAAACGGCGCCGTGCCCGCCACGATCGCAGTGGTCGCCGGCAAGATCAAGGTTGGCCTCGACGACCGTGAGCTGGAAGAGCTGGCAGCGGCAAAGGGCGTGGTCAAGGCTTCCGGGCGCGATCTCGCCGCCATCATGGTGCGCGGCGGCTCGGCCGGAACCACCGTCTCGGCGACAATGCGGATCGCCGCTTTAGCCGGGATCGGCATTTTTGCGACCGGGGGCGTGGGCGGCGTGCATCGCGGCGCCGAAGCCACTTTCGATATCTCCGCCGACCTGACCGAACTCGGCCAAACCGGCACGACCGTCGTCTGCGCCGGAGTTAAGTCGATCCTCGATATTGCGAAGACGCTGGAATATCTGGAAACTCAGCGCGTGCCGGTGATCGCCTATGGGAGCGATGATTTTCCGGCTTTCTACACCCGCTCCAGCGGGCTCAAGGCCGATCATCGCCTCGACACGCCCGATGAGATCGCGCGAGCCATGCTGCTGCATGACGAGATGGAATCCGGCACCGGCATTCTCGTCGCCAACCCTATTCCCGAAGCGGACGCGCTCGATCCGGCGTTCATCGACGGCACGATCGCAGCGGCCGTGGCTGAGGCCGAGAAGCGCGGCATCGGGCGCAAGGAACTGACGCCGTTTCTGCTTGCACGCATCAATGAGCTTTCGCAAGGCCGCAGCCTGAAGGCCAACATCGCGCTTGTCCGCAACAACGCCGCGCTTGCTGCCCGCATCGCGGTTGCGCATGCGGAATTGAAGGGCGCGACCAGATAGAGACAGCGCCCGGCCAGCGCTACGCACCTTCGATTTCAGCCCGGCGCGAGGTCGAAGATGCGCCCGGCATTGAGGATGTTGTTCGGGTCGAAGGCTGCTTTCAGGCGCCGCATGGCCGCGATCTCGGCGTCGCTGCGCACAAGGTGCAGCCATTCCTTCTTGTCCAGGCCGATGCCATGCTCGGCCGAGACGCCGCCGCCAGCCGCGGCCACACCCTGGTAGATGATCCCGTATGCGGCCGCCGGATCCGCGGTGCGGACCTGGTAATGCAGATTGCCGTCGCCGAGATGGCCGAAGACGTAGATGTCGGCGCCAGGGTCGACGGCCCTGATGCCGGCTTCTGTTTCGCCTAGGAAAGTCGCCATTCTCGCCAGTGGGATGCTGATATCGACGCCGATCAGGCCTGCCATCGAAAACAGGAAACGGTTGGCCTCCTCGCGCACCGCCCAGAGCGCCCGGAATTCGCGCGGCGATTGCGAGACGACCACGTCGTCGATCACGCCATCTTCAACCGCCTGCATCAGCACCGCGGCAAAACGTTCGCGGTCGCGGTCGGGCTCGCTGCCCTGTATCTCGGCAAGCACATAGACGGGCGAGCCGACCGGCAGCGGCGCCGGCGCCTCCATGCCGGCGATCATGGCGCCATAGAGCGGTGCGAAATTCACCTCATAGGCCGATAGCAAGGGCCCGAGCTTCCGCCTGAGCAGCGCAAGCAACGTGATCGCCGCGTCCAGCGAAGCAAGCGCGCAGAAGGCATTGATCTCGGTGGCCGGCTTCGGATGCAGCCGCAGGCATGCGCGCGTGACCACGCCGAGCGTGCCTTCGCTGCCGATGAACAATTGGCTGAGGTCGTAGCCGGAGTTGTCCTTCGCCAAACCCTTGAGCGAGGTCAGGATACTGCCGTCGGCAAGCACCGCTTCCAGCCCAAGCACCTGCGCCCGGTACATGCCGTAGCGCAGCACACGGATGCCGCCGGCATTGGTGGCGACATTGCCGCCGACGGTGGCCGTGCCGCGCGCTCCGATGTCGACGCCGAACAGCAAGCCGGCCGCATCGGCGGCTTCCTGCACCGCTTGCAGCGGCGCGCCGGCCTCGGCGATGATGGTCGCCGCCTCGCGGTCGATAGCCTCAACGGAAGTCATGCGCTCCAGCGACAGCACCGCTTCGCCGCGCTGGATGCGCGCCGCGCCCGCAAGACCGGTGCGGCCACCCTGGACGACGAGCCTTTGCCCGACCTCGTTGCACAGGCGCAGAATGTCCGACACCTCGCCGGTCGTGCGTGGACGCAAGACGATCGCCGGCGGCGCGCCGTCCTTGCCGTCGGGGTCTTCCCGGTAGCGTGGTCCGGCCTCCTCAGCCGAGACAATCGCTGACCTGTCCAGCCGCTTTTCCAGCCGCGACAGAAGCTCGGTAATTTTCTGCGACATGTGGCTCAAGGACATGAACGGCCCGGGCGCATCGACGCGGCCGGGAGAGGGAAGGGCGAGGGCTGTGAAAGCGGCCGTGGCTGATTTCTACTGTTCAGCAAATGTGCGGAAAACCCGCCAAGAATACAGCCGGTTGTCTTCGCCATGCGTCGCTCCTGTAACAGGTCGACCATAGGCGCGGCCGGCTATTTGTCAAACCTTTGACCGCAAGCGCTTACCTGCGGGCGGCCCAGTATTCTGGACCGAGGCAAACGCTCACTCACGCGTCCCAGGCGCCTCAGCCTCGGCGCAAATGAGCTTGATGTCGGCTCCCGCCGCCCAGGCGCCGATATCCTCCCGCCGCAGTGCCGCCGCCATCATGTCCGGAAACAGATCCGGGGTGCAGGCGAAGACCGGAATGCCAAGTGCCGCGAGCCGCGCTTCTCCCCGCCCCGACGCAGTATAGATAGCGGTTTGTGAAGAATTATTATAGCTCTGGCATGGTGAAGATTGGCATGCCTTGGCCCTGTTTTGATGGACCAGGACGTGCCTCAGACGCAAATAGTATCGACTGTTATTCGGCGGACAGAACGGGCTTTGGTAGCCGGCGGCCTTGGCGGAAGCGTTCAGGCTCTGCCCTTCAGGAACTCGATCACCATTGCCGCGGTCCAGGTGAAGCGATTGCCGCCGAGCGGCTCGCCGTTGAGGGGATCGTAATATTCGGCAAAACCGCTCTCGGCGATCAGCTCGAGACTGGATTGCGTGATGCGTTGTGCGATTTGGCTGTGGCCGGCGACGGCAAGGCCGTCGGCGATCATGTAGTTGACCACCAGCCAGACCGGGCCGCGCCAGTAGCGCTTTGGGTCGAAGCGCCCATCCTCAGGATCATGCGACGGGACGATGTAACGCGCTTTGCCGGCGATGCGCTCGATCGCTGCAGCGATGGTCGCTGCCCGGCTTTCCGGGATGGCCGAAAATACCGACAGAATGCCGCCGACCGACGCGCTGTCAACATGCTTTCCGGCCACTCGGTCGAAACAAATGTACTGGCCATGCGCGTCGCTCCACAGCCGTTCCATTGCCGAAAGCCCCTTTTCGGCACGGGCGCGATTGGCTTCTGCGATTTCGGTTTCGCCAAGTGCCTCGGCGAGATCGGCAAGGTCGGCGGCGGAACGGATCAGGATGGCGTTGAAGCCGGGATCGACGACCTGGAATGGCGAGGCATCGTGCAGCCGGGCATTATCCCAGCCAAGCCCGCGGAAATGCTGCAACAGCCAGACATAGCGGTCATACTGTGCCTTGGTTGGACGATGCGCCGGATCGGCGTGCAGGATGTCGCGGCGGGTGTAGGGCTCGACGCCTTCGGTCGGCACGCGCTCGAACGCCTCGTCCCAGTCGATCGAGTTGTCGCGGCCGGACTCCCATGGGTGGATTATGGCGACCAGCCCTTCGCCGTCCGGGTCGCGATTTTCGTAGAACCAGCGGTGCCAGGCGTCGATTTTCGGCAACAGCGCGCGGGCGCGCTCGGCCGCCAGGGTCTTGTCCTTGGCCTGGTCGAACAAGCGGCGCACGGCAAAGCCGGCGACCGCCGGCTGGGTGATGCCGGAGGTGGCAGTCGGGCGATTGGTTCGCCAGACCTCCGGCCCGGGGAAATAGCCGTCGCTCCAGACATGGAAGACGATGTGCGGCACCATGCCGTCTGGCCATTGGTGGGCGAACAGCGTGTCGATCTCGGTCCAGGCGCGCGCCTCGTCATAGTGGGCAAGGCCGAGCGCGGTCAGGCAGGAATCCCAGTTCCACTGAAACGGGTAGAGGCCCTTGGTCGGTATGGTGTAGGTGCCTTGGTCATTTTCCCTGAGCACCTCGACGGCGCGGGCGATGGTTTCGTCGACAGCAAGAGATATCATCGGGGCGTTCGTACTTTCAGAATCGAAGGGGATCAAAGGGCGTTGGTGGTTTCGGGATCGAACCAGCGGATGCGATCGGGTTTGGGCGAAAGCCGCAAGTGATCGCCGACGGCGACCGTGGCATTCGATTCGAGGATGGCGCGGAACAGGCCGCCCTCGACGTCGCAGGTGACCAGCGTGTGCGGTCCGAGCGGCTCGACAACGCGCACGGTGGCGTTAATACCTTCGTTGCCGGCGTCCACATCCTCGGGGCGAATGGCGAATTCTATCGTCTGCTTGTCCGATTTGGGGCCGGGCAGCGTCAGCCCGGCGACGGTCCAACTGCCGTCGGCCGTCTTCGTCGCCGGGATGAAATTCATCGGCGGGTTGCCGATGAAGGAGCCGACGAAGCGGGCCGCCGGATTGCGGTAGACCTCTACCGGCGGGGCGGCCTGGACGATACGGCCCTGATGCATGACGGCGATGCGGTCGGCAAGGCTCATCGCCTCGACCTGGTCGTGGGTAACGTAGATGGTGGTGGTCTTGGACGCCGCGAGCACACCTTTGAGCTCGGCGCGCATTTCGAGCCGCAGCAGCGCGTCTAGGTTGGACAGCGGCTCGTCCATCAAGATCACGTCAGGCTCCATCGCCAGGGCCCGGGCCACAGCCACGCGTTGGCGCTGACCGCCGGAAAGCTGGCCCGAATAGCGCTTCAAAAGCTGTTCGATATGCATGAGCTCGGCGGTGCGGTTGACGCGCCCGTCGACCTCCTGCTGCGGCAGCTTCTTCATGCGCAGGCCGAAGGCGATATTCTCGAATACCGTCAGGTGCGGAAACACGGCGTAATTCTGGAACACCATAGCGATGCCGCGTTCGCGCGGCGGCAGATGGTCGACGCGGCGCCCCCCGATCCAGACTTCGCCCTGGCTTGGCGTTTCCAGGCCGGCGACGATCCTCAGCAGCGTGGTCTTGCCGCAACCTGAGGCGCCGAGCAGCACCATGAATTCCTGGTCGGCGATGGTCAGGTCAATCGAATGCAGCGCGGTGAAGCCGCCGAAACGTTTTGCCACCTGCTTGATGACGATCTCAGCCATCGGCGTTCTCTTTTGTGCGCGTCATCGATTGGCGATCCCCCACATGGCGAACAAATATTTGCGGACGGCAAAAATGAAGATCAGTGCCGGGATAACCAAGGCAGCACCGCCGGTGAATTTGAGGTAGAGCGGCGATTCGCCAAGGCTCTGCAGCAGGAAGGCGGTCAGCGTCCGGTTCTCGATGGTGAGCACGGCGGCGGCAAACACCTCGTTCCAGGAGATGGTGAAGGCAAACACCGCGGACGCCGCGATGCCCGGCAGCGCCAGCGGCAGAATGACTTTTCGGAATGCCTGCAATCTCGTGCAGCCGAGCGTCCAGGCCGCCTCCTCCAGCTCGACGGGAATGCCGGAGAACAGCGAGAAGGTGATCAGCACCGCAAACGGCAGCGCCAGCGTGGTGTGGACCAGCGCCAGCCCGATCGCGGTGTCGTCGAGGCCGGTGCGGATGAACATCACCGCCAGGGGCAGAGCCAGCAGCGGCAGCGGGAAGGCGCGGGTCATCAGCACGAGGAAACGGAACGTTTCCTTGCCTGGGAAATCGAAGCGCGACAGTGCGTAGCCCGCGGGTGCGCCGAAGCCGATCGAGAGGAGCATCGTCAGCGTGGCGACGAGAACGGAGTTCCACAGCGCCTTGGCGACGCCGGCGAAATTGATGAAGAAAGAAAGGCTGCCGAAATCGAATGACGGGAAGAAGCGCTTGGGGAAGGCGGTCACCTCTTCCGGCGACGACAGCGCGTTGACGATCAGCAGATAGATCGGCAGCAGCACCCAGACGCAAAGCAGGATGACCGTTGCGACCAGCAGCCAGTTGCCGGCTTTGCGGGCCGCAGGCGCGGCGATCGACAGCTCCGCGACGGTGCTCATATCCGCGCCTCCTTCGGCACACGCAGCACACGCAGGAAGAACAGTGTGAAACCGATCGAGATGGCGAGGATGAACAGCGCCATGGCGGCGGCGACATTGTGGTCCTGCAGCGTGAACTGCCAATTGTAGGTCTCGCCCATCAGCACCGGCAGATTGGTGCCGCCGAGTGCTGCAACCACGGCAAAGACCTCAAAGGCAAGGATGACGCGCAGGATGATCGCCGTCTGCAGGCTTGGGCGCAGCAGAGGCAGCGTGATCTTGATGAAGCGCTTCCACGGGCTAGCGCCAAAAACCTCCGCCGCCTCGTAGTATTCCCGGGGGATCAGCCCCATGCCGGCGACCAGAATGACCATCATGATGGCGGTCGCGCGCCAGATCTCGGCCAGCGCCACGGCGATGAAGATCGTCAGCTTGCTCTGGTAGCCGAGGAACATGACCGGGCTGTCGATGACGCCGAGATTGGAGAGCAAGGTGTTCAGGAAGCCGGACTGGTCGAAGATGGCGAGCCAGATCAGCCCGGCGGCCAGATCGGAGATGCCGAGCGGAATGGCGAAGATATAAAGCGCGGCGCTGCGTCCCGTTTCGAGCCGCGACACCGCGGTTGCCATCAGCAGTGCCATGACCAACTGAATCGGCACGACGACGACGCTCAGCAGTAGCGTATTGCGGACAGTGACCGGAAACTTCCAGCTGCCCGCCATGGTGCGGAAATTGTCGAGCGTAAAGCCGCCGTCGCGGGTGAATGCCTCGAAGGCGACCAACACGAACGGGTAGAGGAAGAAGACGCAGAGGAACAGCGTCGCCGGTGTCAGCAGCAGATAGGGCAGGGCCTTGCTGTGCATGGAGCGCTCTCTATTCGAAGCTTCAAAAGGGGTGGGCGCCCGGCGCGCTGGAAATCCGGACGCCCGGGAGGATTCTTAATCGACCGGGCAGGCGCCTTGCGAGGGCTTGTCGGGCGCCCAGCACGGCGCCTTCGCCTGTTCGATGATCGCTTTCAGCGCCGTCGCCTGTTCGTCGAGCACGCCGTGCACATCCTCGCCGCCGAGCACGATGCGCTCGAAGCTGTCGGTGTAGATCTGATTGAACTTGCCGCCGAGGCCGCCAAGTCCCATCGGCAGCAGCGCCGGCAACGCATCGGGAGCTCCGGTCATGGTGGCGATCACTGGGCTGAAGGCCTTCACCGAGGCCGGCATGTCGTCGGGCAGCTTGACGTCGACGATGGGGAAGAAGTTTGTCGCCTTCAGCGTCGCGATCTGGGTTTCCGGTTTCAGCATATAGGCGACCAGCGCCTTGGCCTTGTCCATGTCGGGCGAGGTCTTCGGGATAGCGACGCCGGCCACCACCGGCATGTAGCCGCGGCCTGCCGGGCCAGCCGGCGCCGGGAAGGCGACGAAGTCATCGGGTTTCTGGTTGAAGGCGTCGGCGAGGCGCGCCACGTGATCGAATGCCACCCAGACTTCGCCGGTCAGCAGCGGCTCCTGCATGAAGGCATAGTTGGTCGAATTCGGGTTGGTGTATTGCCACAATTCCTTGAACTTGTTCCACGCCGTTTCGGCCTCCGCCGAGCGGAACTTCGTCACCATCGAGCCGGTATACGATGGAAGGAGAAAACCCTCGAAGAAACGGTGCTTCAGCCCTTTCGGGCCGGCCGGAAAACCGAATTTGGGCGAACCGGTCTTTTCAGCGATGTTTTTCGCCCACTCGATCAGTTGGTCATAAGTGATGGTGTTGAGATCGGTGCCGGCCGGCAGATATTGCAGCGCCTGTTTGTTGGCCGCCATCAGAAAGGTGGCCTGCATCCATGGCAGGTACTTCTGCTCGCCGGTGCCGAGCATGCCGAGCTTCTTGTAGGTCTCGTTGACCTTGACGCCACCGAGATCGACGCCAGAGAGATCGACGAGGTTCGCGCCGACGGTGGAGAAGTCTCCGTGCAGGCCGCCGAGCACGCCTATGGTGCCGGCGCCGGCCTGCAGTTCGGCCTGAAGGCGGGTGAGCCAGGGCCCGTCCTCGGCGACCTGATAGTCGACCTGGCCGTCAAACCCCTTCAGCACTTCGCTGCGCATCTTCTGTGTCTCTTCCACTGGTCGCGCCTGTGTCGACCAGAACAACACCTGCTGGGCTTGTGCTGCGCCGGCAGCAAGCGACAACGCCAGCACCGCACCTGCCAATGTCCTCAACGCATTCATCGTCGTCTTCCTCCCTGGTTGTGCGCCGCTAAGGCGTCAGTTCCGTCCTGTGGGTGCCGGGCCATGGCTTGCCCGCAAGACAAGTGTCGGCCGGACCAGCCGCGTCAGTGGCGCGTCCGGCCTGTCGCCGATGACGGTCAGCAGCATCTCGCCGATCTCGCGCGCGCACTGGCGGATCGAGGCGTCGAAAGTGGTCAGCCCCGGCGGCGCATAGGCGGAGGCGGCTATGTTGTCGAAGCCGATCACCGAAAGGTCGCGAGGAATGGCAAGTCCGGCGCGCCCCGCCTCTTCCATCACAGTCAGCGCCAGCTCGTCGAACAGTGCGACAATCGCCGTCGGCCGCTCGGTGGCGTGCAGAAGCCGGTTGATTGCCTGGATGCGGGCACCGCGATCGAAACGCGGCGCCGTCGCCACATCGAGACTGACGGACGGATCGCCCCGGCGGGCGATCGCGGCGGCGAGCCCGTCCTGCCTGAGATGGCGAAATGTCATCGGCTCCGAAATCGTCACCAGGCCGAAATGGCGGTGTCCGAGATCGTAGAGCATGTCGAAGGCCTCGCCGAAAGCATGCGCGCCATCGGTATCGAGCCAATGGTAGGCAAAGTCGCCGTCGAGCAGCCGGCCGTGCGCGACGAACGGGAAATTGCGCTGGCGCAGATAGGCAAGGCGCTCGTCGACCTCGGCGATGCGGGTGACGACGACCCCGTCGGCGCGGCCCGATTCGACGACATGGCGAAGCACGGAAAGTTCCGACTGGCCCTGCGCCGCTGCGGCCAGGATCAGGTCGGAGCCGTGCGAAACCAGCCCTTCGCCGAGCCCTGTGACGAATTCACCGAGGAAGGAGTCGACCAGATTGGGGCCGCGGATCGGAAGCACCATGCCGACAAAGCCGCTGCGGCCGGAGACCAGCGTGCGGGCTGCGGTGTTCGGCACATAGCCGGCCTGATGCGCAGCCTCGGCGACACGTTGGCGCGTTTTCAAGGCGATCTGCTCGTGGCCGGCAAGGGCGCGCGAAACGGTCGTGATCGACAGGCCGAGCTGCGCAGCAAGTTCCTTGAGGGTGGTAACGCGGGCCGGCATCGTTTCTCCCGAACGAAGTTTGAAACGTTTGTAATGCGTCCAATCCAAATTGCAAACGTTTTAAATGCGCATGGTCGGTGTTGTTTCTTGCCCGTTGGTTAGCGCGGCCCAATTCGGCCCCGGCCGGCAAGCTCCTGGCCGGAGATTTAAACGCAGCGGTTGCTTGACTCGGGCGACGCCTTGTGAAAAATTTTGCAGCAACTGATAAAAATATCAAAGGGCGGAAATGGTTGGTTTTGGCAACGGCCTGCTGCGCGACGATGAGACCGGCATGGCCGCCCGTGCCGCTTGGCTTCACTATGCCGGCGGCCTGACCCAGTCGGAGGTCGCCAAGCGGCTCGGCCTGACCAGTCTCAAGGCGCATCGCCTGATCACCAAGGCCAATCAGGAAGGCCTGGTCAAAGTCTACATCGACGGCGAAGTCTCAGAATGCGTGGAGCTTGAGGATGAGTTGTCCGGCCGGTACGGCCTCGACTACTGCGAGGTGGTTCCGGACTTCGATGCCGAAGACCTGCCGCTCAAGGCGCTCGGCATTGCTGGCGCGCAGTTTCTCAAGCGCGAGATCGAACGCGGCGAGGAGGCGCTGATCGGCGTCGGCCACGGCCGCACGCTTGCCGCCTGCGTCGAATATCTGCCGCGCATATCGGCGGGCAGGATCCGTTTCGTCTCGCTGCTTGGCGGCCTGACGCGCAAGTTCTCGGCCAATCCGCATGACGTCATCCACCGCGTCGCCGAGCGGACTGGTGCGGAGGCCTATGTGATGCCCGTACCGATGTTCGCCAACACGGTCGAGGATCGAACCGTGTTGCTCGGGCAGAAAGGCGTCAGCGATGTCTTCGACCTCGCCAAGTCCGCCGACTTGCTCATCGCCGGCATCGGCACCGCCGAACGTGAGGCCTCGCTTGTCGCCACCGGTATGATCGAGAAGGGCGAGATGGAGGAGATCCGCCGCAACGGCGGTGTCGGCGAATTGCTCGGCCATTTCTTCGACGATGCCGGAAAGGCCGTTGCGACGACGCTTTCCGACCGGGCGCTGGCACTGGCGCGCGAAGACATCAGCAACCGCAGGATTGTCGCCGTCGCCGGCGGCAAGGTGAAGGTTCGCGCCATCAAGTCAGTGCTGGAGGGCCGTTATCTCAAAGGCTTGATAACCGACGAGCGGACGGCGCGATCGCTCGTGGAACAGACGCCGGTCGGGTAGCCGGCAACCATTTCGTTGAAACTACCCTGTGGAGGAGAAGAGAAATGCATGAGAAAGAGAAAGACCTCATCGACGCATTCCTGCGTGGACAAGTCGACCGCCGTGGGCTGATCAAGGGCCTCGGTGCAATGGGCCTTGCCGCCAGCACCGCCGGCACACTGCTCAATTTCGGGCAGACCCGCGCCCTGGCGGCTGATTTCGACTGGCAGGCGCATAAGGGCAAGACCATCAAGCTGCTGCTCAACAAGCATCCTTACGCCGATGCGATGATTGCCAACCTCGACAATTTCAAGAAGCTGACCGGCATGGAAGTCGTCTATGACGTGTTCCCCGAAGACGTCTATTTCGACAAGGTTACCGCCGCGCTGTCGGCCAGCTCGCCCGAATACGATGCCTTCATGACCGGCGCCTACATGACCTGGACCTACGGTCCGGCCGGCTGGATCACCGACCTCAACGAATGGATCAAGGATCCGGCCAAGACCAACCCGAAATATGCCTGGGACGACTTTCTGCCGGGCGTCAAGAACTCCTGCGCCTGGAACGGCCAGCCGGGCGGCGCCCTCGGTTCGGCGGACGCCAAGCAATGGTGCATTCCGTGGGGCTTCGAGCAGAACAACATCACCTACAACAAGGGCATGTTCGACAAGGTCGGCGTCAGCGTTCCCGGCAATATGGATGAGATGGTCGCTACGGCGGCGAAGCTCACCAAGGACGTCGGTGGCGGCGTCTACGGCATCGGCGTGCGCGGCTCGCGCTCTTGGGCGACGATCCACCCGGGATTCCTGTCGGCTTACGCCAATTTCGACCAGAAGGACCTGAACGTCTCGGCTGACGGCAAGCTGTCGGCCGCGATGAGCACCGCCGAATCCAAGGCTTTCCACAAGCAGTGGGTCCAGATGATCCAGGAGAGCGGCCCGAAGGACTGGTCGACCTACACCTGGTACCAGGTCGGCACCGATCTCGGTGCAGGTGCTTCGGCGATGATTTACGACGCCGACATCCTTGGCTACTTCATGAATGGCGGCGACAACAAGATGGCCGGCAAGCTCGCCTTTTCGGCATTCAAGGCCAATCCTGCCGCCAAGGCGCCGACGCCCAATATCTGGATCTGGTCGCTGTCGATGTCCAACTTCTCCAAGGACAAGGACGCCACCTGGTACTTCATGCAATGGGCATCCGGACCCGAGCATGCATTGTTCGGTGCGACCAAGATGGACTTCGTCAATCCGGTTCGTCAGTCGGTCTGGAACGACGAGATGTTCCGCGAGAAGCTGAACAAGAGCTATCCGGGTTATGTCGAGATGTTCGACGTCTCGGCGCCGGGCGCCAGCATCAAGTTCACCCCGCAGCCGCTGTTCTTTGATCTCACCACCGAATGGGCGGCGACGCTGCAGAAGATGGTGGCCAAGGAAGTGCCGGTCGACGAGGGCCTCGACAAGCTGGCCGAGAGCATCAACAGCCAGCTCAAGGAAGCCGGGCTCGGCTAAGCCGCGGCCAAGGCTGGCCCGTCCGCGGGCCAGCCTTTGAGATGTGATACGTTTGCGACGCGGTCCCGAAAGGTGCCGCCTGCTCGCCCGACCGGCCGCCTTGCTCCCTTGGGCGGCCGGGACGGCGAAGCAACAGGATGACGGAGCAGCCGATGACTGCGGCGACAATACAAAGAAACAGGCCGTCGGGCTTCAGGATCAGCAAGCGGGTGCTGCCCTATCTCCTCAGCCTGCCGGCTCTGCTGGTCTGCATCGGCATCCTGATCCCGTTCCTGACGTCGGTGGTCTATTCGTTCCAGCGCTACCGGTTGAGCCAACCCTGGGCGCGGCAGTTCAACTGGGGCGACAACTATATCTCCTTCTTCACCGACCCGAAGTTCTGGAACACGCTGGAGATCTCGCTGCTCTACGCCGGCATCACCGTTGTGCTTGAACTGCTTCTCGGTCTCGGCATCGCCATGCTGCTGCAAAAGCGCTCGACGCTGAACAACTTCATCTCGATCATGCTGCTGATGCCGCTGATGACGGCGCCGGCGCTCGCCGCGCTGATGTGGAAGCTGATGACCAATCCCGGTTTCGGCGTGCTCAGCTATCTCGCCAGCCTGATCGGGTTGCAGGATTTCCGCTGGGCCTCGTCTCCGTCGACGGCGCTGCTCACCGTCGTGCTCGTCGACATTTGGGTCTACACCCCCTTCATCATGATCCTGCTGCTTGCAGGCCTGCGCAGCCTGCCGACGCAGCCCTTCGAGGCGGCAGCACTCGACGGCGTGCCACGCAGCTTCGTCTTCTTCCGCATCACACTGCCGATGCTGACCCCCTACATCCTGACGGCGACCCTGTTCCGCCTGCTTGATTCCATCCAGCAGTTCGACATCATCTACGCCATGACGCAGGGCGGTCCGGGCGACACGCTGACCGTCTTCCAGGTCGAGGCCTACCTCAACTTCTTCCAGTCGACCAATGTCGGCCGCTCGGCGGCACTGATGATCATCCTGTGGGCGATCACCTATTTCCTCTCGAACATTTTCATCAAGAACTGGCTGCGGCTGCGCGAACGCGCCCGCGGCCAGGCATAGGAGGCTGGCGTGGAACACACCTCGCTTCTCGAACGCATCCTGCGCGGCATTGCCCTGGCGCTGGTCGTGATCTTCTTCATGTTCCCGATCGTCTGGATCCTGATGATGTCGTTCCAGACCAACGAGACAATCCTGCGGATTCCGCCGCAGCTTGTCTTCGAGCCGACGCTCGCCAACTACACTGCCTTGATCACCGGCAAGCTGATGACGGCGGCCGGCACGCTCGACATCGCCTTCATGCGCAACCTCTGGAATTCCGTCTTCCTGTCGGTCACGTCGGTTGCCGTCGCGTTGCTGCTCGGCGTTCCGGCGGCCTACGCCTTTGCGCGGCACAAATTCCGCGGCTCGGAGGACATTGCCTTCACGCTGCTGTCGTTCCGGTTCGCGCCGGCGCTGCTGGTGCTCCTGCCGCTCACCCTCTATTTCCAGAAGCTCGGGCTGGCCAACACCTATATCGGGCTGATCTGGGTCTATCAGCTGATCTGCCTGCCGTTGATCCTGTGGATCGTGCGCGGCTATTTCGAGGACATTCCCGCCGACATCGAATACGCCTACCGCATTGCCGGACATTCCTGGTTTGCCACCTTCCGCAAGATCGCGCTGCCGCTCGCCGGCCCAGGCATCGCCGCTGCCGGTCTGCTCGCCTTCATCTTTGCCTGGAACAATTTCGTTTTTGCGCTGGTGCTCGCCTCGGCCGACAAGCAGCCGGTGACGGTCGGCGCGCTCGCCTTCATCACCTCCTCGGGCATCCAGTATGGCCAGATATCGGCGGCGATCGTGCTGTCGATCACGCCAACGCTGGCGCTCGCGCTCTATGCGCAACGCTATCTCGTCGAAGGCCTGTCGCTTGGCGCGGTGAAAGGATAGTCCGATGGCAAGCCTCGAACTGCGAAACATCGTCAAGCGCTATAAAAGCCAGACTGTTCTCGACAATCTGTCGCTGACCGTCGCCGACGGCGAAACGCTGGTCCTGTTCGGGCCGTCCGGCGCCGGCAAGACCGTGCTGCTGCGGCTGGTGGCCGGCGTCATCGACCCCGACGAGGGAAAGATACTCATCGGCGGCGAGGACATGACCGATCTCGACGCCGAGTTCCGCGGCGTCGGCATGGCATTTCAGAACTTCGCGCTGTTCCCGCATATGACGGCGTTCGATAACATTGCGACGCCGCTGCAGGCGAAGCACTCATCGCAAGGCACGATAAAGACCGGCGTCGAGAGCGTCGCCAAGCTGTTGAAAATCGGCCATGTGCTCAGCCACAAGCCGCGGGCGCTGTCCAATGGCCAGAAGCAACGCACCGCGCTTGCCCGCGCCCTGGTCGGCTCGCCGCCGCTGCTGCTGCTCGATGATCCCTTGCGCAACGTCGATGCCAAATTGCGCTTCGAAATGCGGCTGGAACTGCCAAGACTGCTGGCGGATCGTGGCGCGACCGTCATCTACGTCACCCAGGACTACAAGGAAGCGATGGCGCTCGGCGACCGCATCGCGGTCATGTCGCAGGGCGTCGTCAAACAGCTCGGCACGCCCGAGCAGATCTATCGCGAGCCGGCCAATGTCGAGATTGCCCGGCTGTTCGGCGACCCGACCATCAACCTTCTGGACGTCAAGCCGGCGCGGGACGCCAAGGGCATCTATGTTGGCTTGTCCAACGTCCAGGTCCATCTTGCCGGCGCTCATGAGGCGGCGGTCGGCCGCGACTGCGTGATCGGTTTGCGGCCGGAGGCGCTGGCGTTTGTCGATGAACGCACGCTCGGCGCCATCCCGGTGACGGTCGAGGCTGAGACGCCGCTCAACGAGAAGATCGTCACGCTGGTGCGCACCGTGCGCGGCCGTGAAATTCTGGTTTCGCGTCCTTCCGGGACACCGGGCCAATCCGAGGGTAAGGTCTACATTGCCGTCGACAGTAAAAGCGCCCTTTTGTTCGATCGCACAAGCGGCGAGCGCATCGGCTCGAAAAACGTCGTCAATTTGCGCAGCGGAGAAGCGGCATGAGCCCGACCGCAATCACCATTTCGGGCGTCGACAAGTTCTACGGTCCGATCGACCGTGGCGTACACGCCGTCAAGAACCTGACGATGGAAATCGTCAAGGGCGAGATCGTGGCGCTGCTCGGCTCGTCCGGCTGCGGCAAGACCTCGACATTGCGCATGATCGCAGGCTTCGAAGAGGTCTCGCGGGGTAGCATCTCGGTTGCCGGCCGCAAGGTGCACACGTTGCCGCCGGTCAGGCGCAACGTCGCAATGGCCTTCGAGGGCTATTCGCTCTACCCGCCGCTGACCGTGCGCGAGAACATGGCCTTCGCCCTCAAGGCCGCCAGGCTGGCGAAGAGTGCGGTCGATGCAAAGGTTGCCAACATCGCCAAGCTGCTCGAGATCGAGGACATTCTCGAGCGCTATCCGAGCTCGATCTCCGGCGGCCAGCAGCAGCGCGCCAGCCTCGGCCGGGCGCTGATCCGCGAGGCCGACCTGCATCTGCTGGACGAGCCGATGGGCCAGCTCGAGCCGCAGCTTCGCGCCGTGCTGCGCGGCCGCATCAAGCATTTCATCAAGGAGCGTGGCCTGACCGCGATCCTTGTCACCCACGACCAGACCGAGGCCAATGCTCTGGCCGATCGCATCGCTGTCATGGAGGGCGGCGTGCTGCAGCAGTTCGATACGCCTGACAGGCTCAAGGAGCGGCCGGCAAACCTGTTCACCGGCACCTTCGTTGGCGAGCCGCCGATGAATGTCTTCGAGGCCTATGTCGGCACAGCTGCCGGCAAGATCAGTCTCAAGCTGCCCGACGGGCTTTCGCTCGAATACGACAAGGATGCGTTCAGCGGCCCGGTTCGCGACGAATTGCTCAACCGGCAGCGCGTCGTCATCGGCGTCAGGCCCTATGCGGTCCGCCGCTCGAAAGATGGTGTGCCGGCGACGGTTTCGGCCAATCAATGGCTCGGCGACCAGACCCATATCGCCGCCGATTTCGCCGGCGGTTCGCTGGTCCTGGTCGAACATGACCGAACCCGCTTGGAGCTTGGCGCGCCGATCAAAATCAGCATCGATCCGAAAAACCTTCACGTCTTCGATCAGGCGAGCGGCAATGCCATTTCGCACGGCACGGAGCTGGCTTGATGCAGGATGTGCTGATCGGCATCGACGCCGGCACGTCTGTCATAAAATCCGTCGCCTTTGACACGGCGGGCAGGCAGATCGCGTCCGCCGCGCTGCCCAATAAATACGAGACACTGCCGGGCGGCGGCGCCGAGCAGGACCTGACACGCACCTGGGCCGATACCGCGACGACCTTGCGCGAGCTTGCAGGCAAGGTTCCGGATCTCGCCAGCCGGACCATTGCCATCGCCGTGACCGGGCAGGGCGACGGTACCTGGCTGATTGACAAGGATGGCGAGCCGGTTGCCAAGGGCTGGCTGTGGCTCGACGCGCGCGCTGCCGCGGTCGTCGAGGAGATCCGCGCGCGGCCGGAGGACCGGCTGCGCTTCGAAAAGACCGGCAGCGGGCTCGCTGCCTGCCAGCAGGGATCGCAGTTCGTGTTCATGAAGCGCCACATGCCCGCGATGCTTGCCAATGCAGCGACGGCGTTCCACTGCAAGGACTGGCTCTATTTCAAGTTGACCGGCCACCGCGCCACCGACCCGTCCGAGGGCACCTTCACCTTCGGCGACTTCCGCACGCGCGGCTATTGCGATGATGTGCTCGAGGTACTCGGCGTCACCGATCTCCGGCATCTGTTGCCGCCCATCGTCGATGGCACCAGGCAAAGCACCTCGCTGTCGGTGGCAGCAGCCGATGCGACTGGCCTGCTCGCCGGCACACCGGTCGTTCTGGCCTATGTCGATGTCGCCTGCACGGCGCTCGGCGCCGGCCTGTTCGATCGCGAACGCAAGCCGGGATGCTCGATCATCGGCTCCACCGGAATGCATATGCGGCTTGCCGAAACGCCGGACGAGGTTCTGCTCAACGAGGCTGCAACCGGCTACACGATGACGATGCCGGCACCCGGCGTCTTTGCGCAGATGCAGTCGAACATGGCGGCAACGCTCAATATCGACTGGGTCCTTGGCCTCGCCTCCGGCATTCTCGCCTCGCAAGGTATTACGCGGACCAATGGCGAGATGATCGCGCTGGTCGACCAGTGGATATCGTCGTCCGAGCCAGGCTCGCTGCTCTACCAGCCCTATGTCTCGGAGGCCGGCGAGCGCGGCCCGTTCGTCGATGCCAATGCCAGGGCCGGCTTCATCGGCATTTCGTCCAGGCACGGCTATGCCGACATGGTCCGCGCGGTGTTCGAGGGGCTGGCTTTCGCGGCGCGCGATTGCTACGCCGCCATGGGGCCCCTGCCCAAGGAAATCCGCCTGACCGGCGGAGCGGCCAGGAGCCCGGCTCTGCGCAAGATCCTGGGTGCTGCGGTCGGCGCCGACATTCGCACCAGCGAGCGCGAGGAGGCCGGTGCTGCGGGCGCCGCAATGATTGCTGCGGTCTGCGTCGGCCAATACGCATCGATGGACGATTGCGTCAGCGAATGGGTCACGCCTTTGCTCCGTACGGCCGAACCCAGCGATCGGAAACTTGCCGCTGCCTATGAGGCGATGGCTCCGTCCTACACATTGGCGCATGAGGCGCTGCGGCCGGTCTGGCGCTCGATGGCCGCGTCCAGGCAAACCGACGTGAATTGAGAAGAGCATGCCCAAGAAAATTGCGATCATCGGCGACCGCTTCATGCTTCCGGAAGTGTTTCGCGAGAAAATCGAGGCGGCCTGCGGCGACAATCTCGACATCCGCAGCATTGAGACCGCTTGGCCCGACGAGCCGATGCAATTCGGCAATGCCGCGCTTGGTCTGGACAAGGTCAAGGAGTATTTCGGCGATCCCGACGAGGTGGTGGATTTCATCGGCGACGCCGAAATCTTCGTCACCCAGCTTGCGCCGCTCTCCGAAAGCATGATGCAGCGCCTGCCCACGCTCAAGCTGGTTGCGGTCTCGCGCGGCGGACCGATCAACATCGACATGGCCGCCGCCAAGGCCCACGGCATCACCGTGGTCAATGTGCCCGGCCGCAACGCCAGCGCCGTGGCCGAGTTCACCATCGGCGCCATTCTCGCTGAAACGCGGCTGATCCGCGTCGGTCACGAAGCCTTGCGCAAGGGCGAATGGCGCGGCGATCTCTACCGCGCCGACCGTACCGGCCGCGAGCTCAACGAAATGACCGTCGGCGTCATCGGCTACGGCAATATCGGCACCAGGCTGGTTCGCCTGCTGCGCGCCTTCGGCTGCCGCATCTTGGTTTGCGATCCCTATGTGCAATTGAGCGCCGAGGACCGCAATGCCGGCGTCGAACTGGTTGCGCTGGACGATCTGCTGTCGCGCTCCGATGTGGTCACGCTGCATTCCCGGGTCACCGAGGAGACGCGCGGCCTGATCGGCAAGAACGCCATCGCCCGGATGAAACCCGGCGTAATCTTCGTCAATACCGCGCGCGGACCGCTGGTCGACTACGATGCGCTCTACGATGCGCTCGTCTCGGGGCAGATCGGCAGCGCTATGCTGGAGACGTTCGCCATCGAGCCGGTGCCTGCCGACTGGCCGCTGTTGCAACTGCCGAACGTGACGCTGACGCCGCATATCGCCGGCGCGTCGGTACGCACCGTGACCTACGCGGCCGAGCAGGCGGCCGAGGAAGTGCGCCGCTACATCGCCGGGCTGCCTCCGGTCAATCCATGCTGACGACAGGGCATAGAGCGAGATGAACGGTGAAACCGAAATCGTCGACCTCTTCGTCATCGGCGGCGGTGTCAATGGCGCCGGAATCGCGCGCGATGCGGCGGGCCGGGGTCTGTCGGTCATTCTTTGCGAAAAGGACGATCTTGCCGAGGGCACCAGTTCGCGATCGGGAAAGCTCGTTCATGGCGGTTTGCGCTATCTCGAATATTACGAGTTCCGCCTGGTGCGGGAGGCGCTGATCGAGCGCGAGGTGCTGCTCGAATCCGCGCCGCACATCATCTGGCCGATGCGCTTCGTGCTGCCACACAGCCCCGATGATCGGCCGGCCTGGCTGGTGCGGCTCGGCCTGTTCCTCTACGACCATCTTGGCGGCCGCAAGCGACTGCCGGCCACCCGCACGCTCGACCTGCGCACCGCGCCCGAAGGCGCGCCGATCAAGGACGCCTTCAAGCGCGGCTTCGAATATTCTGACTGTTGGGTCGATGACGCTCGCCTGGTCGTCATCGACGCGCTCGACGCCGCCGAGCGCGGAGCCAGGATATTCACCCGCACCGCCTGCATAGCCGCCCGTCGCGAAAACGGCCTGTGGTCGATAGAGATGCGCGACGGTCGAACCGGCGTCAGGACCACAGTCCGGGCACGGGCGCTGATCAACGCCGCCGGACCCTGGGTCAACGACGTCATCAACCGCGTCGCCGGCCAGAATTCCAGGCGCAACGTGCGCCTGGTCAAGGGCAGCCACATAGTCGTGCCAAAATTCTGGGAAGGGCGACAGGCCTATCTCGTCCAAAACAGCGACAAGCGCGTGATCTTCATCAATCCCTACCAGAACGATCTGGCGCTGATCGGTACCACCGACATTCCCTATGACGGGCGGCCGGAGGACGTGACCGCCGATGCCAGCGAGATCGATTACCTGATCAAGGCAGTCAATCGCTACTTCAAGCGCCAGCTTGCGCGCAGCGACGTCGTCTACTCGTTTTCCGGCGTCAGGCCGCTCTATGACGACAATGCCGACAATCCGAGCGCGGTGACCCGCGATTACATATTCGAACTCGACGCACCGGCTGGGCAAGCGCCGCTGCTTTCGGTCTTCGGCGGCAAGATCACCACCTTCCGCAAATTGGCCGAGCACGCGCTCGACCGTATCGCCCCGTTCTTTCCGAAAATGGGCAAGCCGTGGACCTCGAAAGGGCACCTGCCGGGCGGCGATATCGCCAATGCGGATTTCGAGCAGTTTCTGGGCGACCTCGGCCATGAATTTCCCTGGATGCCGGCATCGCTGGTCAAGCATTACGGCAGGCTCTACGGCACAAGGACGCGCGATCTGGTCGGCGCGGCCACCTCGCTCGCCGAACTGGGCCGGCGCTTCGGCAAGGATTTTTTCGAGCGCGAAGCCAATTACCTGTTCGAGCATGAATGGGCCGAGACCGCCGCCGATATTCTCGAAAGGCGCACCAAGCACGGCCTGCATCTGTCCGCCGCGGAAAGAACCGCCTTCGAGGACTGGTGCTCGAGCCGGCTGGCAAAGGCCGGCTGATGGCCTTTACGCTTTCGCTCAACACCAATCCGCTGGTCAACCGCTTTGCGGAGCCGGACGACCTGATCGACGCGATCGCCTATCAGATCGGTATCAGGGACGTCCAACTCACCCATGAATTCGTCAATCCCGGCTGGCCGGCGGCGACGATCGCCAAATTCGTCCGCCTGTTCCGCTCCGCGCTCAACCGCACCGGTGTGCGCGTGACCTCCGCGATGACCGGCCCTTACGGCCGGCTCAGTCATTTCGGCCATCCCGATGCCGACGTGCGGCGCTACTACGTCGACTGGTTCAAGACCTTTTCAGAAGTTTCGGCCGAGCTCGGCGCCGCGGGCATGGGCACGCAATTCGCGATCTTCACCCACCGGGATTACGACAATCCTGAACGTCGCGCGCGGCTTTTCGACATCGCGCTGGAATGCTGGCGCGAGGTCGCCGAGCATGCCAAAGCAGCCGGCTTGACCTACCTGTTCTGGGAGCCGATGTCGGTCGGCCGCGAATTCGGCCATACGATCGAAAGCTGCCGGGCACTGCAGCGCGAGATCGAAGCGGCCGGTATGGCCGTCCCGTTCAAGATGATGGTCGACATCGACCATGGCGACGTGACCTCGAGCAATCCGGCGGACACCGACCCTTATGCCTGGGCCGAAGCCTTTCCCAGGCAATCGCCGATCATCCACGTCAAGCAGTCGTCGATGAACAAGGGTGGTCACTGGCCGTTCATTGCCGCTCACAACAAGGACGGCCGCATCACGCCGGAAAAGCTGCTGGAGACGGTTCGCCGTGGCGGCGGCGTCGACAACGAGATCTGCCTCGAATTGTCGTTCCGCGAGCGCGAGCCCGTCGACCACCAGGTCATCGCCATGATCCGCGAGTCGGTCGACTACTGGGCACCCTTTATCGAGACCGGCAGGGCCGATCTCTTGCCGCGAGCATGATCGGATGAGCAGGAGCTGAGGCAGCTCCTGCTCAGAACCGGAATACGTCAGCCAAATTTCGGATCGAGGCTTCCGGACTTGTAGCGCTTGGCCATTTCCGACAGCGGCAGCGGCTTGATCTTCGGTGCGTTGCCGGCGGTGCCGAATTGCTCGAAGCGCTCCTTGCACAGCTTCCGCATCGCGGCCATTGCCGGCGTCAGATATTTGCGCGGATCGAATTCGCTCGGGTTCTCGGTCAGCACCTTGCGGATTGCGCCGGTCAGCGCCATGCGGTTGTCGGTATCGATATTGATCTTGCGCACCCCGTGCTTGATGCCGCGCTGGATCTCTTCGACCGGCACGCCCCATGTCGGCTTCATCTGGCCGCCATATTTGTTGATGATCTCCTGCAACTCCTCCGGCACCGAGGACGAGCCGTGCATGACGAGATGCATGCTCGGCAGACGGCGGTGGATTTCCTCGATGACGTTCATGGCGAGCACAGCGCCGTCCGGCTTGCGGCTGAACTTGTAGGCGCCGTGGCTGGTGCCCATGGCGACGGCCAGCGCATCGACACGAGTGTCGCGCACGAATTGTTCGGCCTGTACCGGGTCGGTCAGCAGCTGGTCGTGGCTGATGACGCCCTCGACGCCATGGCCGTCTTCCTGCTCGCCGCCGCCCATCTCAAGCGATCCAAGGACGCCGATCTCGCCTTCCACCGAGACGCCGCCCCAATGCGCCATGTCGACGACGCGGCGGGTGATGCCGGAATTATAGGCGTAGTCGGCCGGCGTCTTGCCGTCTTCCTTCAGCGATCCGTCCATCATCACCGAAGTGAAGCCGTGCTGGATCGCGGTGACGCAGGTGGCTTCGTTGTTGCCATGGTCGAGATGCATGCAGACCGGGATATCGGGATGGATTTCGACCAGCGCGTCGATCAGCTTGGCTAGCACCACGTCGTTGGCGTAGGCTCGGGCGCCGCGGCTCGCCTGCAGGATAACCGGCGATTTGGTCTCCTCGGCTGCCTCCATGATGGCGAGGCCCTGTTCCATATTGTTCATGTTGAAGGCAGGCACGCCATAGCCGAATTCGGCGGCATGATCGAGCAATTGTCTCAGTGTGATGCGAGCCACTCAGTAGTCTCCCGTATCCGGTTTCGAGCCAGTGTTTGCGGGCCGTTCGGTTGTCGTCGAGCCCCTGATGCTTCTGGCCGGATTTCCGCGGCACCGCAACCGCTGGGCGCTCGGCCGGCAGCAATTCTTGTTACAGGACGCGACCAGAAGCGTCATGATATCCCATAGAGATATAACATTATCACAAAAATTTGGTGGTTTGTGCGACGTTTGGTGTTATATCTCGGAACCGGATTGCACGAGGAAGCCGCGGAAATGAAGAGCGACGGCCGTCGGCAAGGCATCATGGATTTTCTGATGGACATCGGCACCGCCAGTGTCGACGATCTTGCCTCACGCTTCGGCGTGTCAAAGATGACTGTCCACCGCGACCTCGACGAGCTCGAGGAAAGCGGCTTCCTGCGCAAGGTGCGCGGCGGTGCCTCGATCCAGCCGAGCAGCCTTTTCGAGAGCGATTTCCGCTACCGCCAGCGGCTGGCCGGCGACGAGAAGAAGCGCATCGCCGCCGCTGCCGTGACGATGATCGAACCGGGTCAGACGGTGATCATCGACGATGGCTCAACCGCGGGCGGCGTTGCTCGGCATCTTGCCGATCTGCGTCCGCTGACGGTGATCTCGAACAATCTGGCCGTCATCCAGGATTTGGCGGGCGTTGCCGGCATCAACCTGATTGCGCTCGGCGGCCAATACAACAAGAAGTTTCACGGCTTCTTCGGCCTGCTCGCCGAGGACACGCTGAAATCATTGCGCGCCGATGTCGCGTTCCTGTCGTCATCGGCCATCCATGGTGCCTCTGCCTTTCACCAGGATCAGGAAGTGGTCCAGACCAAACGGCTGATGATGGCCGCAGCAGCGCGCAAATATCTGCTGGTCGATCATGGGAAATTCGGCCGCACTGCCTTGCACTTCCTGACAGATCTCAAGGCCTTTGACACGGTCTTCACCGGCCGCGAGCCGCAGCCGCAGATGCGCGCCGCGCTGGATGGTGCCGGCGTTTCGCTGACAGTGATCGCAGAATAGGAGGGCACGTATGGTTTATTGGGTCGGCACCAGCTGGAAAATGAACAAGACGCTCGCAGAGGCGATGGCTTTCGCCGAGGCGCTGGCGGAGTTCGTCCCCGGTTTCGACGAGCGCATCCAGCCTTTCGTCATCCCGCCCTTCACGGCGATCCGCGAGGTCAAGAAAGCGCTGTCGCCGACGCGCATCAAGGTCGGCGCGCAGAACATGCATTGGGCCGACGCCGGCGCCTGGACCGGCGAGATCTCGCCGGTCATGCTGAAAGACTGCGGCCTCGACATGGTCGAGCTCGGCCACAGCGAACGGCGCGAGCATTTCGGCGAGACCGACAACGCCGTCGGTCTGAAGACTGCGGCGGCGGTGAAGCATGGTCTCGTGCCACTCATCTGCGTCGGCGAGACCCTGGCTCAACGCGACAGCGGGCAGGCCGCTGCGGTGCTGGCCTTGCAGGTGCACGGCGCGCTGCAGTTTCTCGAAGGCGCGGCGAAGGCGGCGACGATCCTGTTTGCCTATGAGCCCGTCTGGGCGATCGGCGACAAGGGCGTGCCGGCCAGTTCGGACTATGCCGACAGGCAGCAGGCGCTAATCAAGAAAATCGCACGCGACCTGCTGCCGGTGGTGCCGCCGGTGCTTTATGGCGGCAGCGTCAATCCGCAAAATGCCGCCGAACTGGTCGGCCAGCCCAACCTCGACGGCTTGTTCATCGGCCGCTCGGCCTGGCAGGCGGACGGCTATATCGACATCCTCAAGCGCGCCTCGGCGGCGATCTGAATCACCAAACAGGAAGGAAACGGAACATGAAAATTGCCATTGGAGCTGATAGCGCCGGTAAGCCGCTGCTCGACGTCATTGCCGCTCACCTCGCTACCAAGCCCGGCCTCACGGTTAGCGACCTCAGCCAGTCGGGCTACTATGCCGACCTGTCACAGAAGCTCGCCCAGACCATCCTGGACGGCGAAAACGATCGCGGCATCCTGTTTTGCGGCACCGGCATCGGCGTATCCATATCCGCCAACAAGGTGCCCGGCATTCGCGCCGCACTCACCCACGACACCTATTCGGCCGAGCGCGCGGCAAAATCCAACAACGCCCAGATCATCACCATGGGTGCCCGCGTCATCGGCCCGGAACTGGCCAAGTCGATCGTCGATGCATGGCTTGCATCGGAATTCGATGAGAAGGGACCGTCGGCCGGCAATGTCCAGGCGATCGACAGGCTCGACGCGGCGAAGCGGGGTTAAGCCAGACTGTTCCACATCGCTCTGATAATCGTCACGGCCGATGCGGCGCCGGGGTCCATATGCCCGAGCGAGCGCTCGCCGAGCCGCGATGAGCGGCCCTTGGCGGCGATCATGTCCTTGGTCGCCTCGGCACCTCGTTCGGCCGCTGCAAGTGCAGCCTCCAGGCTCTCGGACAGGCTCTTGCCGGCTTGCTGCGCGGCACCCGCTGCTTGCGCAGCCGGCAGCCAGGCGTCGACCATGGTCTTTTCGCCGAGCTCGGCCTTGCCGCGATCCTGGATGCCTTGCGCCATCGCCCGGAGCATGGCGATAATGTCAGCGTCCTCCAGAATTGCCTTGCCTTTGACGGCGGCGGCACCGCGCATGAAGGCGGTCGCATAGAGCGGGCCTGACGAGGCGCCGACCGCGTTGAGGAAGGATTTCGCCGCAGTGTTGAGCAGCGCCGTCGGCTCGGTCGCCGCGAGGTCGAGTTGCGCTAGTGCATCGCGCGCAGCTGTGAAGCCTAGTGCCATGGCGATGCCATGGTCGGCGTCGCCGATGACGCCGTCGAGTTGGCAGAGCCTGTCCTTGTCGGCGTCGATCGCCGCCGCGATCTCATCGAACATTCTTTTCAAGCCGACTGAATCGATCGAGGTCATGATGCTTTCTCAGCCGGCGCGGAACATGGCGCAGTCGCAAGGATGGTCGAGCATCGCCTGCAACTCGCCGTCGAGATGCATCAGCGTCACCGAGGCGCCGGCCATTTCGAGCGAGGTGCAGTAATTGCCGACCCAGGTCGCGTGGACGGAAATACCGACGTCATCCAGCCTCTGCTTGACGCGTCGGTTCATGATGTAGAGCTCCATCAACGGCGTCGAGCCGAGCGAATTGACCAGAACGGCGACCTTATCGCCGCGCGCCGGCGCCATCTCGTCGAGGACCTTGTCCAGCATTTCGTCGGTGATCTCGTCGGCCGTTTTCAACTTTCCGCGCGCGATGCCTGGCTCGCCATGGATGCCCATGCCAATCTCCATCTCGTCCGGTCCGATCTCGAAATTGGGCCGGCGGGTCTGCGGCAGCGAGCAGGGCGACAGCGCCACGCCCATGGTGAAGGTGTGATCGTTGGCCTTCCTGGCGATACGCTCGCATTCATCGAATGACAGCATCTGGTCGCATGCGGCACCGGCGGCCTTGAAGATGAAGAAATTGCCGGCGACGCCGCGCCGCTTCTGCCTCTGGTCGCGCGGCGCCGAGGCGACATCGTCGGTGGTCAGCACGGTGCGCACCTCGATGTCGTCCATTGCCGCCATTTCGGCGGCCATGTCGAAGTTCATCACGTCGCCGGCATAGTTGCCGTACATGAACAGCACGCCGGCGCCACCGCTGGCCGCCTTGGCGCATTCGAGGATCGGGTCCGGCGGCGGCGAGGCGAAGACATTGCCGATCGCGGCGGCGTCGGCCAGCCCCTTGCCGACGAAGCCAAGGAAGGTCGGCTCGTGGCCCGAGCCGCCACCGATGACGAGACCGACCTTGCCTGGGCGCGGTCCGTCGCGGGCGATAATGGCGCGCGGACTGCCGTCCGCGCTTCTGAGATGGCGCGGATGCGCGGCCAGGATGCCCTCCAGCATCTCGTCGACGGAGCGGTTACCGTCATTGATGATCTTCTTGGTCTGCACCGGCATCCTCCCTGGTTTTCGTGAGATACTACAGCGCCTTACCGGGATTTCCACCCGGCGGTGGAGGTTTCACGCCGCGATGTGTTCGCGTGCCGCCAGCAGTTGCACGCAGGCACTGGCCGCCTCTTTGCCTTTGACCCTGAAATGCTCGAAGAAGAAGCGGTGATGGTCCGCGCTGTCATGGTAGTTGTGTGGCGTCAGCACCGCCGAAAGCACCGGCACGCCAGTCGACAATTGCACATTCATCATGCCGTCGATGACCACGCTTGCAACAAACTCGTGCCGGTAGATGCCGCCATTGACGACGAACGCGGCGCCGAGGATAGCGGCATAGCGGCCGGTCACGGCAAGCGTCTTTGCGTGCAGGGGAATCTCATAAGCGCCAGGCACATCGAAGACATCGACGGCAAAGCGTTTCTCTCCGAGAACCGCCAGTTCCGCCTCGAATGCTTCAACGCATTGGTCGACGATATCGGCATGCCAACGCGCGCGAATGACGGCAACGCGGATCGTTTCATAGTCGTTGTGGGAATGCTGATTCATGGGTCCATCCTTCCGTTTCGAACCAGAATCAGGACGCACGATACGGAGTCCGAACCGCGAAAGCGGACCGTCTTCCATTTCGTTCTCTTCCATCCGGACTGTGACCGTCGGCTCCGGAATCACACCGGATCTGCTGACCCCTCCGGCTAACCGGAAAGCGCTCGCGGGCTTGGGCCGAGACCCTTACCGCCGGTGGGGACTTTCGCCCCGCCCTGAGAACATTGACGGCGTTTGTATGGAAGGACCGGAAAGCGCTGTCAACCACCGGCATCGTCGTCGATGGCGCAGAAATAGCGATCCGTTTCGACCTGGTCACCGTTGAGGGCGAGGGAGGAGAGCGTCAAATGGCGATCACAGGTAAGGCAGGCAGCACCTTGTCCAAGGTGATGGGAAATTCACGCACTCGCACGCCGGCCGCGTTGTAAACGGCGTTGGCGACAGCAGCCCCCGCACCGCACACGCCGAGCTCGCCGAGACCCTTTGCGCCAAGCGGGTTGGCCTTGTCGTCGTCTTCCTCGAGGAAGGCGACCTCCATATCGGGGACATCGCCATTGACCGGCACATGATACTCGGCAAGATCGTGATTGACGAAGTGGCCGTAGCGCGGGTCGAGCACCGTCTGCTCCATCAGCGCTGCACCGATCCCCCAGGTCATGCCGCCGATGATTTGCGAGCGCGCGGTCTTGGCGTTGAGGATACGGCCCGCGCCGATCACAGCCAGCATCCGGCGCATGCGGATTTCACCGGTATCGCAATCGACAGCGACCTCTGCGAAATGCGCGCCATAGGAATGCTGCGAATAGGTCTTGTATGACTGGGTGGTGGCGCCCGCGGCTACGGAGCCTTCGGCTTCGAGCCCGTCGGGAGAGATCCCTCGGATAAGATCGGCCAGGCTCGCCGATCGCTGGCCGACCCTGACCTCGCCGTCGGCAAAGCTTGCCTCGGTGGCGTTCGCGCCGCGCAACGGCGAGGCTTCGTTCGACTGCGCCGCCTCCAGGATCTGTTTCTTGAGGATGTTGCACGCATCATGCAAGGCCGAACCCGCGCTTGCTGCGCCCCAGGATCCGCCGGAGCCGGCGGTACGCGGGAAGCGGCTGTCGCCGAGCTCCACCTTGACGGACGAGATCGGCAGGCCGAGGCTCTCGGCGGCAATCTGAGTCAGGATCGTATAGGTGCCGGTCCCAATATCGGTCATGTCGAGCCGCGCCGTCACCCGACCGTCCCGGTCGATCGCAACCCGCGCCGTCGCCGCGCCGATATAGTTCGGACGGATCGCCGCCGCCATGCCGTGGCCGATAAGCTTGCGGCCCTCCCGAGTTCGGCCCGGTGCCGGGTTTCTCCGCTCCCAGCCGAAACGGCGGGCGCCTTCCTCCATGCAGGCGACGAGATTGCGGGTGGAGAACGGCACGCCGCGCTCGGGATCCTGTGCCGGTTCGTTGCGGATCCTGAGTTCGATCGGGTCCAGACCGGCGCGCTCGGCGAGCTCATCCATGGCGCATTCGAAAGCCAGCATGCCGGGCGCTTCGCCGGGCGAGCGCATCCATTCGCCGCGGTTGATGTCCAGCGGAACCAGGCGATGGCGGGTGAGACGGTTCGGCGCCGCGTAGAGCGAGCGCGCAAAAACTGCCGTTTGTTCGCAGTACTCCTCGAAGCTGGACGTTGCGGACCAGACATCGTGCGCGATCCCGGTGAGCCGCCCGTCAGTGTCCGCGCCGAGACGTACCTGTTGGACCATCTCTGCGCGATGACCGGCATTGGCGAACATCTGTTGTCGCGTCAGCGCGATCTTCACGGGGCGCTGCAGCACCTGCGCTGCAAGTGCGGCCAGGATCGTGTCGGCATGGGCAATCAGCTTGGAGCCGAAGCCTCCGCCGATGAAGGGGCTGACGATGCGCACTCGCTCGAGCGGGATGCGAAGCGTGCTGGCGACCCCGGCCCGGAAGTTCGCGAGGGTCTGCGCCGATGTACGGATCGTCAGCTCGTTGCCTGACCAGGCAGCAAGCGTCGCATGCGGCTCCATCGGATTGTGATGTTCGAAGGGGGTCCCGTAAGTGGAATCGATCTTGATCGGCGCCGTCGCAAAGGCGCGCTCGAAGTCGCCGACCACGCTGTCGGTCTCGAAGCCGGCATTGGTCCGCTTTGGCGCGTAGGCGTCGGCGATATGTCTCGGAAGATCGTAGAGGCCCGGCTCCTCGTCGTAGCGTACTCTGATGAGGCCCGCAGCAGCGCGCGCCGCCTCGAACGTCTCCGCAACGACCAGCGCGACCGGCTCGTCGTAATACCGTACCCGATCGCTGTTGAGCGCGGGCCGGGGGCGCGTGAAGACCTCCGGCACCGTTGGCGTGACCGTTGGGCCGAAATCCGGCTGGGCCGGCGCATTGCGGTGCGTCATGACGAGCAGCACTGCCGGCGCCCGTTCGGCATCGGCCGTGTCGATCTCGGCGATGCGGCCCTTGGCGACGGAGGCGCCGAGAATGTAGCCATAGGCTGTACCATCCAGCTCATTCTCGTAAGCGTATGTGGCGCCGCCCGTCACTTTGAGCGGACCGTCGATGCGGTCGATCGGCCGCCCGATGATGCCAGCATCGGGACGAGGTTTCACCCTTGAATGGGTGGCGGAGCCGGGCAGTCCGGGTATGGTCTCGTTCATAAGTCACCTAAAGATTTTTCATCTGGAGTTCGGAAGCATCGAGGCCGCGACGACGCCGCTCCTCGCACCTTTATGTTCGTCGCGCGGCGGCCGGAGCTCACGCGGCGATCTCGCCGAAATACTCGCGAAATTCGACCAGCCTCCCTGTTGGGCCGGCTCGCATGAAGATCGCATGCAGGCCAGTGTAGGGCGCGCCACCGATTGTCCCGCTCCCGCGATCGCAGACGATGACCCAGTCGGCGGCGAAGAGCTTGAGATCGACGGTCGATTTCGTGATCCTGTTCCCCTGCGCTTGATGCGCGGCGGTCCAGGCTGCGAGTGCCCGTTTGCCCTCCGGCGGTCCGTGTCGGCCTCGTTGCTCGCCGACAGGGAATTGGAAGGTCATCGTCTCATCGCAACAGTCAAGGAATGCCGTCCAGTCGCCAGAGGCCCAGCCGGCAAAGAAGGCGTCTACGGCGGCCTCGAGCCCGTGACGAGCTCCCGGGTCGGATGTGGCGCCCCAGGCTGTGGCGGCAGAGACGAGAAGGCCGCCACCCGCGGCCGCAACGGCGCGTCGCGTGAGTTTCATATCGATCTCCTGCTCGGCGCCGGCATCTGGGAACAGCGGTTCGGGGTCGTCGTCTCTGTCATCGCATCGCCTCATGCACTCTCGGCGGCAGCAGCCAGCGTGTGCCGTATCGTCCGTTTCGCCAGCGGGATCTTGAAACCATTGGCGCCATGACCGACGGCTCCGGCGAGCGCGGCTTCGGCCGCGTCGCTAAAGGCACCGTCGGATGCCGCCGCGCCTGCCAGCGCGCGCTCCGCCTCCGTCGCGCGCCAGGGTTTCGCTGCCACGCCGCCCATGGCGATCCGAGTGCTTCGGATACGGTCGCCGCTTTTCTCGACGATTGCTGCCACCGACACCAGCGCGAAGGCGTAGGAAGCACGGTCGCGCACCTTGCGGTAAACCTGTCGGCCGGGTGGCGGCGGCGGCAGGGCAACCGCAACGACTATTTCGCCGTGGCCGAGCACGGTCTCCACCTGGGGCGTCGCCTCGGGCAACCGATGGAAATCGCCGATCGGGATCGTGCGGGTCTCGCCGCCGGGCGAGACGGTCTCAATCCTGGCGTCGAGCCCGGACATGGCGACCGCCATGTCGGAGGGATGGACCGCAATGCAGGCTTCGCTCGCGCCGAGTACGGCGTGCATGCGATTGAAGCCCTGAAGTGCCGCGCAGCCCGAACCCGGCTGGCGCTTGTTGCAGGGCATGTTGCGGTCGTAGAAATAGGGACAGCGCGTGCGCTGCAGGAGATTGCCGCTTGTCGAGGCCTTGTTGCGTATCTGTCCGGACGCTCCCGCCAGCAGCGCTTGCGTGAGCATCGGGTAGCGCGACCTTACCCGCGGGTCGGCGGCGAGATTGCTATTGCGGACCTGGGCGCCGATCCGAAGTCCGCCTTCCGCCGTCTCCTCGATCCGATCAAGCGGCAGCCGGCTGATGTCGACGAGATGCGCTGGGCGCTCGATCTCGAGCTTCATCAGGTCGAGCAGGTTGGTGCCGCCGCTGATGAACTTGGCGTCCGGCCGGGCCGCAACCGCGGCCGCCGCCTGCTCAGCACTCGCCGCACGTTCATAAGTGAAGGACTGCATTGCTCATGCCTCCTCTGCCGCGTCGCGGATTGCAGCGACAATGTTCGGATAGGCGGCGCAACGGCAGATGTTGCCGCTCATCCGCTCGCGGATCTCGGCATCGGTGAGAGCGACGGAAGCCCCTGCCACGTCGGCGCTCGCATGGCTTGGCCAGCCGGCCCGCGCCTCGCCCAGCATGCCAACCGCCGAGCAGATCTGGCCTGGCGTACAGTAGCCGCACTGGAAACCGTCGCGGGCGACGAAGGCGGCCTGGACCGGATGCAGCCGGTCACCCTCGGCAAGGCCCTCGATAGTGGTGATCTCGTCGCCTTCATGCATTGCGGCAAGCGTCAGGCAGGAATTGATCCGGCGCCCATCGACGAGCACCGTGCATGCGCCGCACTGGCCGTGGTCGCAGCCCTTCTTCGAGCCGGTGAGGCCGACATGGTTGCGCAGGGCGTCGAGCAGCGTCGTCCGCGGGTCGAGCTCGACGGCAAGATCCTTCGCGTTGATCCGTAACGACATCGTCATCGTCGGTAGCGGCGAGGACGATGCAGCCGCCATGACGGTCTCGGCCGGCTCGGCGTCAACCGGTAGTCCGGTAGCCAGCAGCACCCCGGTCGCAACACCGCCTTCCAATACCATCCGACGCGTCGGCCCGCTCCTGTTGTCCGTTTTGGCCATGCATGATCTCCCAGCCGCAATGAGGCGCAGACGGCAACTTGACCCGAGCGAACCCTCGGGTTCTGTCACCCAACGACACTGGAGGTGGGAGTGCGGGCGGCGGCTTTCTTTCAAGAAACCGGCGGCACTATCAGGATTCTGGAGAAGAATTCACCCGATAGGCACGAGGCGTCATGCCCCTCAGACGTCGGAAGGTCGTGGTGAAGTGGCTCTGGCTTGAGAAGCCGAGCCGAAAGGCAATGACACCGATCGACAAACCCGTTTCGCGCAGCAGCGCCTCCGCTCGCCGCACCCGTTCCTCGATCACATAGGCGTAGGGTGCAAGGCCGGTCGTCGCCTTGAAGCGACGCGCAAAACTGTCGACGGCCATGCCCGCGGCGGCTGCCAGCTCGCTTAGCGAAATGTCGGAATTCATATGCGCATCGATGTAATCCCGAACGCGACCAAGTGCCCGGCGGCTGAGACAGCCGTGACGTACAAACCGCGGTTGCTCCCGGCTCAGGTTGGCCACGCGGAGACTGACGAGGGCGACCAGATGCTCGACATAGGCAGTGTCTGGCTTGTGGCCGAGTGCCATCTCGTCACGAAGCGAACTCAAGAGCGTGGCGACGACCGCGTCTTTCTTGTTTACCAGTATAGGCAGGTTCCTCAGGCGTTCGCATCCGGGAAGCCCGATATCGGGATCGATCCACAGGGCTGAATAGGAGAGGTTTACATCGCGATAGAAGCCCTGTCGTTCCGCGCCTGCCGGGACGAAGGTGAGGGCTCCGGGACGGTCCATTCCGTCGTAAAGGGATCGTGCCTCGTGCCGGATGGATGTATGGGACGTGCCGCCTTCTTCGGTCAGCACGATCAGATGATGAGGGGCTGTCCAGCGGAGCTCCGCCTCCCGGCACGCCCACCGCCGGTTGTCGAAGACGATCGAGGAACTGATCCATGACGCGGTTTGCAGGGGCTCCGACTTCTCGTCCTTGCTCCGAACCCGTCCGTCACCAAGCAACGGTCTGAATGACATCGCGGTATCCCGCTGGTTCACTCGCCGAGCCGTGGGCAGCCCCGGCTTCGAGCGTTGGGCGCCGCCCCGCCGCTACGCATCCGGCCGTCCATGTGGGACAGGCAACGGGCGTTTTTAACCGTGCCGTGTTCAAGAAATCGTGAGATCAGGCAAATCCGGAGCACCCTCCCGGAAAAGCCGATCATCCGCGCTCGGGAAACATCGCCCTCAGGCCTTCGCGCGAGGCCGTAGCGACACCGCGTTCGGTGATCAAGCCGGTGACCAGCCGCGCCGGCGTCACGTCGAAGGCCGGATTGGCCGCCGGCGTGCCTTCCGGCGATACGCGGACCTGGGCGATCTCGCCGGAAGCGGTCTTGCCCCAGACCAGTGAGACCTCGTCGGGCGAGCGCTGTTCGATCGGGATGTCGGCCAGCCCGTCGCCCACGGTCCAGTCGATCGTCGGCGACGGCAGCGCGACATAGAACGGCACGTCGTTGTCGGCGGCGGCCAGTGCCTTGAGATAGGTGCCGATCTTGTTGCAGACATCGCCGTCGGCGGTGGTCCTGTCGGTGCCGACGACGACCATGTCGATCTGGCCGCGCTGCATCAGATGGCCGCCGGCGTTGTCGACGATCAGCGTATGCGGCACGCCGTGGCCGGCCATCTCCCAGGCGGTCAATTGGGCACCCTGGTTGCGGGGTCGCGTTTCGTCGACATAGACATGGACTGGAATACCGGCTTCCGTCGCCAGATAGATCGGCGCGGTGGCGGTGCCGTAGTCGACGGTGGCCAGCCAGCCGGCATTGCAGTGGGTCAGGATATTGACTGGTTCGCCGGGCTGCTTGCGCGCCGCGATCGCCTTGATGATTTCGAGCCCATGGGCGCCGATGGCGCGGTTGAGGCGGACATCCTCGTCGGCGATCTCGCCGGCACGCCGATAGGCAGCCGCGGCACGTTCTGCCAGGGGAAGCGTCAGCAGGAAGCGCTGCATTTCGTTCAGCGCCCAGCGCAAATTAATCGCCGTCGGGCGCGTTTCGTGCAAGGTTGCCCAGACGGCGTCGAGTGCTGCGTCCGACGGATCGTCGGCCATCTGCATGGCAACGCCATAGGCGGCGGTGACGCCGATCAGCGGCGCCCCGCGCACCCACATGTCGCGGATTGCCGTGGCGATGCCGGCGACGGTATCGATCTTTTCGATACGGAAATCATGCGGCAGCCAGCGCTGGTCGATGATCTCCACCGAACGCCCGTCGTCACTCGGCCAGATGGTGCGGTAGTGGCGGTCGCCGACGTTCAAATCCTGCTCTCCCGTTCGATCAGCGCGGCCAACCGGTTGACCTCGTCGATGCTGTGGATCTGGCGCCGGCTGACGGCGAGGTGACGGCCGAATTTCAGCGCCTTTGCCTCACATCTGGCGCGCAGATCCGGATCGGCAATGGTCTCGAAATCGGCATTGTGGGCAAGGCCGAGAATTCGCCGGTGAACCTCGACGCCGGCAAAGCCGAGCAGATCGGTCCAGATCGAATTCAGCATGTGGTCGAGCGCCTGCTCGGCGCCAAGCCTGTCGCCCTGATCTTCGAACAGGCTCTTCTGGTAGAGCATGCCGGTACGCTCGGTTCGCCACAGATGCGAGAACTCGGCGCGAAACACCGACCATGTCTCGACCGTAACGCCGATCAGATAGTCACGCATGGCGTCGCGGCTTCCGTCCTGTTCATGGCCGCGCTGCGAGAAGAACGCCATCCAGAAATTGGCGAGCAGCATGCCGACGTCGAAGGCGATCGGCCCGTAGAAGGCGAATTCGGGGTCGATCATCCGCGTTTCGGTGTCGGTAACCATGATCGAGCCGGAATGCAGGTCGCCATGCAGCAGCGTCTCGGCATTGGCAGCGAACATGTGCTTCATGCGCTGCGCCTCGACCTTGAGGTCGCGGTCGGCGCGCAGCTCGGCGACAATGCCGTCGAGCTGCGGGCTGGTGTGCCGGTTCATCTTGGCGTCGAAATACGGATCCGAGAAAACCAGGTTCTCGGTGATGTCGCAGAGTTCGACATTGTCGGCGAACAGCGCCAGATCGGCCTTGCGGTCCTTGGTCGCCATATGCAGGTCGGAGCCGCGAAACAGCGTGCGGGCCATGAACAAGCCGATGTCTGTCGCGATGTTGGGCAATTGCCGGCCTTCGATCAGCGCCCGCCGCAGGATAATGTGCGGCGACAGATACTCCATGATGATCAGCGCCTGGCCTTCGTCGAAGTGATAGATATAGGGCACCGAACCCGGCGCCCGCGCCTGTTGCCGCTTCAGCGCATGGTATTCGAAGAAGGAGCGTTTTAGCGGCAGCGGCCAGCTGTCGCCGACCAGCCGGACGTAGGGCAGGGCCTGCTTGACGACGGCCGCACCCTCAGCACCCTCGACGATGAACACCAGGTTCAGATTGCCGTCGCCGACTTCACGAACCTTCCACTGGCTCGTATCCTTGCCGATCTGCGAACACAGGGCCTCGTTGGCACCGAGACGGCCCGCCAGTGTCTCGACCGACAGTGCTTCGAACGGCGATTTCCCAGTCATCCTCACCTCCCGCTCATGTGCTCCGATGATAGCGGAGCCAACGCGGTCGGGCCAAGCTAGGAAGCCTGCTGGCAATTGTCAATCGTGTTGACAATTGCCGATATAGCCCATAGCGTCATGTTCAGGGAGGAACGAATGGGCAATGATGCCGTGTTCCGCGTCGACGGCCTGAGGAAATCCTTTGGCCATATCGAGGTGCTTGGCGGCGTCTCGCTCGAATTGCGTGCCGGCGAAGTGACCGTGCTGATGGGCGCCAACGGCGCCGGCAAATCCACCCTCGTCAAGATCATCAGTGGTGTCTACGACCATGGCGGCGGCACGATGTCGCTTGCCGGTCACGTGTTCGACCCGAAAACGCCGGCGGAGGCGATCCGCGCCGGCGTCGTTACCGTCCACCAGAACATCAATGACGGTGTCGTCGCCGACCTCGACGTCGCCACCAACCTTACCCTCGACAGGTTGAGCGGCAGCGGCGTGCCGACCCTGTTCAATCCAGGCCGGGTGCGTCGCGAGGCAAAGGCGGTGGCCCACCGCATGGGACTGGCCATCGACCTCAAGGCCCGGATCAGCGATCTCTCTCTGGCCGACCGCCAGATGGTGGCGATCGCCCGCGCCATGGCGCACCGGCCGAAAGTGCTGATCCTCGACGAGCCGACCTCCTCGCTGTCCAGCGCCGAAGCCGACCGGCTGTTCGCGCTGCTCGACCGGCTTCGCCAGCAAGGCGTGGCCATCCTCTACATCTCGCACCGTATGTCGGATATCAGACGGCTTGCCGATCGCATCATTTCGATGCGCGATGGGGTTATCTCAGGTATCTTCGACAAGAAGCCGCTGGATTACGAAGGTGCGGTCAACGCCATGCTCGGCCGCAAGATCCAGCTCGAGCGGATCGTCGCCAGGAATTCGGCCAAAGCAATTTTCACTGCCGACGCGCTGCGGATTGCTGAAGGCGCCAGGCCGATCTCGCTGACCCTCGGCGATGGCGAGGTCGTTGCCATCACCGGCCTTGTCGGTGTCGGCAAGACCGTGCTCGCCGAGACGCTGTTCGGCCTGCGCCAGCCGCTGGCCGGGACCATGGTGCTGAACGGGAAACCTTATGCTCCGGCATCGACCGGCGAAGCGATTGCCGCCGGTGTGTTTCTCGTCGCCAAGGACCGAGGCGAAAACGGCATCGTCGGCGACTTCAACATCCAGGAGAATATCAGCCTGCCGTTCCACAGCCGCATGTCGCGTCTCGGTGTTCTCAAACGCCGTATCGAACGCGCCATTGCCCGCCAGCAGATCCAGGAGCTCGGCATCGTCTGCCGCTCGGAGAGGGACGAGATGGCGTCGCTTTCCGGCGGCAATCAGCAAAAGGTGATGGTCGCCCGCTGGATGTCGCAGGCGGCAAGGCTTTTCATCCTCGACGAGCCCTTTCAGGGCGTCGACATTTCGGCTAGGCGCGACATCGCCGCCAAGCTGCGGGCCAGCGCCCACGGCCGCGCGACGCTGCTGTTCGTCACCGAACTCGACGAAGCCCTGGAGACGGCCGATCGCATCCTGGTGATGTCGGAGCAGACGATCGTCGGCGAGCACCGCAATACCGATGTCGATCTCGAGCGTCTGCTGGCCGAAGTGGCGGGCGGGCCGCTGCACAGCGCAGCCTGACGGCGGGATGACGATGAGAATTGGAATGGAGAGGGCATGAATTCGGGTTGGATAAAGACGGTGCCGGCGTGCGGGAGCGCTGAATGATCCTGCGCGACAATGCTATTCGCTACGGCTTCATCGTTCTGTTGTTCGGGCTGATCGCCTATTTCGCCGTCGCTGCCGATGGTTTCGTCTCGCCGCAAAGTGCTGTCTTCATCTTCCAGTCGGTCGCCATCACCGGCGTTCTGGCGCTCGGTGTCACCGCCACGCTGCTCGTCGGCGGCTTCGACCTGTCGATCGGCTCTGTCGCCACCAGCGCCATGATGGCGGCTGCCTATGTCATGGTGGTGCTGGGGCAGAACGCCGTCGTGGCGGTCGTCGTCTGTCTTGTGATCGGCGCCGTCGTCGGCCTGATCAATGGCTGGCTGATCGTCTATATGCGGGTTCCGGACCTTTTGGCGACGCTCGGCATGATGTTCCTGCTTGTCGGCCTGCAGCGCATCCCGACCGAAGGCCGTTCGATCGCCACCGGCATGACCATGCCCGACGGCTCGGTCGCCAACGGCAGCTTCGGCGCCGCGTTCCTGGCGCTTGGCCGCCATCGCTTCGATTTCTTCATCCCGAACCTCATTCCGGTGTCGGTCGTCGTTCTGCTCGTGCTGGCGGTGCTGATCTGGTTCTTTCTCGAATACACGCGTTTCGGGCGCATGATGTATGCGGTCGGCAGCAACGAACGCGCCGCAGAACTCGCCGGCGCGCCTGTCAAGGCATACAAAATCTGGGCCTACGTTATTTCGGGAGTTTTTGCCTCGATCGGCGGCATTTTGCTCGCTGCCCGGCTTGGACGCGGCGACATCGCCTCGGGTAATAATCTGTTGCTCGACGCGGTGGCTGCGGCACTCATCGGTTACGCGGTTCTCGGCGCCGCCAAGCCGAACGCCTTCGGCACGGCTGTCGGCGCGGTGTTTGTCGGCGTGCTGCTGCAGGGCCTGACGATGATGAACGCGCCTTACTACACGCAGGATTTCGTCAAGGGCGTGGTTCTCGTGGTCGCCCTTGTCTTTACCTTCGCCCTTTCCGGCAGGGGCAGGAGATAGGGTTCGACCGGGTCACATTTTGGGTTCAACAAGTGGAGGAAACGACGTGAACATCACAAGAAGGCTTTTGGGGAAGGCAGCGCTCGGGCTTGCCGGCGCAACATTGCTGATGCAGTTGCCGGCGATGGCGCAGGACAGGCCGGCGCCGTTCGACAAGCCGGGTGCCGTCAAGATAGCGCTGGTCCGCTATCTCTCGACCGGCGACTTCTTCCAGGCCTATCTTTCCGGCGTCGAGGCGCAGGCCAAGGCGCTCGGTGTCGACCTGCGCGTGCTCGATAGCCGCCAGGACGCGGCGCTTCAGGCGGACATGGTCGACCAGGCTATCGCGCTCGGCGTCCAGGGCATCATCATCCAGCACGGACTGACGGAATCGATGAAGGACGCCGCCCAGCGTGCGGTCGACGCCGGCATCAAGGTCGTCGCCTTCGACGTCAATGTCGAAAACCCCAAGATCCCGCAGATCGAACAGTCCGACCGCGACCTCGCGCGCCTGGCGCTCGAACAGGCGGTCAAGGACAATGGCGAGAGCTGGAAGGCCGGCTATGTCTATGTCGCCGGCATCGCGCCGCTCGACCGCCGCAACGAGACCTGGGTCGAATTCAAGAAGAAATATTCGGGCATCAACGAAGCCGCCATGTTCGGCACGCTCGACAATCCGATCGCCAATTCGGTCGCCAACCAGGCCCGTTCGGTGCTATCGGCCCATCCCGACATCAAGGTGATGTTCGCGCCCTACGACGAATTCGCCAAGGGCGTGAAGATCGCGGTCGACGAGGCCGGGCTGAACAAGGACATCAAGATCTATTCGGCCGACATCTCGACCTCGGATATCGCCGCGATGCGCGAGCCGGACAGCGCCTGGGCGGCAACCGCCGCCACCAACCCGGCCGTCGTCGGCCAGGTCTCGGTGCGTGCGCTGGCGCAGCTCTTGGCCGGCGAGGATCCCGGCCACAACGTCATCGTGCCGCCGACGCTGATCACCCAGAAGGATCTGCTCGACAAGGACATCAAGAACATGGAGGACCTCTCGGCCAAGCTGCCGCAATTCGCCCATGCCGATGTCGCGATGCCGACCTGGATGCCGAACCCGAACGCGAAGTGACTTTCACTATCGGCAAAGGAAAAGAGCGGCTCGCGAGCCGCTCTTTTTTGTTGGTCCGGTGTTTAGATCTATCTCAACGCCGCCGCGATGTTGCCGCCGTCGACCGTCGTCACATCGGCGGTGGTCCGCTCGGCCAGCGCTTGATGCAGAAAGGCCTGGGCGACGTCTTCTGCCGTCACTTCCTGCCCGAGCAGGTTGCCCGACATGTACTCCTTCTCCGACACGCCGCGCGCGCCCGAGCGGCTGGCGATCATGGCGTCGGTCAACAGCCCCGAACGGATGCGGTCGGCGTTGACGGCATTGGAGCGGATGCCATGGGCACCGTAGTCGAGGGCATATTGCCTGGACAAAAACAGCGTTGCCGCCTTGGGAATGCCATAGGCGCCGAACTTCGGCCCCGGATTGACCGCCTGCTTGGAGGTATTGAACAACAGCACGCCGCCGGTGCCCTGTTCCAGCATGATGCGCACGGCATTCTGCGCCGCCGACTGGTGGGCGAAGAAATTGAGTTCGAAACTCTTGCGCAAGGTGGCGTCGTCGAGCTCGCCGATCCGGCCCTCCCAGGCAGCACCGGCATTGGAGACAAGAATGTCGAGGCCGCCGTAGACCTCGACCGCTTTGTCGAAGGCGGCGCGCATCTGCACCGGTTCGGTGATGTCGGCGCCAATGCCGATCGAACCGTTGCCGGCTTTTTTTGCCACCTCGGCAGCCCTTGACGCATCGAGATCGACGACGACGGCATGGGCACCGTTGTCGGCGAACAGCTTTGCGGTGGCAGCACCGATCGCGCCGGCGCCGCCGGTGACCAGCATCACCTGGCCGGTCAGCGGCTTCGGCTTGTTGGCGGCGAGCTTGGCCTGTTCCAGCGACCAGTATTCGAGCGGGAACAGGTCGGCTTTGGAGAGCGGGCGGAAATCGCCGACGGCTTCGGCGCCGCGTACCGCCTCGATCCACATTTCGCCGACGTCGGAGGCGATCTTCGCATCCTTGAGCGTGCGACCGTGGCCGAACATGCCGAGGCCGGGCACCAGCGTCAGCCGCGGCATCGGGTCGAGCATGGTGCGCTTCACGTCGTCGAGCGCATCATTGGTTTCGAAATAGGCGCGATAGTCCTTGGCGAATTTCTCGACATGCTGGCGGATGACGGATTTGTAGTCGCCGACCTTGTCCGCGTCGGGCGCCGGCAATGCCATCGGTCCGGTCTTGATGCGGATCGACAGGTCGGGTGTCGACACACCGCGACCGGCATAGTCGGCAATTTTTGCCGAATTGATGAAATCGACGATCGCATCCGAGGTGCGGAAATCGCTGATCATCCGGTCGAAGCGGCCTTCGCCGCGTGCCACCGCCACTGCGCCGCGCAGCATCGGCGCAATCTCCGCGGGCTTCGCCAGCCTGGCCGGCAGTGCCACTTTTTCGGTGCGCGGCTTGCCGTTCCCGGCGATGAAATCCTCGGCGACGGTCACATAGTGGATCATCCGGTCGTAGGCCTGCCTGGCATCGTCGCCGAAGGTGAAGATGCCGTGCTTGTCTAGGATCAGGCCTTCGACCGTCGGATCGGCGTCGAATACATCGGCGGCCGCCTTGGCCAGATCGAAGCCCGGCATGATGTAAGGCACGAAGCCCATCTTTTCGCCGAACACCTTGCGGCTCAGCGCTTCGATGTCCTCCTGGTCGACGATGGCCAGGATTGCCGTCGAATGCGTGTGGTCGACGAATTTGTGCGGCAGGAAGGCGTGCAGCAGCGTCTCGACCGAAGGGTTGGGCGAGGACGGATCGATGAGGTTCGCCCGCTGCAGCGCGACCATGTCCTCGTCGGAGAGCTTCTTGAGCGACCGCGCCTTCAACAGCGCGCCGAGCTTGACCGCCGGCAGGCCCTGCGGCTCGATGACGCCCATGTCCCAGCCGCTGCCCTTGACGCAGAGCACGTCCCATTCGTCGCCGACAAGGTCGGTGGCCTTGGTCTTGCACGATGTGTTGCCGCCGCCATGCAGGACGAGCCGCGGCTCGCCGCCCAGCAGCCTGGTCGTATAGACGCGCAGCGCCAGGTCGCGGGCCACACCCTTCTTTGCATAGTCGGCGACCAGCTTCTCCGCCTCGCCGTCATTCCACAGGTTCTTCATGTCAGCTTCGTCCGATTTCTCTTTTGTTGTGAACAGGAATACCGCGACGCCTTGATGACAATGCGTCGGCGGCTCTAGGTATCAGGCGACCTCTTTTGCTGCTGCTCCGGCATGGTCGAGCAGCCGTCGCGCCATGCGCGCGCCTACGACCAGATGGGTGCAGAGCCCGCCGGCGATCGCCGCGACGAGCGGTTCGAACTTGCTGTCCTCCTGCACCACCACAAGGCGCTTTTCGATGCTGTGCAGCGATGACAGCTCTGCCGAAATCAGCCGGCGGTTGTAGCTGCAGTCGAGCGCCTGGCCTCGGGCGTCGATGATCTGCCCGGCAATGACGCCGGCCGCACCCGCCTTGCGCAATGCAGCCATTTCGCTCTCGGTCAGCGCGCCGCATTTGACCAGATGGCTGTCGGTGTCCACCGAGCCGACCGAATACAGCGCCAGGTCGCACTCACCGATGCCCGACAATTGCTCGCGGATCACCGGCTCGGCGCGCAGGCCGCGTGCCAGTTCTTCCGTCGTCAGAACCAGCGGCGCGTAGAAGTTCAGTCCCTTGGCGTTGAGCCGGCGCGCGATTTCCATGGTGCACTGGTCCGGCCGGTACGAATAGGGGGCGCCCAGATTGCCGCAGAGCTGCACCACGGTGACGTCCTGCAGATCGGCATAGGACATGATGTCGGCGATGGTGTAGATGGTCCGCCCCCAGGCGACGCCGATACGGTCGCCCTTCCTGACCAGCTCGAGAAAGACGCTTGCCGCCAGCACCGCGATGTCGGTCGAGGGGTCGGCGACATAGCCGTTTTCCGGCGCGATCCAGACCGCGTCGAGCTTCAGCGCGTCTTCCAGCTTGCGCGCCAGCACGTCGTCGGTGAAAAGCTGGGTCGAGGTCGAGATGTTGACGATGCCGGTCTCGCGCGCCTTGCGCAGATACATCGCCACCGAGGCACGGGAAATCTTGAGCTGGCTGGCCACCTGGTCCTGGCGCAGGCCGTGTGCATAGTAAAGCCAGGCGGCCTTGTGGATAAGCTGTTCTGCCGGTCGGATCGCCATGCCATCTCCTCGCTGACATTATTCACGGCTCTCGACAAAAGTCAAACCTTAGGCTGCGCACCTGATCCGACACCTGGCATTCCGGATGTCAGTAATTGCGCATTTATTGTTATCTCGGTACAATAAACCGATCAGGAGGTCCGACAATGAACGTATCATTGGGAGAGCGTTGGGAAACCTTTGTTTCCAACATCGTCAAGTGCGGCCGCTACGGTTCTGCCAGCGAAGTCGTGCGCGAGGGCCTGCGCCTTGTCGAAGAGCGCGAGGAAAAGCTGAAGGCGCTCCGTGCCATGGTGGACAAGTCGTTTGCTGAAGGCGGCGAAGCCACCGAGCAGGATATTGACGCCGCCTTGGAAGCCAAGGCCAAGCAACTCGCAAGGGAAGGCTTTTAGGAGTGCCACGGCTGCGCATGCTGCCGTCGGCACAAGCAGATTTGGTCAATATCCTTGAATACCTCACTCGTGAAAGCGGCAGCCTGTTTATTGGCGGGCGTTTTGTGGATGCTCTGCGCCAGAAATGCCGTGATCTGGCGAGCTTGCCGGCGACGATTGGTCGTGCTCGTCCCGAACTCCGGCCGGACGTCCGAAGTTTCGCTTTCAGGGGATACGTGATTTTCTTCCGCTATAATGGCGACTTTTTCGAAGTGGCGAATATCGTGGAAGGGCATCGGGACATCGACGCTTTGTGGCCGGAGGGTGAGGGCGGGGAGGGGCGTCCCAAGTAATGGGCGAAGTGTCTGATGGCGGTGCACGAATCCAGTACGCGCTCAGGATCTGGTGGTAAGAAGGCTCGACCAGACATTGCGGAGGACGGGATGGGCAATCCCTACGAACAGGATCTCGACAGGAATCCGGCCAACCACCAGCCGCTGACGCCGCTCACCTATTTTGAGCGGGCGGCAAAAACCTTTCCCGACCAGACCGCCATCATCCATGGCCGCCAACGCACGACCTATCGCGATTTCTGGAAGCGCTCGCTGAGGCTTGCCTCGGCGCTGGCGAAGCGCGGTATCGGCAAGGGCGACACCGTCACCGTCATGCTGTCGAACACACCGCCGATGCTGGAAGCGCATTTCGGCGTGCCGATGACCAGGGCGGTGCTGCATTCGCTCAACACCCGCCTCGACGCCGCCGTCATTGCCTTCCAGCTCGATCACGCCGAAAGCAAGGTGCTGATCGTCGACCGCGAATTCGCCGGCGTGGTTCGGCAAGCGCTGACGCTGGCCAAGGTCAGGCCGCTGCTGATCGATTACGACGATCCCGACTATGCCGCCGATGCGCCCTATGCCAAGGGCGAGCGGATCGGCACGCTGGACTACGAGGCGTTTGTCGCCGACGGCGACGAGGATTTCGCCTGGTCGATGCCGGACGATGAATGGGATGCCATTTCGCTCAACTACACCTCCGGCACGACAGGCAATCCGAAGGGCGTCGTCTGTCACCACCGCGGCGCGGCACTGATGGCCTATGCCAACACCATCCATGCCGGGATGGGCAAGCACCCGGTCTATCTGTGGACGCTGCCGATGTTCCACTGCAACGGCTGGTGCTTTCCCTGGACGCTTGCCGTGCAGGCCGGCACGCATGTCTGCCTGCGCTGGGTGCGGCCGAAGCCGATCTACGACGCCATCGCCGATCACGGCGTCACCCATCTGTGCGGTGCACCCATCGTCATGTCGGTGCTGATCAACGCCTTGGACGAGGACAAGCGGCAATTCCCGCAGACCGTCACCTTCAACACCGCCGCGGCGCCGCCGCCTGAGGCGGTGCTGTCGGGCATGGCCGATGCGGGCTTTGCCGTCACCCATCTCTACGGCCTGACCGAAACCTATGGCCCGGCCGTCGTCAACGAATGGCATGGCGAGTGGGACCTGCTGGAGAAAGGGGCGAGGGCGGCGAAGAAGGCCAGGCAAGGCGTACGCTATGCCGCGCTCGAAGGCCTGACGGTGATGGACCCGCAGACGATGCAAGAGACGCCGGCCAACGGCGAGACGATCGGCGAGGTGATGTTCCGCGGCAACATCGTCATGAAAGGCTATCTCAAGAACCGCAAGGCGAGCGACGAGGCCTTTGCCGGCGGCTGGTTCCATTCGGGCGACCTCGGCGTCATGCACCCGGACGGGTACATCCAGCTCAAGGACCGTTCCAAGGACATCATCATCTCCGGCGGCGAAAACATCTCCTCGATCGAGGTCGAGGAGGCGCTGTACAAGCATCCCGCCGTCGCTTCTTGCGGCGTTGTCGCCCGATCCGACGACAAATGGGGCGAGGTGCCGGTCGCCTATGTCGAGCTGAAGCCGGGCAAGGCGGCGACCGAGGCGGAGGTAATCGAGCACTGCCGCGCGCTGCTCGCCCGCTTCAAGGTGCCGAAAGCGGTGATCTTCGCGGAAATCCCGAAGACTTCGACGGGCAAGATCCAGAAGTTCCGGCTACGGGAGATGGCAAAGCAGCCTTAGGGCCTGATCCGAAAACGGAACCGATTTCGGAAAGCATCTTTTCAAGATCCTTCGCAAAAACACGGGGCGGCGTTGCAGGCGCGCCCGGCGGAAACCACATGCGTTTCATGGGCCAACTCCGTCCAGGGATGTCACCATTTGTCATCAGCAGCCAAAATCGTGCCTTGACAGGTGATGGTTTTCAATTTACGAGTGACGAAATTCTAAATTCGTCAGTCGTAAATTTGGCCAACGAGATGCTTGAAACCCTAGACACAGCCGCCGATTCCGCCCGCCAGGAAAATGTCACGCGCATCCTGGATTGCGCGGAGCGATTGTTTCGCCACTACGGCTACGGCAAGACCAACGTCGCCGACATAGCGCGCGAACTCGGCATGTCGACCGCCAACATCTACCGCTTCTTCGCCTCCAAGGTGGAAATCCATCAGGCGGTTTGCGGCCGTATGCTCGAGACCTGCTACCGGTTGAGCTACGAAGCCTGCCATGGTTCCGGCACCGCCAGCGAGAAGCTCCGCCGCTATGTGCATACGCACTATCAGTGGACGCTGGAAACCATGATCGACCAGGAGAAGGTGCACGAGATGGTCATCGTCGCCATCGAGCGCGACTGGCACGTCATCGAAAAGCACATCGACAGCATCCATGAACTGGTCGCGGAAGTGATCCGCGAGGGAATCGCTACCGGCGAGTTCATCGATCAGGATCCGGTGATCGCTTCCCGGTGTTTCGGCGCTGCCATTATCAGCCTCTCTCATCCGCAGATAATGGCCCAGTGCCTCGCCAAGAAGAACCGGGCGACGCCGGACGAGCTTACCGAGTTTGCCATCAGAGCCTTGAAGAAATGACCATTGCCGCCCGTCGGGCGGTGATGTCGGCAATTCATCTCCACAGTTCGGGAGTACGAAAAGTGTCTTTGTCCAAGTCCATCACCTACAGGCGACCGGCCGCCGGCCTGGCACTGATTGTCGTTGCCGCTCTCGGCCTCGCCGGCTGCTCGCAAGAGAAAGCCGAGGTCAAGGAGATCATCCGCCCGGTCAAGGTGGTCGAGATCGCCAAGGCGAGCGATACCCGTCAGCTTTCCTATTCCGGATCGGTGCGCGCCCGCACCGAGATGAATCTCGGCTTTCGCATCAACGGCAAGATCACCGAGCGCCTTGTCGACATCGGTGACCGCGTCAAGCCGGGTGACGTTCTCGCCCGCGTCGATCCCACCGACTACGAGCTCTCGGTGAGAAGCTCTCAGGCCAGCCTCGATGCTGCGGACCGTCAGGTCGAGACAGTCGAGCTTACGCGCAAGCGGGCCGAACAGCTCTACGCCAAGAATTTCGCGCCGAAGTCGCAGCTCGAGCAGGCGACGCTCGCCTATAATCAGGCGGTCGCCACGCGAGACTCCGCCCGCTCGCAGCTTGCCCAGGCACAGAACCAGGTCCGCTATACCGATCTCAAGGCGGACAAGAACGGCATCGTCACTGCCGTTGCCGCCGATGTCGGCCAGGTTGTCGGCTCCGGCACGCCGGTGGTGACCGTTGCCATCGACGGCGAGAAGGAAGTCCTGATCGCTGTTCCGGAAACTGATATTGCCGAATTCAAGCCGGGCAAGACCGTCAAGGCTGGCTTCTGGTCCGATGAGGCGCTGACGCTCGACGGCAAGGTCCGCGAAGTCGCCGGCAGCGCCGATCCGCAGTCGCGCACCTTTGCCGTTCGCGTCAGCCTGCCCAACGATCCTCGCGTGCTGCTAGGCATGACCGCCTCCATCGAAGCCGCGGTGGACAACCGGCAGCAGCTGGTGTCGATCCCGCTGGCCGCGTTGGCGCAGAAGGACAGCCAATCGATCGTCTGGACAGTCGACCGCAACGGCGGGACCGTCCATGCGCATCCGGTCAAGGTCGCCGCCTTCACCCCCGACGGCGTCAGCGTCGCCGATGGGCTGAAGCCGGGCGACGTCGTCGTCGCCGCCGGCACGCAGTTCATGACCGAGAATCTGAAAGTCAAGCTGACCGGTGATGCAGCGCAACAGTCGGCGTCGGCCGATGACGCTGCAAGGCGCTTGCGCTGACGGCCAGGCAATTCACGGTTTCCGGGCGGCAGGCGCCCCCGATTTTCGAGATCTCAGGTCGATGTAACCCCCACGTCGATCCTCGCGTCCCACCGCGATGTAGATCTCTCAACTCGGAAAGCCACGCCGCCCGGAAGCCCACATCGGAAGTTCCTTGGGCATGCGAAAGCGCGTGCTCTGTTGATCAAATTGAAACGGACTGACGCCGATGACCATCGACACCAATGAAAAGCGGTCTTTCAATCTTTCGCGCTGGGCAATCGGCCATCCGAGCATTGCCCGCTTCCTGTTCGGGCTGATCATCGTCGCCGGTGCACTCGGCCTGATGCGCATGGGCCAGAAGGAAGACCCCGATTTCACCTTCCGCGTCATGGTCGTCCAGGCGATCTGGCCAGGCTCCTCGATCAAGGAGATGGAGGACCAGGTGGTCAACAAGATCGAGCGCAAGCTGCAGGAAACGCCGCACCTCGATTTCGTCCGCTCCTACACCCGCGCCGGCAGCGCCATCATCACCTTGCAGGTCAAGGGCGACACCAATCCGGCGCAGGTCGCCGATGCTTTCTATCAGGTGCGCAAGAAGGTCGGCGATATCGCCAATGAGCTGCCGCAAGGGCTGCTCGGGCCCTACTTCAATGACGAATTCGGCGACACGTTCATCACCCTGCATTCGATCAGCGGCGACGGCTACAGCTATCCCGAGCTGAAGAAATTCGCCATCCAGGCGCGTGACATGCTGCTGACGACGCCCGGTGTCGAGAAGGCCGTGATCATCGGCGACCAGCCGGAAAAGCTCTACATCGACGTTTCTTCCAAGGTGCTTGCCGAACGCGGCCTGACGTTGACCGACCTGCAGAATGCGATCCAAGGCCAGAACAATGTCGACCCGGCAGGTTCGGTCGACACCGGCCAGCGTTCGGTGCGCATTTCGGTCGAGGGCGATGTCACCAGGGCGGCCGACATCCGCGAGCTTCGCCTGCGCGCCGGCAACCAGGTGACGCGCCTCGGCGACATCGCCACCGTGACCTCCGGCCTCGAGGATCCGTACCAGCGCAAATACCGTTTCAACGGTCACGACAGCGTCCAGCTCGGCGTCGTAATGGCCAAGGGCTTCAACGTCACCGACGTCGGCAAGGACGTCGAAGCGACCTATAAGCGCTTCGAAGAGGCGCTGCCCTATGGCGTTTCGGTCGATCAGATTTCCGACCAGCCGCATGTCGTGAAGGAGGCTGTGAGCGAGTTCATGGAAGCGCTCGGCGAAGCGCTGCTGATCGTGCTTTTCGTATCGTTCCTGTCGATCGGCTGGCGCTCGGGCCTGGTGATCGCGATCGTCATTCCGCTGGTCCTGGCCGCCACGTTCGCCATCATGTACGAGCTCGGCATCGACCTGCAGCGCATTTCGCTCGGCGCGCTGATCATCGCCCTTGGCCTCCTGGTCGACGACGCGATGATCGTCGTCGAAATGATGGAGCGAAAGCTCGAGGAAGGCTTGGTCAAGGTCGAGGCGGCGAGCTTCGCCTATTCCTCGACCGCCTTCCCGATGCTGACCGGCACGCTGATCACCACGGCCGGCTTCATCCCCGTCGGTTTCGCGGCCTCGACCGCCGGCGAATATGTGCGCACCCTGTTTTACGTCGTCGGCATCGCGCTGGTCGTGTCCTGGTTCGCGGCGGTCTATTTCACGCCGTGGCTCGGCCACATGATCCTGAAGCAGCGCAAGCACGCCGGCAACCATCACGATGTCTTCGACACGCGCTTCTACCGCCGTCTTCGCTCGACCGTTGCATGGGCGGTGCGCCACCGCATCATCGTCCTGGTGATGACGCTGATGACGTTTGCCACCAGCCTGTGGGCGTTCCAGTTCATCCCGCAGAATTTCTTCCCGCAATCGTCGCGCCCGGAAATCCTTGTCGACCTCTGGCTGCCGGAAGGCACCAGCATCAAGGAAGTCGAGACCCAGGCCAAGGCGCTCGAAGCCAGGATGATGGACGACAAGGACAAGCGCTTCATCGCCACCTATGTCGGCGAAGGCGCGCCGCGCTTCTTCCTGCCGCTCGACCAGCAGCTTCGCAACCCGAATTTCGCCCAGCTTCTGGTGATGGCCAATGACGAACCGGCCCGCGAGCGGCTGATTGTCAAGCTGCGCACCATCCTGGCCAATGATTTCCCATCGATCCGCGCCAAGGTCGACCGCCTGTTCCTTGGTCCGCCGACCGGCTGGCCGGTGCAGATGCGCGTCATGGGTCCGGATCGCCAGGAGGTGCGCCGCATCGCCGACGAGGTGAAGGCGAAGTTCCAGGCAAATCCGCTGCTCGGCGCCATCCACGACGACTGGCTGGAGCCGGTGCCGACGATGAAGCTGGTGATCGACCAGGATCGCGCCCGTGCGCTCGGCGTCACCTCGCAGCGCATCCGCCAGACGCTGCAGGCGGCCATGTCGGGAGCGCCGCTCGATGACTTCCGCGACGGCGAGGAGACGGTTTCGATCGTCGCCCGTGAGCCGGAGGCAAGCCGTCACCTGCTGTCGGCGGTCGACTCCGTCTACATCCCGACCGATTTCGGCGGCTCCGTGCCGCTGTCGCAGGTCGCCAAGGTGGTCCCGGTGCTGGAGCAAGGCGTCGAATGGCGGCGCGACCGCTTGCCGACCATCAGCGTACGCGCCACGCTTCCGGACGGCGTGCAGCCGAACGATGTCGCCATGAAGATGTACAGCGAGATGCAGGGCCTGCGCGCCAGCCTCGCCCCCGGCTACAAGATCGAGATCCAGGGCGGCGCCGAGGATGCGGCCGAAAGCCAGGCCTCGATTGCGGCGAAAGCGCCGATCATGCTGGCCGTCATCGTCGTGCTGCTGATGATCCAGCTGCAGCATTTCGGCAAGGCCATGCTGGTGCTGGCCACCGGCCCGCTCGGCATCATCGGCGCGGCGGCGGCACTTTTGATCAGCGGCGCGCCGTTCGGCTTCGTCGCCATCCTCGGTGTCATCGCCCTGCTCGGCATCATCATGCGCAACTCGATCATCCTGGTCGATCAGATCGACCAGGACATCGCCGCCGGCGTGGAGCGTTCCGAGGCCATCATCGGCTCGGCGGTGCGCCGGTTCCGGCCGATCGTGCTGACGGCGCTGACGGCGGTGCTGGCGCTGATCCCGATCTCGCGTGGCGTCTTCTGGGGGCCGCTCGCCTACGCCATGATGGGCGGCATTCTCGTCGCCACGGTGCTGACCATCCTTGTCCTGCCGGCAGCCTATGCGCTGTTCTTCGGCAGGGAGCCCAAGAAGGTGGTGGAGCAGCCGGCCGAGACGGAAGAAAAGAACGAAAGGCCGCAACTGGCCCTGGCGGCCGAATAGCGGTCGAGCGAACGTCTTCCATAGATAACCCCGCCGAGGCGGGGTTATCAGGGTCGGGTCAGGCCGCAATCAGTTCGTACGGCCGAGCATCGTTATTCATTTTCTGTATTTTGATCGGTTGCTCGTCCGCGGTAGGAACGCTCCGACGCGACAACTCATCGATTCCCGCGTCAACAGGCAGCCCCAGCTTTTCGATTGCCAAACGACGCACCAGGGCCTCAGCCGAGCTGTCAATGTCGATTTCGTTGCGCTCCCATCGGCCAATCGACTGCTTGTCACGGTGGACCATGGCGGCCAATTCAGCTTGGGTCAGACCCATTTCGGAGCGCAGGAAACGAAGCTCGTCCCCGCTCATGCCCTTGGCATGGCTTACGATCCCAAGCGCGATTACTTGATGCAGTTCATTCACAGCAGGAATCGTGATGATGTCGTCGCCATCGTCATCCACCTCAACGGCGATGCCTTCGATGTAAACGTTGAGCAGACCGCTTTCTGTGTAGTGGTGTGCGTTATTCATCAGCTTCAACTCCAATTATCGAGCCCGCTTTTCGCTCGAACTCATCGATCCACATGACCGAAATAACTTTGACGAGACATCCGTTCTTGGAAGGGATGATAACGACCCCGATGGATCGACTCCCGCTGTTCGGTGTCTTGCACTCCACGCGATAACGGAAATGACCCGGCCGGGTTGCGGGCACAGGTGGTTGGTACACATTTCCAAACTTGAGCGCATGCAGCACATCAGACATGATCAAGCCGCGTTCGGAAAGCCGATCCTGCGCATGCAGCTTGTACGAGATGTTTAGTTTCAGATTTCTCGCGATAGATCTTATTTCAATCGTCGCACGGCCGGCATCCCAAGGTTGCGTGATCGTCACAAATCCCCCTTCTATGGCATTCCTTCCGGTGCTTCATCTATCATGGTGATACCTACATAAGTGCTGAACGTCAATAAACAAGCGGCATGCCATTGACGCCCGTTGGGTGGTGACAAATTCGCTACCGAACACAGGACGACACCGCTATTAAGACTAGCGCGTGGTTGGAGGACAGTCATGACCATAGCTCAGACAAAGGCACCGCTGCGGCTGCCGATCGACGGGCGCCATCGCCGGATGTTCATCGGCGGCGGCTGGGTCGATGCCCGCTCCGGTCGGACCACGGAGAGCCGCAATCCCGCCACCGGCGCGGTCATCGCCACGGTGCCGCGCGCCGACCGCCAGGACATCGACTTAGCGGTGACTGCTGCGCGCAAGGCGTTCGAGGGCCCGTGGAGCCGGTTCAAGCCTTATGAGCGCCAGGTGCTGCTGCTGAGGATCGCCGACCTCTTCGAAAAGCACTGGGAAGAGATCAGCCGCTCCGACACCACCGACATGGGCATGCCGATCATACGCACCCGCGCCAATCGCAACCGGGTCATCGGCATGCTGCGCTACTATGCCGGCATGGCGACGGCGCTGCACGGCGAGACGATCGACAACTCGCTGCCCGGCGAAATCGTCTCTTTCACCCGCAAGGAGCCGGTCGGCGTCGTCGGCGCCATCATTCCCTGGAACGCGCCAACGGCGGCGTCGATCTGGAAGATCGGCCCGGCGCTGGCGACCGGCTGCACCATCGTGCTGAAACCATCGGAAGAGGCGCCGCTGACGCCGCTTTTGATCGCCGACATCATGAACGAGGCCGGCGTTCCGGAAGGCGTCGTCAACATCGTCACCGGCACCGGCACCGAGGCAGGTGCCGCACTCGCCGAGCATATGGGCGTCGACAAGATCGTCTTCACCGGCTCGACGGCGACCGGCCAGTCGATCGTGCGGGCCTCGGCCGGCAATCTCAAGCGCGTCTCGCTGGAGCTCGGCGGCAAGTCGCCGGTCATCGTCTGCGCCGATGCCGATCTCGACAAGGCGGTGCCGGTGGCGGCGATGTCGGTGTTCGCCAATTCCGGCCAGATCTGCATCGCCGGTTCGCGCCTTTTCGTCGAACGGCCCGTCCATGACGAGTTCGTCGAGCGGCTCGCGGCATACGCCAAGGGTCTCAGGGTCGGCGACGGCATCGACCCGGCGACCGAGATCGGTCCGCTCGTCTCCGAAAAGCAGCTGCAACGGGTCACCGGTTACCTCGAGGCCGGCACCGCGGAAGGGGCGAAACTCGTCACCGGAGGCACCCGGCTTGTGGAAGGCGCGCTTGGCGCGGGCAATTTCGTCGCGCCGACCGTCTTTGCCGGCGTCTCGGACGACATGAAGATCGCCCGTGAGGAGATCTTCGGGCCGGTGATTTCAGCCTTGCCGTTCGATACGCTGGACGAGGCAGTCGAGCGGGCCAACAACACGCCTTACGGCCTGGCTGCAGGGGTCTTCACCCAAAATCTCGCCACCGCCCACCAGCTGTCGCGCAAGATCCGCGCCGGCTCGGTCTGGGTCAATACCTATCACGCCATCGATCCGGCCGTGCCCTTCGGCGGCTACAAGATGAGCGGCTACGGCCGCGAGGGCGGCGCCGAGCACCTCGCCGAATATCTTAACACCAAGGGCGTGTTCATCAAGATCGATTGATCGGTCCGCCGCCCGCACAAAAAATGCTCCCCGACGCCGGTTTTGCAAAACAGAATTCCTTCCCATGGCCGCAAAGCCATCCCATGCTCGAGCAATTGGAGCGTTACGCTCGTCGTCATCGGTGCGTTTTTCCATGGCAGAAAATCGACAATTGCGGCTTGGCGCTTTCATGCGGCCCGTCAGCCTTCATACCGGCGCCTGGCGCTACCCGGGCGCCTATCCCGACGCCAACTTCAATTTCGCGCATCTCAAGCACTTCGCGCAAAGGCTGGAAGCGGCAAAGTTCGACGCCTTCTTCATGGCCGACCACCTGGCCGTGCTCAACATGCCGATCGAGGCGCTGCGGCGCAGCCACACGGTCACGTCCTTCGAGCCGTTCACGCTGTTGTCGGCGCTTGCCGCCGTCACCGATCGTATCGGGCTGATCGCAACCGCCTCGACGACGTTCGACGCGCCGTACCACATCGCCCGTCGTTTCGCCTCTCTCGACCATATCAGCGGCGGGCGCGCCGGCTGGAATATCGTCACCACATCCAATCCCGACGCCGCGCTGAATTTCGGCCTCGACGAGCATGTCGAGCACGACGAGCGCTATCGCCGGGCGCGGGAGTTTTACGATGTCGTCACCGGCCTGTGGGACAGTTTTGCCGACGATGCCTTCATCCGCGACGCCGAAAGCGGGCTCTATTTCGATCCGGCGAAGCTGCATGTGCTCGACCATAAGGGCGAATATCTTTCGGTGCGGGGACCGCTCAATATCGCGCGGCCGGTGCAGGGCTGGCCGGTCATCGTGCAGGCCGGCGCGTCGGAGGCCGGACGGCAGCTCGCGGCGGAAACGGCCGAGGTGATCTTCGCCGCCCATGCCGATCTCGCCTCGGGGCAGCGCTTCTTTGCCGACGTCAAGGGACGTGCGCAAAAACTTGGCCGGTCGCGCGACGACATCAAGATCCTGCCCGGCGCCTTCGTCATTGTCGGCGAGACCGTCGAGGAGGCGCAGACGAAGCGGGCCAAGCTCGACAGCCTCGTCTACTACGAGAGCGGCGTCGCCTCGCTGTCGATCGCGCTCGGCCACGACGCGTCGCGGTTCGATCCGGATTCAGTCTTGCCCGAAATCCCGGAAAGCAACGCCAGCAAGAGCGGCCGCGAGCGCGTCATCGAACTGGCGCGCAAGGAAAACCTGACCGTCAGGCAGCTTGCGCAGCGGCTGGGCGGCTATTCCGGTCTTGCCTTCGTCGGCACTTCGAAAACCATCGCCGACGAGATGGAGGAATGGCTGGTCACCGAAGGCTCGGACGGGTTCAACGTCATGTTCCCCTATCTTCCCGCCGGATTGGATGATTTCGTCGAGAAAATCGTGCCCGAATTGCAGCGGCGCGGCATTTTCAGGAGCGAATACGAAGGATCGACCCTGCGCGAAAATCTTGGCCTGAAGCGGCCGCCAAACCGGTTCTTCCAACCTGAGACGGCAGCGATCCGCAAAGCTGGTTAGAACCGGTAATGATTTTAGACCGCGGCAAGCATCCGTTCTTTTCGTTCGGTCCGAATGTCCATAGGGTCATGAGCAGCGGGCTGGCAGCCCGAAATCATCGCGAGGGCTTTGCATCATGACCAATCCGGCCGTTGTCGGTTTCTCAGGCAATTTTACCCGGCCGTCCAAGACGCGCGGCTTCGTCGATCGTATCGTGCACGAGGTAGCCGGCAGATATGGCCTGGCCGCCAGCACGCATGACGTCGTCGACCTCGGCCCCAGCCTCGGTGGCGCCAAATGGGCGCGTGAACTGGATGCGCAAGCGGGCGATATCCTCAAGCGCGTCGTCACGGCGGACGTGCTCGTCGTTGGCTCGCCCACCTACAAGGGCAGCTATACCGGCCTGTTCAAACACTTCTTCGATCTTGTCGACCCGACGGCGCTCAGGGGCAAGCCGGTGGTGCTGCTGGCGACCGGCGGCGGCGACCGGCATGCGCTGATCATCGAGCACCAGCTGAGGCCGCTGTTCGGCTTCTTCGAGGCCTTTACGCTGCCGACCGCGATCTACGCTTCGGACAGGGATTTCATCGACGGCGTGCTTGCGTCCGAGACGATCCTGGCGCGCGTCGGACAGGTGCTCGAGGATATCGGTGCAGCGCTTGGCGGTCGCTCCCGCGCCGGCACCGCTGCCGAATAGCCCCTAAAAAGAAAAACCCGCCTCAGCGGCGGGTCTCAGGGCGAATCAGCACCATACGAAGATTAGTAGCATAGCTGCCGGCACAAAGCAAGAACAAAATGCAGGGACCGAGCGCGCCTTGCGCGCCCGATCCCTCAAGGCAAGCCGTCAGATGACGAACAGCCAGTTGGCGAGCAGCATCACCACGACGCCGGCGACGAGCGTCAGATAGGGCAGCATCCCCGCCTTTTTCACCGCAAGGTCGGACGAGCTCATGCCGAGATCGGCCAGCATGTGGTCGGGGAATTTGCCCTTGTCCTGGATGTAATGCCGGAAGCAGAACACCGGGATGATCAAGGCTGCCGTGATCAGCCCGGCCCACAATGCCATCGGGTTCCAGACCTTGGCTCCGGCGCCCATGAAGACCGCGTTGACGTAGGCAAAGATCGCGCCGAGGCCGAGCAGCCAGCTCGGCGCCTTCCATGGCCGCGCGATGTGGCCATTGTCGATGCGGTGGATCCAGCCGGCATTGAGATTGAGGAAGTTGAAGATGATGTAGCCGCAATTCGACACCGCGAGGATGAAGAAGAAGCTCGTTGCGTCGGCCGAAGCGATGGCCAGCACGATCAGGTTGAAGATCAGGTCGGTCCACATCGCCCGCGTCGGGGCGCCGTGCTCGTTGACATGGCTGAGATAGCGCGGCAGCCAGCCGTCGACCGAACCTTGATAGAGCGTGCGCGAGGAGCCGGCCATTGCCGTCATGATGCAGAGCACCAGCGCCAGGATCATCAGCATCACCAGCAGGCTGTGGATCAGCTGTCCGCCGCCGACCATACCGGCCAGCGCATCGGCAACGCCGGAGCCGTCGACGATCGGCGTCGCCAGCATGCCGTTCAAGCCGAGCACGCCCTGGAAGGTGAACGGCACCAGGATGAACAGCAGCATGCACAACAGGCCGGAATAGAAGATCGCCTTGAAGGTATCGGTGCCCGGGTTTTTGAACTCGGAGGTGTAGCAGACCGCGGTCTCGAAGCCGTAGGTCGACCACGCCGCGATGAACATGCCGCCGAGCACCAGCGTCCAGCCGGCGATGTTCCACGCGCCGGGCTCCGGCGCATAGGCTGCCGCGAGCGGCACCAGCGGCGAGAAGTTTGCCCAGTTGATCTGGCCGGTGACGATCGGTACCACGCCGACGATCAGCATCGGGATGATGACCAGCAGGCCGATATATTTCTGCACGTTGGCCGTGCCCAGGATGCCGCGATGCTGGATCGAGAAGATGATCAGCATCAGCACCGCGCCGATGAAGAAGGTGGCGTTGAAGGTGAAGGAAACCGGGCCAAGCGTGTGACCGTAGAGCGTCCAGTTACGGATCGCCGGCGTCGCCGCCGCGGTGACCGCGGTGATGGCGTCGGCGGCGCTGGTTCCGGCATGGGCCGCGATATAGGCGGCGACCTCCGGCGACGTGTCGGTGAACAGCGGCACCGGCGCCAGTGCGTTGAGGATATAGGCGGCGGCGATCGAGCAGCCGAGCGACAGGACCGGCGACCAGGCGAACCAGTTGCACCACACCGAAAGCGGCGCAATGAATTTCGAATAGCGCAGCCACGCGGTGGCGCCGTAGACCGAGGCGCCGCCGGATTTGTTCGGGAACAGCCCGGCGATTTCCGCATAGGTGAAGGACTGCAGGAAGCCCATGACCATGGATACGGCCCAGATCAGGAAGGCCAGTGTTCCGGTGGTGCCGGCGATGCCGCCGATCGAAAACAGGACAAGGGCCGGAACGCCGCTTGCCACCCAGAAGGCGCCGCGCCAGTCGATGTTCCGGTGCAGCTGCCCTTCGGCAGGCGGCACCAAGGTGGTGACTATCGTGCTCATTTACGTGGATTCCCCATTTTTGATGTTCCCCATCGGCAACAGCCGCAATCTCGCGAGGCGTCATCGACGCTCACGTTGAACGACCCCAGGCGTTTTCCGCTCAGTAGTATTTTTTTCTTAGCAGTGAAGATTGACCCAACGGGCTTTCACGTCAAGCGCTTTGTGACGCTGTGCACATTGCGCTTGTGGGAGAAGGGAAGAACCAGGAAGCATCGGTCAGGAGCGCGGCCTGGTCTTTTGCGGGTCGTAATGGGCGAAGGCGACGACGCGCGCCGGCAGCCGCTTGCTGTGACCATCGAGCTTGCCTATCTCGACCTCGGTGCCGATCGCCGAATGCGTGACGTCGAGCCTGGCCAACGCGATGGTCTTGTTCAGCACCGGCGAACGCATGCCGGAGGTGACGACGCCGATCTGCGCCCGGCCGATATGCACGCAATCGCCGTGGCCGACGGCGACATTGGCGTCGATGTCGAGGCCGACCAGCTTCTTCTGCGGGTTTTCCTTGCGCCGGATCAGTGCCTCGCGGCCGATGAAATCGTCGCTCTTGGTCTTCAGCGGTACGGTGAAGCCGATGCCGGCCTCGAACGGATCCGTCTGGTCGGAAAACTCGTGAGCAGCAAAGATCAGCCCGGCCTCGATGCGCACCATATCGAGCGCCTGCAGCCCCATCGGCTTCAGGCCGTGCGGTTGGCCGGCCTGCCAGATCGCGTCGAACACCTTTTCGGCGTCGCGCGGATGGCACCAGATCTCGTAGCCGAGCTCGCCGGTGTAGCCGGTGCGCGAGACAACGACCGGAATGCCGTTGCCGCCGCCGATGCGGGCGACGGCGAAACGGAACCATTCGAGCTCGTCGATCGACGGCTGCAGCGGCGAGGTCCAGATGATCTGCCGCAGGATGTCGCGGCTTTTCGGCCCCTGCACGGCAACATTGTGCATCTGGTCGGTCGAGGAGCGCACCAGCACGGTGAGGCCGAGTTTTTGCGCCGTTTCCCGCAGCCATTCGCCGGATAGATCGTCGCCGCCGACCCAGCGGAAATTATCCTTGCCGAGCCTGAGCAGCGTGCCGTCGTCGATCATGCCGCCATGCTCGTAGCACATGGCGGAATAGACGACCTGGCCGACGCCGAGCTTCTTGATGTCGCGGGTCAGCGTGTATTGCAGCAGCGCCTCGGAGTCCGGCCCGGTGACCTCGAACTTGCGCAGCGGCGACAGGTCCATGATCACGGCGTCCTGCCGGCAGGCCCAGTATTCATCGATCGGGCCTTGCTTGGCGAAGGAATTGGCGAGCCAATAGCCCTTGTACTCGACGAAGTTGCGGGTGTGCTTGGCAAAGCTCGAATGAAAGGCGGTCTCGCGGGTCATTTTCGGTTCCGAATCGGGCGTCATGCGTCTGGCGATCGCTCGCGAGAATTTGTGCTGGCCGGGATAGGTTCGCACATGGATGTCGGTCAGGTTCCAGCCATTGGCCGGCGTCGTATCGTCGGGGCAGGCGGACGAGACGCAGACGATGTCCGTGAGCGCCTTGAGTAGCACATAGTCGCCCGGCCGCGACCACGGCTCGTCCGACACCACGACGCCATGCGCGTCGATGGCCGTGTTGAAGAAGAAGTTGATCGCCATCCAGCCGGCGCGAGGCGTGACACCCTTGTCGGCCAGCGCGCGGTTGAAATTCTCCGAGCAGTTGGGATGGCCGGGATAACCGATGTCGTCGTAATATTTGGCCGCGCAGGCGAGCGCGAATGCATCGTGGCGGCCGCAAGTGTCCTGCACAACCTCGACCAGCGGCTCCATGTCCTGGTCGTAGTATTTTGAGTGCAGACCGGGCATCGGATAGCTCGAACCCATCAGCGTGCGCGTCGTCGTCACGTCGAGCGGATGATCGCGGCCCCTGTCCAGCTTGCGCGCCGAAAAGCACTGAAAGTCGGTGCATTGGCGCCCGTCGACATCGATGATCTGCAGATAGTCGCCCGCCTTGACGAAGTAGGCCTCCGCCGTCGCCGAATGGACGCGCAGGTCGAGCACGGGATCGGCCAGCGGGTCGGCAAGCCTGGATTTCGCTGCTGGGCGGATGGTGGCGCGGCGGACGATGACGCTAAGCGGCGTCGCCGTATCGTGGCCGTCGACCAGCATCGGCCCGCCGGGCGCGGCAATCAGCATCGACCCATCGCGGGCGACGGTAAAAGCCTGTTCGGTACCGGCAGGGGTGGCGCCGCCGAAAACGCGAACCGCCTTCGCCTGGTCGAGCTGCACCTGGCGCCGCTCGAGCCCCCGGCGCAAGGATGCGAGGCTGTCGTCGCCTTCGGCCAGCAGCGCCTTGATGCCGGCGGCATTGCTGTTCGATTTCTCGCTGAGAATGCCGGGATCGGTCGCGTTGCTGCTGTCCCATGCCAGCAGCTCGCAGGCCTGCCCGCCCTCGACATCGCGCACGGTGACAATGTCGCCGGCCTCGACCTCGATCAGCACCGCGCCATTGCCCTGAACCGAGTAGCGCTCCATCCCGGCCGGCAGCGTAATCTGGCCTGGCCGCAGGATCAGGCTCGGCCGGGGCGGTCCGGCGACGACGGCGGGGTAGGGCGACTGGCTCATCTCAACCTTGGTTTCGAGAAACAAGTTTGCCTGTGTGTGAAATTATTTTAGCGGGAAGAATAGGATAGAAGAGCCGGAGTTGGCAAGTGAAGGCGAGGCGCGCGCCTCTTCCTTCTCCCCTTGTGGGAGAAGGTGGATCGGCGCGCAGCGCCGAGACGGTTGAGGGGTGTTGGACGGAGTGCCGTCATAGCAGTTGTGTGCGTCAAGTTCTGCAAAATGGCGTGGCATTGCGTTGACGTCGGCGTGTCCGCCGCGCAGCCCCCGTGTTTAGCGGAGCGGCGGACACATGACGGTGCTCAGGCGGCCAAGGCCCTCAGGCTCTCCTTCTTGTGCTCGCGCAGATGATCCATGTTGAGGTAGCGGGTCGCCTCGAGCCAGTTCTCGTGGATCTCCACCGCCAATGCCCGAACCAGCCGCAGACAGCTCCGCGGGTTGGGGAAGATGCGAACGACCAGGGTGCGCCGCTTGATCTCCTGGTTCAGCCGCTCCAGCATGTTCGTCGACTTCATGTGCTTGTGGTGAGCTAGCGGCAGCCGATAGAAGCTCAGCGTCTCCTCGATGTTATCTTCCACCCAGTTGACC